>JAQXDR010000231.1 GCA_029251265.1 Pseudoprimorskyibacter sp. | reverse complement strand
ACATAATTATTTGATTTTATTGGCGACTCCGGCAGGGTTCGAACCTGCAACCTGCCCCTTAGGAGGGGGCTGCTCTATCCAGTTGAGCCACGGAGCCATCGGTTCGTTGTGTAACGGCTGTACCTGCTACAACGCAACTGTGAAAAACAATCCGGCCTCCTTGGACCCCAATGCCTTGTCCTGAATCCCTACAATGCGATAGTGTAGCTTCACAGTGACAGGAGATCACCTTGGCCAACATCACCGCCCGCCCTTTAACCCTGCGCGATGTTTCCGCCGCCAGTGGTGTTAGCGAAATGACTGTCAGCCGGGTGCTTCGCAACCGCGGAGACGTCTCTGCCGCAACGCGTGAAAGAGTTCTCGAAGCGGCGAAATCGCTTGGCTATGTGCCAAATAAAATAGCCGGCGCACTTGCCAGCCAGCGTGTGAATCTGGTGGCTGTTGTCATCCCGTCATTGTCCAACATGGTATTTCCAGAGGTCATGGCTGGCATCAGCCGCGTGTTTGAGGATACGGAGTTGCAGCCCGTTGTAGGTGTTACCGATTACATGCCTGAAAAGGAACAAAAAGTCCTGTACGAGATGCTGTCTTGGCGACCCTCTGGTGTGATTGTCGCCGGGCTGGAGCATACAGAAGCTTCGCGGGCCATGCTGCATGCGTCCGGCATCCCTGTCGTAGAGATCATGGATGTAGATGGTGAACCCATCGACGCGATGGTTGGAATTTCACATCGTCGTGCAGGCCGGGAAATGGCCCGGGCAATTTTGAAGGCTGGATTCGAACATATCGGGTTTCTCGGCACTAAGATGCCACTGGACCACAGGGCCCGAAAAAGGTTTGAGGGTTTTACCGAAGTGCTCGCCAAATCCGGCGTCGAAATCGCGGACAAAGAGTTCTATTCCGGCGGATCGGCGCTTGCCAAGGGCCGCGAAATGACTGCCACAATGATTGAACGAACGCCAGAGATCGATTTCTTGTACTATTCAAATGATATGATTGGTGCGGGCGGATTGCTTTATCTTTTGGAAAATGGTGTCAGCATCCCAGAGGAAATTGGCCTGGCGGGGTTCAACGGCGTTGATCTTCTGGAAGGTTTGCCGCGTCGTTTGACCACGATGGATGCCTGTCGGCGCGAGATTGGCGAACGCGCTGCGCAGATAATTGCACAACGCGTTGAAAACCCGGGAAAAGATATCGAAACGACTGTCGAATTGGAACCGACGATTAGCTACGGTGAAACGCTGCGTCGCAAGTAAGTCTTTTCTCTGGCATGCCACGCGTCACCAGTATTTTCAGGTGGTCTTTTATTCCTGTTACGTCTGATATTTTTTTAATCCGACTTTGGGCCACTCTGCCAAGATATAAGTGGCGACCCAAGCGCTGATCAGCAGGCAGCGGTAACGATAATTTCGACCTTTAATTCTGGTCGGGCTAGCTTTGCCTCGCCACACGCACGCGCCGGAGCATGGCCTGCAGGAACCCAGTCATCCCAAACAGCATTCATTTCAGCAAAATCTGCCATGTCGGCCAACCAGATTACGACCTGTAACATTTCAGTCCGTGAAGAGCCGGCTTTTTCCAAAAGATCCTCCACCCGTGACAGGCAATCACGGGTTTGATCAGTGACCGTATCCCCGTGTCCGACCTGTCCACATAAATAAGCGACGCCATTATGTTTGACGATTTTGCTCATGCGTTGGCTGGTCTCAAGACGTTCTATCATGCGGCTCTCCTACTGGGGTGACTCGTCTGTTGTGATGTCCATTGCAGCAATCTCACCCAATGTCACCGGTTTTAGTGGGGGGCGAATGCGATAGTAGCCGGTTGTATCCGGCGATTGTCCCGTTTCTTTCGCAATCAGTGTGGTCACGGTCAGCCCGCAATAACGCCCTTGGCAAGGTCCCATGCCCGCGCGACCAAAGGCTTTGGCCTGATTGGGGCCTGTGCATCCAAGTTTGGTATAGCGGCGTATATCCCCGGCGGTAACCTCTTCGCAGCGACAAATAAGTGTGTTGTCAGAAGGGGTCAGTGCCGCGTTGAACGGTGGATAGGCTGTATCAAGAAAGGGCCGCGCGGCCAGTTCATGTGACAAACTCCGTTGTATCGGGCTGGCCTTTCTATCGCGTTCACCGACCGTGAGACGACCTGTCATTTCCGCAATTTTCAGGGCCGTCAGCTTGCCATAGGCCTCTGCGGTTTTGGCTCCGCCTATTCCTGCGCTATCGCCTGCAATAAAGACGCCTGCGAAATCGCTATGTCCCCACTCATCCAGTTTTGGAACGAATGCTTGCTGCGCATTGTGCCAGTGGTGGGCAATACCGAGCGACCTCGCGGCCTGCGTGTTGGGGACAACACCATGGTGCATAAAAACCGTATCGCAGGAAATGCTCTTGGTCCGTCCTTTGTGCATGAAATGCACGGCTTCGACATGATCCGTACCTGTGATCGACACTGATGCAGTTCCTTGATACCGTGGCACGCCAGCACGCCTGATCGCGGCCAGCATTTTCAAACCTTTCACCAAATAAGGCCACCCTTGCAAAGCACGGGGGAGATGTCGCAGTGCCGCGCGCGTATCCGCACCGGTCTGGGTCTCAATAAGGGCCTTTGGTGCGGACCCTGCGCGCAGCATTTGACAGGCGATCAGATACAACAAAGGGCCCGATCCGACCAAAACAGCATTCTGGGCCACCACGCCAGACTGCTTTAATAGGATTTGCCCGGCGCCTGCGGTCATGACGCCCGGCAGGGTCCATCCCGGAATTGGCATTGGCCGTTCAAGAGCACCAGTTGCCAGCAAGATATGATCCGCGATGATTTGTGCGCCGCGCCCGTTTTGGGTGTAGGACACGCAAAATCCCTTTTCGATAGCCCAGACTGTAGCGCCGGACATATGGACAATGTTTGCATGGTGCAGCTTGTCGGTGAGTCGGGTTCCATAGGTGTAATCCGCCCCAAGGGCATCGCCGCGTATCGGTGCAACCCGATCGACGTCGCGGTAAATCTGGCCTCCTGGATTGGACTGTTCATCAAGAATACAGACCTTTAGGCCCAATTCTGCTGCCTGATTTGCAGCGGCCATGCCAGCGGGTCCTGCACCAACTATAACAAGGTCAGGTTTCTGCATTGGGAACCTGTGCGTCTGGCAAACGTATGATTGCCAAACCCGCACGCACGTTCAGCATGCAGGCCTGTCTGGCGACACCGTCAATTTCGACCAAACAATCAAAGCATGTGCCCATCATGCAAAACGGTCCGCGTGGGGTGTCCGAGACTGGGGTTTTCCGGAATGTCGTGACACCGGCAACCAGTAAGGCCGCAGCGAGGTTTGCCCCGTCCGGCAGGCAAAGCTTTTCGCCGTCGAGTGTCACTTCCACACGCGGCTCTCTGGTCAGTTCACGAAAAGTCGAAGCGGTTTTCACTGAAGACCTCCAGATTTGGGGCTATATCGGCGCGCTCCAGCCAATCGGGTAAAAGACGTGCATGGGCGGCGGCCAAAGTAATTCCGCTATGGCATGTCACCAGATAGGCGCCGGGCATATCTGCGCTTTCTTGATATATTGGCAAACCATCTGGCGACAGGACCCGCAAAGCCCCCCAACTGCGCACCAGTTGCGCGCGCGCCAGTGCGGGGTAGGCTGCAATTGCCTCGCCCGCCAGCGCCGACACGGCTGGTTGCGTTACGCGATCATCCATGCCGACCTCTTCATTGGTGGCGCCGATTTGAATGCCGCCTTCGTCTACCTGACGCGCAATCAACGACGGGCGGTTGATCAGTTTTGGCAATTTTTCTGTAATAAGAACCTGACCTCTTTGGGGGCGTATTGGTGCCTTAAACCCCATACGGGGTCCCAACTGCATTGCCCCAAGTCCTGCCGAAAGCACAACCTTGTCCGCGCACAGGGTTAAGCCGTCTTTGCACGTCACCCGAAATGTATCAGGCTTGGCCACATCGACAACCGTCTGCCCCGTGAGAACCTGCCCTCCCATCTTTCGCACATCTGTGGCCAGAGCCATCAAAAGTTTTAGCGGATTTGCATGGCCATCTTGATGATGCAGGATAGCACCAACAACCTTTGGCCCGATGTGCGGCTCTTCCTTGCGCAATGCGTTGTGGCCCAAAACGTCGTAAGGATAGTTGCCATCCAATTGTGTTTTCAGGGTTTCGTAGGTGTCTATTGTTGCATGGAGCGTCTCTTCCGAGAAATGCAGATCATAGCCGCCCTTTTGTTCAAGTGGCACGGTGTGTCCCGTGTTATCGCCCAACTCGGCCGCAAAATCGGCCCACATCGCCGCAGATGTTTGGGACCAGCGGGCGTATTGCGGTTGCTTCATCCCTTTTGACTGCACCCAGACCAGTCCGAAATTTCCGCGGCTTGCGCGAAAGGATCCGTCATCTCCGTCGATTACAGTGACGGATCGTCCGCGCCGCAGCAAACCCCACGCGACCGAGAGGCCCACCACGCCGCCTCCGATGATGACATAATCGCTTTCCATAAGGTCGTCCCAGTGGTGGATGGCTGTGTTCTTTGAATAAGGTAAAGCTGCTGTTTTGCAACTTTTCAAGGATTGCATTGTTCTCGGAGGCCTAGGTTTGCTTTCCCAAAGTATCCTGTGGCCGGTGTTTTCCAGTGGCGGGCATCAATTCGATTGGTGCAGAGCCGTAAGACTGTGCAGTATCTTTATCTGTTCTTGAGGGTCTGTCGCATAGATCCGCAAAAAGACCTCCAGACCATGAGAGATAACGCGCGAGAGGTGGCTGTTATCAGGCGGGCTGTCCACGTGATGCAAATGGTGGTCCCTTGGGCCAGATAAAATGAGCGACCATAAATCTTGGGCTGCCAAATCTGGAGCGTCGGTTTTGAGATTTCCTTTTGCGGCCTGATCCATGATGAAATCCACCAATCCTTCCAGCGCGCGCCCCGGCCCATTGTCGTGATAGGCTTTGGCGGCTTCGGGTCGGCGTTGTGCTTCGCCCAGAATGAGCCGCGCCAAAGATAGCATGTCCGGCCGCAAAACGAAATCTGCATAGGTCCAGGCAAAGCGCCATAATCGGTCGGCCAAGGCCCCCTGACCAGAGAGTAGCGGTGCAATGATATGGGTTTTGCCTCTGCTTAATACAGCACTGAAGAGTTGATCTTTATTGCCAAAATATTGGTAGAGGGTGGGTTTTGAGACATCGGCACGCTCTGCAATCCGATCCATTGACGCCCCATCAAACCCTTTGGCGCAGAATTCGATATGTGCGGCAGACAGGATGTGATCATGTTTGGCCTTTTGGCGCTCTAGGGCGGTTAATTTCCCACCGCTTATGGAGCCTGGCAGGCGCCACAGAAATGTTTCGAGACAGGCGTTAAAGTCGTCAGGAGCCTCGAGGTTGCAAACATGCCCGGCAGCAGGCAGGGCTTCGAATTGGACATCTGATCGTGTTGCGCGTGCGTGTCGGATCGTATTGGCGACGTCTCTAATTTCGGTTGGGGGGGCGAGGGTATCATGTGCGCCTGTCATCATCAGTACGGGGCAGTCAATTCGGTCAAAGTCAAAGCGTTCCGTGGGGTTGCAAAAACAGTGCAATGCGTCGCGATAGGTATTGGCTGGGATCTCTGACATGGACCCCAACAAAGCGGCACGTTGTGATGGAGTTGCCTGCGGACCTGCAATAAGTGTTACAACATCGGCCGCAAAATCTGCGGGCGTTTTGCCTGCGTCCAAAGGTGCTTCGCGTGCTGAGCGAAAGCTGTCACGTACATTGGCTGGTGCCTCTGACATGCCGGTGCAACCACCCGCCAAAACCAATCCGGCCAGTTGGTCGCTGTGGCGCATCGCAAAGCTGGTTGCGATCCATGCGCCAAGGCTTAGCCCGACAAGGACCAGCTTGTGCGCACCAAAAGCTGTTTGAACCGCAAGAATATCGGCGCAGTGGTCTTCGATCCGGGTGGGCTCTGCGCCGAGGTGACTGCCACCATAGCCTCGCAGATTGAGCGCAGCGACCCTGTATTTTGGTCCAAGCTGCGATAGCTGGTCGGTCCAGTTGGTTGCATTGCCCCCGATGCCATGCAGGAACAAAACCAACGGTGCCTCGTCAGGGTCCATCGGACCTTGCAAAAGATGCAGTTTGGGCTCTGTCGAGAGTATCCGTTCGCTCAAAGGAGCAGGCCGAGGCTTTTGGGATACGATCGATTTTGGCATGGCTGCGGTGGCCAACGCCGTCAGCGCGGTTTCAAAAATCTCTGTCGTGCCGCGGGCAATGTCCTGACCACGTGGGTTTTGGGCTGAGATATTGGCGGTCCAGGTCACCCGGCAGTGCGGACCTGCATTTTCAACAGAGACTTCGGCGCAATAGCGCAGCAGCCCGTCGATACCATCCAGCAATTCGTAACCCAGTACCCGGTCGCTGTGACTTATGTAACTGCGTTGTTCTTCGTAGACCTGTCCGCTGACATCCTTGAAACGGCGCAACAAGGCCCCGGACGGGCCCCGAAACACATCACATTGCGCAATTTCCGGATGCCAGCCCAGATCAAATCCGGCCAGCACTTGCCAGACTTCTGCTGCTTTGCGGGGGATCTGTCTGTGACATTGGACCCGATGCTGCGGCATTGTTTATCCCTCGGGTCGCCACATCGAAATACGTGCAGATGCGGTATCCGCTTGTAGTGTGTCAATATCATCCATATCGTAGATTGACATGACAGACAAATAATCTTCCATGATTTCAGTCGTATACGGCAGCATTAATGCGCCGCACCGGCTGTCGCGATAAATCCGCTCAAGAGGGAGCGTTTTAAGCATGGATTGACCTCCGCATGTGCGGATGGCCAGTGCCGCAATTTCCTGCACACCTTCCATGACGGCATGTTGCGCAGCGTAAACGCGCATGACCTCTGATTTAGAAGGAAAAGGGCGCGCCTCAAAAAAGGCCTGGGTCCACAAAGACCGCATTTCGGTCAATTTCTGGAACATTCGACCCACAGCGGCGCGTTTGGTCGGATAGATGCGCCGGTCGATCGGGGGGCAGCCCGGTGTTTCACCGCGCAGGTACTGCACCGTAAAGTCATACGCTGATTGTGCCACACCCATGTAGGCAGGCGTCAGCGTTGCCATCATATGCGGCCACTGAGACAATGTTTTTCCGAACACACCAGCGGGCATCATCAGGTCGTCTTCGCTCACAAAGACGTCTTTCAGAACCAGATCCCTGCTGACGGTTCCACGCATGCCGATCGGGTCCCAATCTCCGATGACCGACAACCCCGGTGCGTCCTTATGTACGGCAAAGTCCATCGTGTCTTCGTGATGCGGGGGCTGGCCGTCGAAATGTTCGGTGCAAACAATCGAGTAATAGTCGCAATGTCCTGATAACGAGGCAAATTTTTTAAATCCGTTGATCAGCCATCCCCCATCCACGCGTCTGCAGTTGGTTTTTATGGGATCCGATGTCCAGTTTGCACCACCTTCGGAGATAGGTTGTGAAAAAACTGCGCCGTCTTCCACGACCTTTGGGAACTGTTTGGCACGCATCCGCCCAAAAGCGGCTTTTTCAGTTGAGGTGAGATTGTCCATGTCAAACATGAACCGCAGCCACATCATGGAAGACGTGTGCATGTTAAAGGTCAGAGCGGTCGCGCCGCAATATTTACCGATCTCGGCTCCGATTGTGGCATATTCGCCGAGGCTAAAGCCAAGGCCTCCAAACTCTTGGGGAATGACAAGCTTTAGAAATCCGGCGTCGGCCAGATCCACATAGTTTTGAGTTGGAAAGCTGGCCTCCAGATCGTGCTGCACGGCGCGTTCGGCAAATGCCGGACCTAATTCATTGATCCGTTCCAGCATGGCAATATGTTCGGGACGGAAGCGGGACACGTCGTAATAGTCGTGAAATGTCATGCCAACTCTCCTTGCAAGGTGCCATCAATGACCACCGCTGTGTCATCCAGGAAAATGGAACATCCCCGCATCGGCAGATCAAAATGACCCAGACTAAAGCGACCGGCGTATTGATTGGATCCGGTTGACCATAGAAAGTTTCCAGCCCAAGCGCGGAATTCCGTCGATTGAATGTCTCGCTTGTCATAAAGAGCCAAAGACTCCCAACGCGCGCGTGGGTTCATTCCCCACCCGACATGACTTAACCCATACGCCATCGGGTCCTTCCACGCTGACAGATATTCGCGAAATAACTCGGCATCTAGGTTATCGCCCGTGATTTTGCGGACAAAGTCATTTTCGATCGTAAAGTCGATTGGGGCCGATAAATAGGTTTTGAAGGTCAAGTTCATGTCGCCCGGTGCCATGACAATGCGTCCATTCACCGTGTTTGGTCCGGGAAAACACAAACATAAGCCACCCGGCCAATGCGCCACCCCGCCCGGGACAGTCGTGTATCCCGGAGTGCCGCCACACGGTGCATCGCGGATGTCGACTGTCAGATCTGTACCTGCTGCGCTGGTGATGCGCATCGTGGATGCATCTTGCAGCATCTTGATGCCACGGGCGACCTTTGGGCCCAACTCGGCCTGCGGTTCTGTACGTTCAAGAATTTCGGGGTGCTCATTACACACAACAAATAGACGGGCCCCGGCGGTTTCTATTTCGGGCCATTCCTCGGCGTGCAACAAACCTTCGACCGTGACATCGACCACCACTTCAACTGCCTTGAGCGCCTCAATCACATGTCGTTTGCTAGCAATTGCATTCGAGGCACCGGTTGATTTCACAGGTACGGGTGCTGTTTGCTCGGGCGTAGGCAGGCATATAGTGGAATAGGATGCCCCCAGTTCGTAGAGAGCGATTTCGCACAGTTGCCGCAGGATGGGGCGCGACTGGGACTCTGCAACAATCGCAACAGAGGTCCCTTGCGTGATCCCGTTCAGTGCCAGAACACGCCGGAAGCTGGCAATCCATTTGCCCTCAGGAATTTCTTGCAGCATGGCCACCTCAAAACTTTACTACACAGTTTAGTAATGTTGAGAGGGTGCCCTCTGTCAAACCTTTTAATTGTTCCGCGTCGGATTAGGTGTCTACTGGCCGGTTCAACCGCGCAAGGCGTGCCGTGACCGAGAGACCATGCGCCTCTAGGTTTTCAGATCGCGCCAGAATTTCTGCTGCAGGTCCGATTTGACGTAAAGACGCAGGGGTCATGCGTGCCATTGTGGTGCGCTTCATGAAATCCAACACCGACAGTCCGGATGAAAAACGTGCAGACCGCGCGGTTGGCAACACATGGTTGGGACCACCGACGTAATCACCGATCGCCTCGGGTGTCCATTGACCCAGAAAAATTGCCCCTGCATGGGTGATTTTGGACGCCAGGTCATCGGGATCGGCAACGCACAGCTCTAGATGCTCTGGTGCGATTCGATTGGACAAGAGGGCGGCTTCGTCCAGGTCCCGCGCGACGATCATCGCGCCATAATCGCGCCAACTTGCACCGGCGATCGCCTTGCGTTCCAAAGTCTCAAGACGGGCATCTACCGCCGCCGAGACGGCCCTGGCAAATGCGGCATCGTCTGTGACAAGGATCGATTGGGCGCTTTCATCATGTTCGGCCTGACTAAGCAGATCCAGTGCGATCCAGTCCGGATCGTTCTCGGCGTCGGCGATAACCAGAATTTCCGAGGGTCCTGCAATCATATCAATACCAACCTTGCCGAAAACCCGTCGCTTGGCAGCGGCGACAAAGGCGTTCCCCGGACCTGTGATTTTATCGACGGGGGCAATGGTGTCGGTTCCATAGGCCAGTGCGGCAATGGCCTGGGCACCTCCAATCCGGTAAATCTCATCCACCCCGGCGATTTGGGCGGCAAGGATGACCAAAGGGTTGATTTGGCCATCAGGCGTTGGCACCGTGATGGCCAGTCGCGGCACGCCTGCAACCTTGGCTGGAATGGCATTCATCAAAACAGAGGACGGATAGCTGGCCAGCCCCCCCGGAACATACAAACCCGCCGCTGAAACCGGCGTCCAGCGCCAGCCCAGTTCCGCACCCGTTTCGTCTTGCCACATCTCGTCTGTCGGCATTTGTCTTGAGTGGTATGCGGCGATCCGGTCTGCGGCATGATGCAATGCCGCGGCTTCGGATTCTGGCACGCGGGCAATTTCTGCCTTGATTCGCTCGGGGCTTAACCGCAAATCATCTGCAGTCAGCTGTAATCTGTCAAAGCGCGCGGTCAGATCCAAAACAGCCGCATCACCGCGATTGCGCACATCAGCAATGATCCCGGCGACAACAGCGTCCACATCAGGACTGTCTTCGCGTTTTGCAGACAGCAATGACTGAAACTTGACATTAAAATCCGCATCTGTTGTGGCAAGAAACTGGGGCATTGATCTCTCCGATGTGCGC
The DNA here is from genome assembly GCA_029251265.1 of Pseudoprimorskyibacter sp. GTDB lineage: Bacteria > Pseudomonadota > Alphaproteobacteria > Rhodobacterales > Rhodobacteraceae > JAQXDR01. The sequence continues at coordinate 17,092 of JAQXDR010000231.1, read as the reverse complement.
GTGGATGCGGTGTAGCTGTTGTGTGTCGGGTCCTCAAGAAGGCTTGTAGCCACACCTAGAAACGATAGGTTGCTCGACAGGGAGGCCAACAGTCATGCCGCAACGTCTATTTTCCGACCGAAAGCGTCCGGTTCATCTGGGGCCCTACGCGCTGGAACGTCTGATAAGGACTGATGAGGCCGTGTGTGATGTTCCTGCCATGACGCAGTTGTCGTTTGACAGGTCCGAAACACCCCAGAACATTGTCAATGCAATGTCTCCGTTTATGGCGATGATGGATACCATTCGCGACGGCTTGGTCGCGCCGGTCCGCTCAACGATCCCGTGTGATCTGAGTGAACGTGCCAACCATCTGAAGGCATTTGGTTACTTTCAGGATGCCAGCATGATGGGGGTGGCGCAGATACCGTCAAAGGCGCGCCTGGAAAAGCCGATGGTCAATCCCGGAATTCCGGTGTTGGCCGAAATGCTAAGAACGCGTCAAACCAAGACATTGGCGGCGGGTATTGATCTGATTATGGCAGACCTTCGCGAGAGCCTCGAGGCTACGCCCCGCCCGATTGATACGCACACACATGTGCTGGTGATTTTGCATGAAAGCCCGCGTGCGCCACGGTCTGACGAGCCAGGATTCGACTGGATTGATGGCGCCATGGCACAGCGCAGCGCGCTCAGGGCTGCGGAAACAGCTACTGTTCTTGCGAATTATATTCGCGTTTTGGGTTGGGAGGCCAAAGCCCACAGTGCGACGACTTCGGATCTGGACCTGAACGACGTGGCTGTTGCAGCTGGTCTAACGACCGTCAAGGATGCACAGCTGGCTGCCCCATGGATAGGCGATGGCTTTGGATTGGCGGCTGTGTCGACAACGCTTGAATTGGCAAAAGACCGGCCCCTTGCACCGCTGGATATGCAGCCGCGTCGCGAGCTTAGCGGATTAAGCTGGCGCCTTGGGCAACATAGTGCGAAATCTGCATATACGCAGGATCCCTTTGCCAGTCGTCAATTTGTTGATGGTCCGCACCCGTTCGAAACGCTGAAACGCGTGGATCGTCCAACAACCTATATTGACGAAGCCAATGTCGCACGGGTTCCCAAGCGTGCGGATATGTTTGCCCGCGCTCAGTTCGGTGATATGGGCAAAACGACCCAACAGGGCGCGACAGGCGGCCATTATGTCCGTAAGGCGGCGTCTTCGATGGCCTTGCGTCGGTTGTTGGGGGCATTGGTATTCCTACAAGACGGACCACCTGCGCAAAAGCGCGCTGATCAAAACCCAGAAAAAACTGCGCAGAACCTGCGGGCGGCAAGTTATTTTCTTGGGTTAGATGCTGTGGGGACCAGTCGTTGTCCTGAATGGACGTGGTACAGCCACGATGCCACGGGATCCGTGCTTGAGCCGCCACACGATCAGGCGATCAGTATGATCGTAGATCAGGGCTTTGAAACAATGGAAGGGGCCAGCGGTGATGACTGGATCAGCGTTGCCCAATCCATGCGCGCCTATCTCAGGTTTTCCTTGCTTGGTGGTATCATTGCGCAGCAAATACGCAATTTGGGATATACGGCCAAAGCGCACACCGTTCTGGATGGAGAGGTTCTGCAGCCACCCTTGTTGCTTTTGTCCGGACTGGGTGAGGTCAGCCGGATCGGAGAGGTCATCCTAAACCCGTTCCTCGGACCACGCCTTAAATCCGGAGTCGTCACAACCGATATGCCCATCGGGCATGATAAACCCATTGATTTTGGACTTCAGCGGTTTTGTGAAAGTTGTAATAAATGCGCGCGCGAATGCCCGTCTGGCGCAATCACGGCTGGTCCCAAGCTGATGTTCAATGGCTACGAGATCTGGAAATCGGACAGCCAGAAATGCGCCTCGTACAGGATTACAACGCCGGGCGGGGCGATGTGTGGTCGCTGCATGAAAACCTGCCCATGGAACCTTGAGGGGCTCTTTGCCGAAGCCCCATTCAGGTGGGCGGCAATGAATATGCCCGGTGCGGCACCCTTGTTGGCTAAACTGGACGATATGGCAGGTCGTGGGGGCATCAACCCTGTAAAGAAGTGGTGGTGGGATATCGAACTGCAGTCTGACGGTGCCTATGCCCCCACGGACAAACCCGTCAACACCCGCGATTTGCAAACGGATCTGGATCTGAAATACGAAGACCAGACCTTGGCGGTCTATCCGGCACCCTTAGCCCCACATCCGCATCCTTATCCCTTTCCTATGGACCGTGAAGCGGGGATAGAGGCGTATCAGGCCATGATTACGGCCGAGGTGTATCAAAACAAGCTGAAAAATGGGGATACATCCAGCATCCACCGCTACACCAATGACGTCGACAGTCCTGTGATCCAAGTTCAGGTCGCAAAGGTCGAGGTCATGGGCAAGGGCGTCACCAAGTATGAATTGTCCAGTTTAGATGGCACTGACCTTCCCAAGTGGGAGGCAGGCTCGCATCTTGACGTTGTCGTGGCACCCGAATTTCTGCGTCAATATTCAATGTGCGGAGATCCGGCAGACCGGGCTCGATATCAGATTGCCGTGCTGCGCGAAGAGGAGGGCAGGGGAGGGTCGCAATTACTGCAGCGTATCTTTCGCGAAGGTCGAAAGGTTTTTGTCTCTCGTCCGATCAACCATTTTCCCTTGGTTGAAGATGCCAAACACAGCTTTCTTATGGGTGGCGGGATTGGAATCACGCCGATGATTGCAATGGCCCACCGCCTACACGGACTTGGTCGGGAATTTTCGTTGCATTATTCTATATCTTCAAGAGAAACAGCAGGGTTTCTTGAGGACCTTTCCGAAATGCCATGGGCTGATCGGGTCTTTGTGTATATTTCGAAAGAGAAAACGCGCGCCGACCTGACCAGAATTTTGTCAAAGTATATGGCTGGGCAGCACGTATATACCTGCGGTCCAGAAAGATACATGACCTCTGTTTTGGAGGCTGCGACAGTCGCAGGTTTTCCAGAGGACGCACAACACTTTGAATATTTTGCAGTTCCAGAACAGCCAGAGTTTGAAAACCACCCATTTACGCTTCGCTTGGTGCGGTCGCAGTGTGATATCTTGGTTGGCAAAGATGAAAAGGCGACGGATGCTTTGGCCCGCAAAGGGTTTCACGTAGATATAAAATGTGCTGATGGCATTTGTGGTGTGTGCCAATGCGGATTGATTGCAGGCGAAGTCGAACACCGTGATTTCGTTTTGTCGAAAAAACAACGTGAGGAGCGTATCATTTTGTGCCAAAGTCGCGCCCTGAACGCCGATGGTATCCTCGAGATTGATCTATGACAGACTTTGTTTTCCCATCTCCACCGCAGGCCAGCCTTGCCGTCGTAGGGACACACGCGCGATTTCCTATCCGTCGTGTATTTTGTGTCGGGCGAAATTACGCGGCCCACGCGCGTGAAATGGGCAAAGATCCGGATCGCGAGCCGCCCTTTTTTTTCATGAAACCTGCGGATGCAGTCTGTGATGCAGGAATGGTTCCCTATCCCCCGCAGACGTCGGATCTTCATCACGAAATCGAGCTTGTTCTGGCACTTGGATCTGGTGGGTCTAACCTGTCCGAGAAAGAGGCGTTGGCGTGCATCTGGGGTGCAGGCGTCGGCATTGACCTTACCCGTAGGGATTTGCAGGCACAGGCCAAGAAAATGGGCCGCCCTTGGGAATGGGGCAAAGCCTTTGACATGTCTGCCCCGATTGGACCTCTTGTTCCGCTGGCGCAGGTGCCATCTTTGCAAACAGGGCGGATCTGGTTGCAGGCAAATGGAGCAATGCGGCAATCCGCTGATATTTCGGATTTAATTTGGTCTGTGGCAGAGATTATATCTGTGCTGTCGCAATCTATGGCGGTTTCTGCAGGTGATTTGGTTATGACAGGCACGCCCGCCGGTGTTGCTGCCTGTCATCCCGGGGATGTCTTGCGCGGCGGCGTTGACGGGATTGGAGAGATCGAGGTCAAGATCACATAATCCGGCAAAAGCACATCTTTTGCGAACATTTTATCGAATGGTTGTAAGATCCTTGCTTGAGTTTGGAGGCCAATGCGCCCAATCATCGGACAATATTTCTATTGGATAAATAGGGGCTGATACCGTCCCTGAGATTACTGCAGTGCGCCTGTCGCCATGACGGTTTCCATCGGCATAGTGGACAGTGACCCGGGTCTATGACTCGGTCTCAGGTGATCAGTAATCCTATTTGTGTAGTGGTCGGCAATACGGGTGAGGACTTCTGTCAATCATGCCTGTGGATCCACGTTGTCAAGGTTTGCTGTAGGTTCAAGATTATGCACAGGGATGCGCAGACCACAGTTTGGGCAACTTTAACGCGTCATTGCAGAGACACCCACAATATACAAATAACACAAAGACAAACGCCGCCCCTTGGGCGGCGTTAATTTATTCACATCAGTCATGCTGCGTTAGGACAATGTTCTTTGGACTTCTTCGCGTTCGAAAATCTCTATGACATCATTCGGGCGAATGTCCTCGTAGTTTTCAAATGCCATTCCGCATTCCTGACCAGACTGAACCTCAGGCACTTCGTCTTTGAAGCGTTTTAGCGTTTTGAGGGTACCTTCGTGGATCACAACGTTGTCACGCAATAGCCGCACACCAGCTGATCGGCGGGCAACGCCTTCTGTCACCAGACAGCCGGCAACGCGACCGACGCCCGAGACTTTGAACACCTCTTTGATGTTGGCGTAGCCGATAAACTTTTCGCGTATTTCAGCAGACAGAAGACCTGACGCTGCCGCTTTGACATCATCAACCAGATCATAAATGACACTATAATACCGAACCTCGACACCCTTTTGGTTGGCTGTGTTCCGAGCAGATGTATTTGCACGCACATTGAAGCCAAACACAGGTGCACCACTGGCTTCGGCCAATCCGATGTCTGTTTCGGTAATAGCACCAACTCCCGAATGAAGAACGCGCACTCGGACTTCGTCGTTACCGATTTTCTCCATGGCTTGGACGATTGCTTCGGCCGAGCCCTGAACATCAGTTTTGACAAGAATTGGCAGTTCAGACACGTTTTCGTCGTCTTTTGCCTTTTTCATCAACTGTTCAAGGGTGGTCGCAGCCCCCGCAGCTGCGCGCTTTTCCTTGGCAAGGTTTGCACGGTATTCAGCAATTTCCCTGGCCTGAGCATCTGTATCAACCACGTTTAAAACATCGCCAGCTTCGGGTGTGCCGTTCAATCCCAAGACCTCGACCGGAACCGAAGGGCCTGCGACGTCCACGCGGTCACCTTTATCGTTTATAAGCGCCCTGACCTTGCCATATTGTTCACCGACGACAAAAATATCACCCCGGTTCAGCGTACCGTTTTGGACCAGTACTGTCGCAACTGGTCCGCGACCAACATCCAACTGAGCTTCGATCACGGCGCCCATGGCTGCCCGCCCAGGATTGGCCTTCAGCTCGAGTATTTCTGCTTGCAGCGCAATGGCCTCAAGCAGTTCGTCGAGTCCTTGGCCAGTAATGGCAGACACTTCAACGTCTTGGACCTCACCCGACATAGCCTCTACGACCACTTCATGTTGCAGAAGCTCAGTACGTACTTTGGTGGCATTGGCCGCAGGGCGGTCGATTTTGTTGATCGCCACGATCATAGGAACTTTTGCGGCCTTGGCATGGTTGATTGCTTCAATCGTTTGCGGCATTACCGAATCGTCAGCTGCGACAACCAAAACAACGATATCCGTTACTTGTGCACCACGAGACCTCATAGAGGTGAATGCAGCGTGTCCCGGAGTATCTAGGAAGCTTAGCGTAACACCGGCGTCTGTCTTTACTTGGTATGCGCCAATGTGTTGCGTGATCCCGCCGGCTTCACCAGAAACCACTTTTGTCTTGCGAATCGCATCTAGCAATGACGTCTTGCCGTGGTCGACGTGGCCCATAATCGTAATGACTGGAGGACGCGCGTGCAGATCGTCTGGGCTGTCGCCTGTGTCCTGAATAACATCTTCGACGTCAGCATCAGAAACGCGGGTCACCTTGTGACCGAATTCCTCGATCACCAATTCAGCGGTGTCTGCGTCGATCGATTGGTTTTGGGTCGCCATTATCCCGCTTTGCATAAGCGATTTGACAACATCTGCAACGCGTTCTGCCATGCGGTTGGCCAGTTCACTAACGGTAATTGCCTCGGGCAATTGCACGACCCGAACAACCTTTTCACGCGCTTGAGCACCGCCCATGGCTTTCTGTCGTGCGCGTTCTTGCTTGCGTTTCATCGCAGCCAGCGATTTTTGCCGGCCGCCTTCGCCGCCCGTGAGCGCCTGATTCAGGGTCAGCTTTCCCGACCGGCGACCACTATCATCGCCACGTCCACGTTGATTCCGACCGCGATCTTCCCGTTCCCGATCGTTCTTACGAGGTGTTGCGGCGGGCGCTGGTCGTGATGCAGGTGATGGCCGAGACGTCGTAGCACCTGCCGGTTTTTCGACTGGCCGTACGGCAGCAGCCTTTTCAGCGGCTGCCGCTCGCTTAACTGCATCTTCAGCTTCTCGCTTAACGCGTTCTTTTTCTTCTGCTTTGCGGCGGGCGGCTTCTTCTGCCTCGCGCTGCTCGCGTTCTTTTTGCTCTTTTTCAGCGCGCATGCGATCGCGCTCTTCGGCACGCGCCTTTTCAGCGGCTTCACGCTTTGCAGTCTCGCCTGCTTCCCGTGCCTTTGCCGCCTGCAACGCCTTTAAACGGCGCTGCATTTCAGCATCTGAAATTCCTGCGGGGCGTCGTGCGCCCGATCCACCGGGTTGTCCGCCGGCTGAGCCGCCGGCAGGCTTGCCTGCACCGGGCTTGGGAACCACTACGCGCTTGCGTTTGGTTTCCACCACGACGTTTTTGGTGCGCCCATGACTGAAGCTTTGCTTCACGTTCCCCGAACGGGACCCACCGCGCAGACCCAAAGTCTTCTTGCCGTCGTTATCGCTCATAAAGTCTCTTATCCTTTCCGACGGCCCCTGCCGTCGAGTCCCTGATCGTCGCTCGCGACCCGCATGCCCTTTAATCTTAGGGCCTCGTCTACAACACGATTAGCCAATCCGCCAGCGCGAAGCGCAGCGTGTATCACAGTTTGTCGCCCAAAAGCGACTCCCAATTCATCTGCACTCAACCAACCAATGTAATTTCCATGGTGTGGTGTGGAAAGTTTTGACTTTCCACGCGCAGATCCGTCATTAGCTTGTATGAGGATTTGCGCCTCTTCTTTATCCAGCCAGGACTTTACTTTTTCATAACCTGCCACGGCATCGCCTGACTTGCGCGCCAAGCTTATCAGATCAACCACGCGCCGTGCCAGAAGCGCTTCTATCAAGCCTGGCAGCTCGTCCGGAACGGTCACCGCAGTCCGCGCTGCCTTTCCAAAAAGGCCTTTTTCAACTGCTTTGGTTAAAGATGCACGATCCGCCGTGATCCATATTCCGCGCCCGGGAAGTTTGGCCATTAGATCAGGAGCTAATTGCCCATCTGGCCCCAAAACAAAGCGCAACAACCCACCGCGCGGCTGACTTTCGCCAGTCACGATGCATCGGCGTTCTGGCCCGTCGTCGTGGGCTTTGCTCTGGCCACCGCGGCTCATTTAAAAATCACTCCTCGGGATCTTCGGCAGTTTCGTCTTCTGTGTCATCAACCAGTTCTGTTGGATCAACCCAGCCCAGCAACACGCGCGCTGTCATAACCATTTCTTGTGCGTCCTCAAGGCTGACGTCTAAATGCTCTAGCAGACCGTCATCCTTTACGCGCTGCCCATCAACCGTAGTCCAGCCACCTGCCAATTCCCAGTCGGCGCAGGTTGCAAAATCTTCGAGCGATGTAATACCATCTTTGGCAAGAGCCTCAAGCATTTGTGGTGACAGACCTTCGAATTCTATAAGGCCTTCATCAACGCCCATTGAGCGTGCGTTTTCCAGTGCCACGCGAGCTTGTTGTTCTAAATGCTCACGTGCCCGGGTCTGCAGTTCAGATGCTGTGCTATCATCGACGCCGTCGATGACCAAAAGCTCGTCCAGCTCGACATAGGCAACTTCTTCGAGATTCGTGAAACCCTCTGATACCAAGAGCTGCGCAAAAAATTCGTCCAGATCCAAAGTGTCCATAAAGAGCCGCGTGCGCTCTTCGAATTCCGCCTGACGACGTTTGCTGTCGTCTTCTTCGGTCATGATATCAATGTCCAACGCCGTAAGTTGGCTGGCCAATCGAACGTTTTGTCCACGGCGGCCAATCGCAAGCGAGAGCTGTTCGTTTGGAACCACAACTTCAATCCGCTCTGCGTCTTCGTCCAGAACAACCTTGGACACTTCTGCCGGTTGAAGCGCATTCACAAGGAACGTCGGCAAGTCGTCAGACCAAGGAATAATGTCAATCTTTTCACCCTGAAGCTCATTTACGACCGCCTGAACACGGCTGCCCCGCATGCCAACGCAGGCGCCAACAGGATCGATTCCGCTATCATAACTAATAACAGCGATCTTTGCCCGTGAGCCGGGGTCGCGCGCAACTGCTTTGATTTCGATTATGTTGTCGTAAATTTCAGGAACTTCCATCTTGAACAGCTCTGCCATGAACTGCGGGTCGGTTCTGGACAGAAAAATCTGTGGACCGCGCGACTCACGACGCACATCCTTGACATAACAGCGGATCCGATCGTTCGGGCGATAGCTTTCTCGTCCGATTTTCTCATTCCGGCGCAGAATGCCCTCACCCCGACCGACGTCAACGATCACATTGCCGTACTCTTCGCGTTTGACGAGGCCGTTGATGATCGTGCCAGCCCGGTCTTTGAATTCTTCATACTGGCGATCGCGTTCCGCTTCACGCACCTTTTGCAAGATGACCTGCTTGGCGCTTTGCGCCGCGATTCGGCCTAATTCCACAGGCGGGACTTCTTCTACAAAGGTGTCTCCAACAACGGGGCTTTCAAGGTATTGTTTGGCGGTGTTGACCGTCATCTCGGCCTGGTAGTTTTCCAGCAAATCTTCGTCGACCACTGTCCTCACACGGGTAAATTTTGCGCGTCCCGTCTTGCGGTCGATCGATACACGAATATCCATTTCGCTGCCGTACCGCGACTTTGCTGCCCGGGCGAGGCTTTCTTCCATAGCCTCAATAACCAGATTAGGGTCGATCATCTTTTCACGGGCAACGGCTTCGGCAGTCTGCAGTAGCTCTAGCTGATTGGCTGAGGTGATGGCCATCTTTTTATTCCTCTTCTTCGGACCCAGAGGTCTCGATGATGTCGTCGAATTGTTCGGGATTGGGGGATGCGGCTTTTCGGGCGCGCAGCATTTCACTGATCAGGTCATCGTTTAGCACTAACTTAGCTTCGGCCAGCCAATCGAATTGTAGGCCGATTGTGCCTTCTTCGACGTTGACCAGAACTTCGCCATTTTCGACACCGGCTAACGCACCTTTGAACCGTTTGCGCCCAGCAACCAGATCAAGGGTTTCTATTTTGGCCTCATAACCCTCGAAGGTTTCGAAATCTTTGAGCCGCGTAAGAGGACGGTCAATGCCGGGCGATGACACTTCGAGAGTGTAGGCATCGATGATTGGATCTTCCACGTCGAGTGTCGCGCTTACTGCGATCGAAATCTGGGCACAGTCATCAACTTCGATTCCACCCTCAGGCCGTTCGGCCATGATTTGAAGTGTCGAGGTTTTGCCGCTCATTAGACGAATGCGCACCAGCTCAAATCCCAAGTCCTCAATGACGGGGCTTAGGATTTCAGCCAAACGGCGGTCCATTGGGGCTTTGGCGATCAAATCAGACATCTTGGGTCCAGAAAATAAAAAACGGGCTCGCGGCCCGCCTTATAATTCGGTGGGCTTCGGAGTGACCCGACGCGCCGCTGTTAGCAGCCGTATACGCAAGGGGTTTGGGTTTGGCAAGAGGGCTAAAGATTGATTCTGGCAGGTGTCGGTTGCTCCAAGTGTCAGACGTGTCGAGTACCCCACATTAGTAGATACGGGGCCGGCCATTCGCGGGTGCCTTCATAACCTCAAATGGAACGCTTTTATCACCCTATGCGCACAGACAACATATTTGCGAACGAGAAGCCCACGACACCAGAATACGCCCATGCCCGCTTATGGACACAAACGTCCATTAGTAAGGGGTCAGAACGTATCTCTAAGCGTGACCAGTCCCTGCCGAAGCACACCGGTGTCCGCACCTACGGCCAGAAATCCAACGCCGCGATCACGATACGCCTGTGCCCGAGCAATATTCATCATCAAAATTCCAGATGCTGTGCCAGTTGCGGATATCCGGTCAAGAGCATCATCAATAGCTGAAATTACTTTTGGATGATCCGCTTGATCTGGATATCCCATATCGGCTGCAAGATCGGCAGGACCTATAAACACGCCATCAACGCCGTCGACGGCACATATTTCTTCGATTGCGTCCAACCCTGCAACGCTTTCTACTTGGACGAGCAAGCAGATTTGATCGTTGGCTGTCGTCACATAATCAGCGTGTGCGTTATACCCCGAGGCGCGCGCCAGTGCGGCCCCAACCCCGCGCACACCCTTTGGAGGATAGCGTGTCGATGCGGCAGCGCGTGCCGCCTGTGCCGCGGTTTCCACCATGGGTATCAGAACAGTCTGTGCACCCATGTCCAGAACTTGTTTGATCCCTGCGCGGTCGTCATCGCGAACCCGGACGACCGCCTTGGTGTTGGTAGAGGCGGCAGCGACCGCGCGCAGTTGTCCGATGACGTCGCGAAGACCGTTGGGGCCGTGTTCGGCATCTATGACCAGCCAGTCATAGCCACAGCCCGCTGCCAACTCTGCGACATCAGCAGAGGCAAGGCCAAGCCACAGCCCGATCTGCGTTTCCTTGGCGAGCAGACGTGTTTTAAAGTGATTTTCTAAGGCGGACATGGTGTGGCCCTTTTCATATTGCGGCGAAGTTTACATTTACAGATCCAAACGGGCCAAAATCTGCATCGATCCTACAGCCCGGCGGGCATTCCAAAGGACGGATAAAAGATCCTGACAGAACAATGTGGCCCGGCTCTATTCCGGCGTTATAGCTGGCCATACGGCGCGCCAGCCAAACCACGCCCAACACCGGATCGTTCAGCACGCCAGCCCCAAGACCGGTTTCCTCGACAGTCCCGTCGCGGGCAACGATGGCACCGATCCAACGCAGATCAAACTCCATGACCGAATGCTGCGTGGCACCCAGCACAAGCCCCGCATTTGCGGCATTATCAGCCACGGTATCTGTGACGATGCGTGTTTGGCCGGTTTTGGGATCCTCACGCATCACGCGCGTGTCCAAAATCTCGATTGCGGGTGTGACATAGTCGGTTGCGGCCAAAACGTCAGTCCGGGTGCAATCGCCAGCGAGCGGCGACCTCATGACAAATGCGATTTCTGCTTCGACCCGGGGCTGGATAAACCGCGTGGCGGGAATCACCGCCTTGTCTGGGAAAAGCATGTCATCCAGCAAGACGCCGCTGTCAGGTGTTTCAATATTCAGAGCCATTTGCATGGCGCGTGACGTCAAACCGATTTTCCACCCGATTACTGTCCGTCCTAATTTCTGTTTTTTTGCCACAAGCCGCGATTGCACGGCATAGGCGTCATCCAGTGTCATTCCGGGGTATCGTTGTGACAAAAGCCCGATCTGTTCGCCTTTGATTTCGGCTTGCAGCAATTCGTTTGCCGCAAAATCAAGTTGGTCAGGCGTCACGCTTCATCCTCCACCCCGTTGCGCAGACATCCGATACCGTCGGCTTCGACCTCGATCACATCGCCGGGCTTGAGCCATTGGGGCGGATCAAACCGCGCGCCCGCCCCTATGGGTGTGCCACAGATCAGCACGTCGCCCGGTATCAGGGTTGTAAAAGTTGAGACATAGGCAACAATTTTGCGAAACGAAAATACCATGCGCGAGGTCCGGTCGCTTTGGCGGATCTCTCCGTTGACACGGGTTTCCAACGCGATGTCATCCAATTGGGCTGCATCGGTAAAGGGAACCAACCAAGGACCTATCGCACCGGAACGGTCCCAGTTTTTGCCTTGTGTTACATTGAATTTGGCATGCCGCACCCAGTCACGCACCGTGCCTTCGTTGGATAATGTGATCGCGGCGATGTGATTGTAAGCGTCCTTCTCGGAAATGCGGCGACCGTGCTTGCCGATAACAATGACAACTTCGCCTTCATAATCCAGCTGTGGGCTTTCTGCAGGTCGAACGATGTTTTGGTTGTGGCCAACAAAACTGCGAGGGAATCGAACGAACAATGACGGGTTGGGCGGCTGTTCCTTGCCATCCTTATATTCTGCATTGCGATCAGGAAAATTGACGCCGACGCAGATGATTTTCTCGGGTCCCGGAATCGGAATTCCAAGCGTTGCGTCGTCAAGGTCGACATCAGGACTGCGACGGGTCTGCGACATCCTGGGCAACGCACCGTCCGCAATCGCCTCGCGCAGCGATGGGTAGGGATAATCATCGGTCAGATCAATAATGCCATTGCCATGCACCAAGCCATAGCGGTTACCGGAAAAAGTCACAAAACGGGGATGATCTGTCATGACAAGGCCTTTCTGCAGTCCATGATTGCCTGGTAGGCAATATCAATATCGCTTGCTTGCATGGCAAAACTGCCAGCAGTGAAACGAATTGCCGGCCGTCCTGACATCTTGGTTTGGGTCAGGTATATGCGTCCGTCGTTGTTGATCGCTTCGACCAGTTTCAGTGTTTTGTCATCGTCGTTTTCAAGCCGAAACGAAAACAGCGCCAATATTGGATCAGTCACGATTTCGATGCCTTCGGTGTTGCGCAGACGTGCGCATAACATATGGGTCCACTCTATATGTTTACGGATAATGTCGCGCAGCCCGTCCAACCCGTGATAGCGGATCAGAAACCAAATCTTGAGGGCGCGAAATCTTCGGCCTAATGGCAGTGACCATTCAGAGTAGTTTGTAACGCCGTCTTGGTCCAATGTGCGCAAATATTCCGGCTGTATTGCAAGAGTGCGACGCAGGGCTTGCGGGTCACGAATGAAATGCGCAGAGCAGTCAAAACTGGCCCCTAGCCACTTATGCGGGTTAAAGACGACGCTGTCTGCGCCCTCGACCCCCGACCACAAGTGTCTGTTTTCGGGGCAAATCATGGCTGCACCCGCCCAGGCGGCATCAACATGTGTATATAGATCATGGGTTTTGGCAATCTTGACGACGGCCGCAATATCATCACACGCGCCGTTAGAGGTGCCACCGGTGCATGCAACGATGCCCACTGGTTTATGGCCTGCATTTAAATCGGCGCGTATCGCTTGATCCAACAGGTCGGGATCCATGCCTCTTATGGCGCCTGAGGTTGGAATTCGGACAAGGTTGTCCGTTCCTATTCCGGAAAACCAGATCGCCCGATCAATGGAACTGTGGACTTCGCTCGATGCATACACACGCAAGCATGGCCCGCCGGACAGCCCGGTTGTATTCCCGGCCCATCCCAAGGCGCGTTCACGCATCACCAAAATCGCTGCCAGTGTCGCAGAGGATGCGCTGTCTTGGATGACCCCGGCAAAGTCCGACGGCAACCCGATCCCGTCACGCAGCCATTCCAGCATGCGTGTTTCCATTTCGGTGGCAGCAGGCGACGTTTGCCAAAGCATGCACTGTGCGGCCATTCCGGTGACAAGGTATTCTGCGATCACTGATGCCGGGGCTGCGTTCGACGGAAAATAGGCGAAGAATCGCGGATGTTGCCAGTGCGTCATTCCCGGAGGGACGATACGTTCGAAATCAGCGAAGATCTCCTCCATCGGGCTGCCCGTATCGGGCGGCGCCTTGGGCAATGCCTTGTATATGTCGCCGGGCTGCGTACGCGACCGAACTGGCATGTCGTTCAGACCGTCGCGGTACGCAACTGTAAATTCGGCTGCTTTGCAGGCCCAGTGTTCAAATTCGTCAGATTTCATAGCGTGATCTCAGGGGGCGATGATTGGTGACGCACCAAGCGTCGAGGAAACGGGTGTGACGCCCGCAAATGGGGTGCCATTTTCAAACCAGCTTTGAGGGGCGGGCGCACCCCACAGTGTCTGACGCTGTGGGTTTTTCAAGTCCCACTTGATTGGCTCGAGGTCAGGATCCACAGTTTGATAATCCGAACAGTAAACCTCGATCCTGTGGCCGTCGGGATCTAGGACATACAGAAAAAAGGCGTTTGAAATGCCATGCCGGCCTGGTCCCCGTTCGATATTCGAGACATAGCCTGTGGTCGCCATAAGATCTAACAGATCAATGATGTTCAATGGATTGGGCACCCAAAACGCAGTGTGATGCAAACGTGGCCCAAGGCCATTTGTAAAAGCAATATCGTGTACGCCCCCTTTGCGATGCATCCAGGCGGCCCACAAGCGGCCACTATCGTCATCTTCGGTGTATTCAGTCGTTCGGAACCCCATATCCGAATAGAATGAAACCGCCATGTCCACATCTGATGAAAAGCAGTTAAAGTGATCTATCCGCAAAGGTTTCACGCCCTTATAAAGAGCGTATGTCTGATGGATATATGGCAGGCGATCCATCTGGTAATAAAACTCTAACGGCGTGCCCGCGTGGTCGGTCGTGGCCAGTGTTCTGCCTTGGTATGCGCGATCCACCCAAGACACTGGCAGGTTTCTGGCCGCAAACCAATCAAAGGCCAGATCCAGCTGCGCATCGTCAAAGACCTTGAAACTGAGAGCCTCGGCGTAGGCCGTTTGTGACTGACGCAAAATTATGCTGTGGTGGCCGCGTTCCTCCATGGCGCGCAAATAAACAGCGGTCTCGTCTTGCGCTGTTATCTGTAGTCCAAGTGTATCAGACCAAAAGGCGCAGGATGCCTCTAAGTCGGTTACGCCAAGCTCTACGTGACTTAGCCGCAGGATGTTAAATGGTGGATACAGGTTTGCGGGCGGTAATGGCATATGTCAGGTTCCGAGCCTTGGAATATTGTGGTCTGTGGTGGGCAGGCAGACATTGACGGTCTCCATGTAGAAATCAAAAGACCAGTCCCCTCCGTCCCGTCCAATTCCGCTGGATTTCATGCCACCAAAGGGCGCGGGCAGGTGCCTTGTGTTTTCCGAGTTCACCCACATCATTCCTGCATCAAGGGCATCTGTCATACGCAGCGCACGTCCAAGGTCGCGCGTCCATAAATAGGCGGCCAAACCGTATTCGGTATCATTTGCGATCTGCAAAGCATCGGCCTCGTTTTTGAAAGGGATTGCAGTCAGTACCGGACCGAAGATTTCATCTTGGGCGATGGACATATTATTTGACGCGTTGGTGAAAAGCGTTGGCCTGACATAGTGCCCGGTTTGCCCCACCTTTACGCCACCCGCGGCGATCGTCGCGCCCTCGGCTTTTGCCCGGGCAAAATAGGACAGCACCTTGGCTTCGTGCGTTTCGTGAATCAGCGGACCAACAACGGTGTCAGGATCCAGTGGATGTCCCACTTTGATACGATCTGCACGTTCTGCGATGCGCGCGCAGACGGCGTCGTATACGGTATCTTGTATTAAAACCCTCGAGGATGACGTGCAGCGTTCGCCGTTGAGCGAATAGATCATGAATACGGCCGCATCAATTGCACGATCTAAATCTGCATCATCCATAATAATTACGGGATTTTTGCCCCCGAGTTCAAAATGCACACGTTTCAAAGTTGCGGCACCTTGGGACATGATTGCCGCGCCGGTACGGCCTTCGCCAACGAAAGCCACCGCTTTAATTCCAGGATGAGAGGTTAGCGCCGCACCCGCCTCTTCACCAAATCCTTGGATCTGATTAAAGACACCAGCGGGAATACCAGCCTCTTCGGCGATTTCTACCAAAAGACGTGCACTAAGAGGTGCAAACTCTGCCGGTTTATGCACGACGGTACATCCCGCTGCCAACGCCGGAGCTATTTTCCATGTAGAAAGCATAAACGGCGTATTCCACGGTGTGATCACAGCAACAGGGCCGATAGGGCGCCGGGACGTCATGTTGATTTGACCTGTGGCCCGCAGGGTCTGCCCATCCTGAGCCTGTGGAGCCATATCAGCAAAGTAGCGAAAGTTTTCGGCGCCGCGCAGAGCAGCTTTGGACATGAAACGCAAGGATTGGCCCGTATCCATACTTTCAATCAGCGCGATTTCGTCAGCCCGTGCAACGATTCCATCGGCCAGTTTGTGCAGCAGGGCACGCCGGTCTTTGCCGGCAAGCGCACGCCACTCCACAAACGCGTTTTTTGCTGCCAAAACGGCGGCGTCCACCTCGGTTTGACCTGCTCGCGCCACGCGGGCCAGTACTGTGCCGTTGGCAGGGCATATTGTGTCAAAGGTTGCGGTCGACTGTGACGCGATATTTTCTCCACCGATTCGGTGCAGGACCGGTCCTGATGCAAAACGCGCCATTGCCAAATCTGCACGGAGCAGATTGTCAGAAAATGTTGTCATGCTGTTTCCAAGCCGTCAGGAATCACAGGCCCGAGGTGCAGTGAATTGTCTTTCCATGACAGATCTTCGTCGGCCACTCGAATTTCCAACGACAGCGCAAAATGCGGTGTTGATCGCTGTTGTTCAAAATGAGCTTGAGCCACAGAAAAGATATCCGCGCCGGCAGTTTGCAGTGTTTCTCGGCTGCGTCCTGCACCAACTGACAAGGTCATAGCGCAATAACGATTGTTCCGATGGCCGTCTGCAATAGCGCATGCTTCAGCCGGATGCGTGCGAACGCGTGTACCCGAAAGAGGAAAGACACCGGTTTGAACCAATGCATCCCGTAATTTTTGACATAAAGCCTGCATATCGGATTCGTCTGAAAGCTCAGGAGAGTGATCAATGGACAGGTGCGGCATGAAAAACTCCGTAATTCATGGTATCACATGGGGAGGTTTTCAGTGTTCGGTCAAGGATAAGTGATGCCTTGTTCGGCGGTGATCTCAAAAATGAAAGATTTTGCATGATTTCTGAGATTAGGGCTTGCGCCTTTTGTTGGGTATATTTAGAAGCGCCTTCACCGGCAAGACGGAAGTTGAGCTGGGGAGTTTTCAAGGATGGTTACGGTGGGCGCG
>JAQXDR010000247.1 GCA_029251265.1 Pseudoprimorskyibacter sp. | reverse complement strand
AAACATATTTGATCTTACCCAATATTTTTGAGTTATTAATTCAACAGATAGAGTGGCCCTACTGGTTATTTTTTTGGGTTAAAGCTAGCTAAAGGAAAACACATGAGCAGAAAGGTCCTGACAATAGACGACTCTCAGTCAGTTAGGCAGATGATTTCGATGACCCTTACCAGTTCTGGATACACGGTTGATGAAGCGTGCGACGGAGCAGAAGGATATGCAAAAGCAACAACAGGTATATACAGCGCAATTCTAACTGACCTCAATATGCCAAAAATGAATGGCTTGGAATTTATTAAGAAGTACCGAAGCCATCCCTCCAGTCGTGGTGTACCTATTATTTTCCTATCAACTGAATCAGACGAAAGTTCCAAGCGGGAAGCAAAATCCGCTGGTGCCATTGGGTGGATTGTAAAACCATTTGATCAAGCCCAACTTTTAACAGTTATTAAAAAGGTGGCAGGTGCATGACACAAACTGACCCCTCAGAGACCTTCCGCCAGGAAGCTCAGGACGTTCTCGAACAACTCGAACAGTCATTGCTCGATCTTGGAGCTTCCTTGGACGACCTAGATCTTATAGACAGCGCCTTTCGCGCACTACACACGATCAAAGGCTCAGGCGCGATGTTTGGGTTCACTGAAGTAGCTGAATTCGTGCATGAATTTGAAACGGCTTTTGATCGGGTGCGCAAGGGCGATACTGCACCATCTGATGCATTGGTAAGTGTTTCTCTTGATGCGAAAGACCATATTGCATTGTTGATCGCCGAGCCGGCCGCTCATGCAGCAGCGGGCACACCAATCTTGACCCGGCTTCGTGTAATCGTTGGAACCGATACCCCGGAAACACAATTGGCGAAATCAGATGACCCAATCACAACGACGTTAGAAACTGACGCCAGGCCGCACCATAACGGGTGGACCATTCGTTTCAAACTTCCAAAGGATGCTTTGTCTCTCGGAGCGAACCCCGCGCTGCTTCTAGATGAGCTGCGCGAATTGGGAGCATGTACCGTTCGCGCGAATGTAGACGATATCCCGACTCTAGAGACATTAGACCCTGAAGTTTGCTTCATGTCTTGGGACGTGACCCTTCACGGTGATTGTACGCGTAGTGCAGTCGAAGAGGTGTTTCTGTTTGTACAAGAAGGAATGGAACTGGAGATCGCTCCATTGGTCACCACGGTTAAAGACTTAGACGTCGAAGAAAACATTGAAACAGCTGAAGTGATCGACGAAAAATTCAATCTTCCATCAAAAAAGGTCGATACACCCAATCTCCCCGCGCGTGGCAGCTCGTCTTTACGCGTTGCTGCAGAACGTTTGGACGAGTTGTTAGACCATGTGGGAGAGCTGGTTATTGCACAAGCACGGCTTTCCCAAATTTCGGAAGACAGCCGTGACAGCAGCCTCATGGGAGTGACCGAGGAAATTGAACGCCTTTCTGCTGGTCTGCGCGACATAACCATGGGAATTCGGATGGTGCCAATCGGCACGCTGTTCAACCGTTTCCGTCGGCTGGTCCATGATCTTTCCTCAGAACTTGGAAAAAATATCGAATTTGCCACGTCCGGCGAACAAACTGAACTTGATAAGACAGTAATCGAAAGCCTCGCAGATCCTCTGGTGCATATAATCCGGAACGCTATCGATCATGGGCTGGAAAATCCTGAAGATCGCATTGCAGCCGGCAAACAAGAACAAGGGACTGTACGTCTGGCTGCTGCACATGAAGGGGCAGAGGTAGCCATCAGCGTTAGTGATGACGGTGCTGGGTTGAATGTCGACCGCATTCGCCAGAAGGCCGAAGAAACAGGGCTGATCACTTCTGAATCTTTGATCACCGACAGTGAGTTGAATCGTCTTATTTTTCATCCCGGATTTTCGACCGCAAAAGAAATTACATCTGTTTCAGGTCGTGGCGTTGGCATGGATGTCGTCAGCAGAACCATGGATGCTCTGCGTGGCCGCATTGATGTCTCGTCCCGGCCGAATAACGGAACCACGGTCACCTTGCGGCTTCCTCTCACACTTGCGATCATTGATGGAATGCTGGTGCGTGTTGGATGTAATCGCTATTCCATTCCACTCTCCGCCGTAGAGGAATGTGTCGAACTGCCAGCCGAAGTAGCTGAAAACGCACGCGGACGGAACTTTCTAAGCATACGCGGGGAACTCGTACCGTTTTTGCGCCTTCGCGAATTGTTTGGCACAAAAGAGCCCGAAGAACTGCACCAGAAAGTTGTGATTGTCTCAACTGGAGAACAGCGGATGGGCCTTGTTGTCGATCAAATCCTCGGGAACACACAAACCGTGATCAAATCACTGTCTCGTCTCCATGCGAATATCGAAACATTCGCCGGAGCGACCATAATGGGCGATGGTGCTGTCGCACTCATTCTAGACGTGGTCCAACTCATGCGGAGCGCTCAGCATCTTGAAAACCGTCTGCGCGATGAGAAAAAAGGACAAGCGGCATGACTAGAACAGTCACTGAAATGGATGACACACCCGCGGCTGAAGTAATGCGCGCATTGACGCTGGAACTTGGCGACGAAATCTTCGCAATAGAGGCAACAAGCGTTCGCGAAATTCAAGACATTGTCCCCGTGACAGAAGTCCCAAATGCGCAAGCTTTTGTGAGCGGATTAATCAACGTGCGCGGTCGCGTCGTACCCTTAGCAGACTTGCGCGTTAAGTTTGGTATGGAACGTCGGGCACCCAACGCCGACACACGGATCGTGGTGTTTGAGATCACCCTCGAAAACGAGCCCGTAATTGTCGGAATTCTGGCCGATCGGGTACATACCGTGACGGATATCGCGCTTTCGATGGTCGAACAACCACCCAATGTTGGGATGCGTTGGCGGCCTGAATTCGTTCGAGGCATTGCTAAACATGACGAAAAATTTATCATCATACCAAACTTGGGAGCAATTTTTTCAAGTACTCTGACCCAGCCAAAAGAGCTGGAAACAGAAGTCCGGAACTAGTTTAAACCTCTCCTCTTAAACAATAATTCACTGCCGCGTATCACGTCGCCGATATCATCTCCAGAACGCGATTCTCGTGGCCAATCAACTATTTCGAACCTTGAACAAAAGGAAAATAACTACAATGTCTTTTAAGAATATTTCTATTAGTAAAAAATTACTAATCAGCTTTCTTGCAATGGTTCTCATCTCCCTCGCCATGTCCGTGGTGTCTTGGCGAAGCCTCCTAGAAATTCAAAAACAAGTCTATTGGACCAATCACACATATAAAGTTATTGGCCACGCAGACCATATGTTAGGCGCGGTTATTGACCAGGAAACTGGCGTACGCGGTTATCTAATTGGAGGTACGGAAAACTTTCTGGAGCCGTATGTCGGCGGACAAAAAACATTCCAAGCAGAGTGGGCAATACTTAAAGATTTGACATCTGACAACCCAACACAACAAGAGCGATTGGATCGCATTCTCGCTGCGGAAAAGAGTTGGCGGGAAACAATCGCGCAACGTGAAATTGAGTTGATGTCAGTTTTCGCTACTCGCGAAGAAGCGCGGCAAATGGAGGCCTCCGGCGCCGGAAAAACCAAAATGGATACATTCCGAAAGCTGGTTGCAGACTTCATCGAAATGGAAGCGGCATTACTAACCGTACGCGCTGATGCCAAGGATGCTGCTGCCGAATTCTCGCGGACAACAGTCGTTGTTGGCACAACCGCAATGGTCTTGGCCGCCGTTTTGATTGGCTGGCTCTTGACAAGAAGCATTGGGAACGGACTCGGCCACGCATCTGCGATCGTAAGAGAGGTCGCACGTGGCAATCTGGATGTTGATGTCAAAAACGACAGCCGTGATGAAATCGGCATGCTGTTGAACGAGATGAATGTCATGATCTCTGACTTGAAAGGTATGAGCCAGGCCGCAGAGAATATCGCCGAAGGCGATTTAAGTGTTCAGGTTGAGCCACGGTCAGACGTTGACCGTTTGGGTATCGCGCTTCGGGATATGACAAAAAAGCTGCGTGAAGTTATCTCGACAGCAACCGTAAGCGCGCAAAATGTTGCCGACAACTCGGTTAACATGACAACAACATCCGGACAACTCAGCCAAGGTGCTCAAGAGCAGGCGTCGTCCACGGAAGAAACCTCTGCTTCGGTAGAACAGATGGCTGCCAACATCAAACAAAACGCTGAAAACACGGCACAGACTGAAAGCATAGCGCGCAAGGCTGCGCAAGATGCGGAAACCAGCGGCGCCGCAGTGGGTGATGCTGTCAAGGCTATGGAAACCATTGCAGAAAAGATCATGGTGGTTCAGGAAATCGCACGCCAAACCGATCTTTTAGCCTTGAATGCTGCAGTTGAAGCCGCACGTGCGGGTGAACACGGGCGCGGTTTTGCTGTCGTCGCATCAGAAGTGCGCAAGTTGGCCGAACGGTCGCAAGAAGCGGCAACAGAAATCTCAGGTCTATCTGGTGAAACACTGCGTTCTGCACAGTCGGCCGGCGACATGCTCAAACATCTCGTTCCAGACATTCAGAAAACAGCTGAACTTGTTACCGAAATTTCGGCATCAAACAATGAACTGCATGCAGGAGCAAGTCAAATCAGCGAGGCGATCCAGCAACTGGATACAGTCACTCAGCAAAACACGTCTGCATCGGAAGAGATGTCGATTGCGGCGTCAGAGCTGTCTCAGCAAGCAGAGCGCTTGCAGCACAATATGTCCTTCTTCAAAGTGGGAAGTGACACAGATCTGCACGCAACGAGCACGCGTTCAGCAGGCGCTTCTCCAACTAAGCGAACTATGTCCAGCTCCAAATACAAAGAACAAAGCGATACCGGATTTGCATTCGACATGAACGGTGGAAAGGACGCCCTTGATGCTGATTTTGAGCGGGCCACAGGCAAATCTGCAAGGGCAGCTTAATGATGGACGGCGTTCAATACGTTACCCTCGGTATTGCAGGCGAGTTGCTTGCAATGCCCGTCGAGAGGGTGCGTGAAATTCTGGAATTGCAGCAAATAGCCCAATTACCCGGCGCACCATCTATACTCTTAGGTATGATCGACGTAAGGGGCCAGAGCGTGCCTGTGATCGATCTGCGCCTCAAATTGGGCTTTATGCCACAGGAGGACGATAGTCGCACTCGAATAATGGTCATTTCTGCTCCGGTTAGAGGAAGTGACGCCCTGATTGGAGTCAAAGTTGATTGCGTTCATGAAGTAAGCGTTCTTGATTCAGGGACACTCGACCCCCCGCCAGATATCGCAGAAGGATGGCACGCTGAACACATCGCAGGAATTGGGAGACGAAATGGAAAGTTCGTTACCGTCCTAAATTTTGAACGTGTGTTCGGTGCTGACGATGTGGCTATGTTTGATATGGCTTAAGCAATACGAAAACAACGAGGGCCCATAATATTAGCTCAAGCTGACCTCGATAAAGGAGGACAGCTTGGCAAAACAAGGGATATTGAGCACATCAAGAATTCAATCTTATAAAAAAATTGC
>JAQXDR010000229.1 GCA_029251265.1 Pseudoprimorskyibacter sp. | reverse complement strand
AGGAAACCGTCGATGTTCGCGAGTTTGAGCCGAAAATCCAGAAACTTCTGGATGATCACGTTGTGGCATTGCCCGCAGAAACCATCATCGAAGTAGTCAATATCAACGATCCCGGTGCATTGCAGGCCGTTGTAGAGGAAACAGGCGTCTCGGAGGCATCCCGGGCGGATCGCATAGCCAGCGCTACACGTCGCGCCATCACCGAAAAAATGGAGGAGGACCCCACATTCTACCGCCAGTTTTCCGATCTGCTTGAGGAAACGATCCGCGCTTACCGAGAACGTCGCCTGTCGGAGCGCGATTATCTCAACAGCGTGGTTGATTTGGCCAGCAAGGTCGCGAGAAAGGATCGCGGCCGCGAGGTTCCAGAACCCATCCGGGGCAACGAAGATGCTCAAGCATTCTATGGAGTGCTCGATGCTCAGCTAACCACCAAGGACGGCGCGCAACTCAGTGGTGATGATGCGGCCCGCATCGCGGTGGATATCGTCGAGATCATCACGACGCACCTCATTGTCGACATCTGGTCTAACGATGTTGCTCAGAACAATCTGCGTAACGCCATTGACGACTTCTTCTTCGACATCCTTCGTGATCAGAAAGGGATCGAACTGCCCGTTGAGGTACTTGACGATATTGAACTCAAGATCATGGATCTCGCGCGTGCGAGGTTCGCCGGATGAAAGCTGAATGCAGCAGTCTCAAATATGGCGAGCAAAGCATCGAATATCGCGTCGTCAGGCGACAGAGGAAGACCCTTGAAATTGCGGTGAACCCCGATGCTTCGGTTGTCATCACGGCACCAATGGATGCGAGCATCGAGGCAATCGAACAGAAGCTTCGAAAACGCGCTGCATGGGTTACGCGGCAGCAACGATATTTCACTCAATTTCTGCCGCGTACCTCGGAGCGCAATTTCATCGCGGGCGAAACACATCTCTATCTTGGCAGACAATACCGTCTGAAAGTAGTTCCAAATGTGCAGGAAAGCGTGAAACTCATTCGTGGCTATATCGTGGTGCAGACGCACAGGCCGACCCGAACAGACATCACGCGCGAACTGGTAGAGGGCTGGTACCGCAATCGGGCGCACATAAAGTTCGAAGAGCAGGTTGAACAGAGTCTGCAACGTTTCCCGGAGCCCGAAGCATTCCGGCCGAAAGGGATGATCATCCGACAAATGAAGCAACGGTGGGGATCAATGTCGCCCGCGCACCGCCTTCTGCTCAATCGACGCCTTGTTGAAGCCCCGGTTGACGCCATCGACTACGTAATTACCCACGAGTTATGCCACATCGCTGAGCCACACCACGGCACTGCCTTCTTTGACCTGCTGGACCGAGTGATGCCGGACTGGGAGCGCCGGAAACAACGGCTCGAGCGGATCATGGCATAAGAAATTCCGATGGCAGTCGCCGATGACCAAACCGGACCAGTGTCCAAATGAAAAATCCGATATTGAATAAACAAACAATATCATGCGCTTGTGGCACTTCACCAAATCGGCGCAGTCAACAGGTCCGGAGAATATCGGTCCGGAGAGAACGCTTTAGGCTCACCTGGCACAGAGGTAGGTGAATAGCCCACCCCGCATAACCCTCGAAAACAACGGAAAAATTCGGCCGCAGCCGGATCGAGAGAAACGTTTCTCTAGGGCAAGTGGCGGAGAGGAAGGGATTCGAACCCTCGAGACGGTTCCCCGCCTACACACTTTCCAGGCGTGCGCCTTCGACCACTCGGCCACCTCTCCAAGGTTGGGTGTAGCGGATGTCGCAACCTATATGCAAGCCCGTCTGCACCTATTTGATGCTAAAGAAATAATGTGCTTTGATATATCGACTGCTACAGATCTATTGGACGCTATGACCCAGATTATTTATATTCTTAACGGACCCAACCTTAACCTTTTGGGGCATCGTCAACCTGAGATATATGGGCATCAAACCCTTGAAGACGTTGGGAAAAAATGTTCTAGTCTGCTGCCCGACAGTTTTGAGATAGATATGCGGCAGACAAACCACGAAGGTGTTCTTGTCGATCAAATACATGAAGCGCGACATAAGGCATGCGGGATTGTTATCAATCCGGCCGCCTTTACCCACACATCCATAGCGATTCTTGACGCGCTGAATACATTTGAGGGTCCCGTGATAGAGGTACACATTTCAAATGTTCACAAACGTGAGGCATTTCGACATCACTCATACGTGAGCCTGCGCGCTGATGGCGTAATCGCGGGCCTAGGCGTCGAAGGTTACGAGGCGGGCGTACGGCGTGTGCTAAGTCTTTGTCAACTTTGAACAGCAAAACGACTACGAAACCCACCTAAACGAACATCGGTTCCTACCGTCAAAGAGGTGCGCGGCTCTGTTCTTGTCGTGCGGCGTTGAAAATAGCTTGTAAAACGGCCGAGGCAGGAGGCATTAAGACCGTTCCCGTGCGTTTGCCCAAACGGCCAAAAAGTACCCCGGTCGTGTCGGTTGCCGTAGCGAAATGATGTTTGACAACCACGCCGCCACCCATACAAGCGCGCGCCATTGCGTTACCAAGCGCAATACCAACAGTCGCCCCTGCCCATGCGTCATGTTTGAAATGAACACCGGCAATTTCGCGGTTGCGCGCAATGCGTTCGCTTATCCGAAAAACGTCGGGGATTGGTGCGCGTTCAAATGACGCGACGTTTACCAATTCGCCCGTTCGAAGCACTTGTATTATAGTCGCTACGGCAAATGCTTCGGTCGCATGACCGCTGGGATAAGCGCTGTGGCCGGGCGTTTGGATGATCGGCCGCACACCGGGATCATAATCAATTGGCCTTGGCGACGAAAACCCAAACTTGATCTGAAACGAAAGCTTTGCCGAAATATTTTGGACCACTTCAAGAAGGAGCGCTGTGTGTCCGCCTGCCCCGGCACCCATTCGGACAACCTGACCGAAATATGGAAGTGTTGAGTAAACTTGGTCAAGGATCTCAGACATACGATCCACTCTCAGGCCAGCCTCTGATTTCAAGGCAGCCAAATGGGCTTTGGTGATCGTTGGAGGACCATCAACGGTGACCAGGCTATCGCCATCAGCACTTTTGATTTCGGCCTGATTATCAGATGGAACATGCGAGGTCGCCTTTAGCAAATCGGACATCTCGAAATACAAAAGAGCAGACTTGCGAGCGGCTGTGAGGCCGGAGAGGCGTATTAAAGCAGAGTCGGATGGATAGGGTACATACAGTGGTTCTGGATCCCACTGGCCGACGGCTTCGGCTGATGCGCTATGCAGTGCCATACTTTGGCTTGTATTGGCCTCAATCCCATGCTGTCCATGCTGTCCATGCTGTCCGTGTTGTCCGTGTTGTCCATGCTGTCCATGTTGCCCAAATAGTGACATAGTGTTCCTCCAGCCAGTTTTCTGGTATTGATTTCGCAGTTGGGGTTAAAATTCGCGGTAAGAATCGTGCAAGTCAAGGAAATGCAGTTTTTGGCCCAATACATTCACATTAAATTCACAGTGAAACACTTGAGCTTGTCATGCAAAGTCCGTCTTTAGGTGAAACGCCTTTTGTGCTTTTTTGTTCGGGTCCGCTTGCTTTGGTGCGATCCGATGGGCATGACTGCACACCACGAACCGTCAAGACCTGCGGTGTTCTCGCCATTCTAGCCCGCTCAACCGGGGGGAAACGCGGTCGTCGCTGGATCGAGTCGCAACTTTGGTCGGATCGAGGACGTACGCAAGCCAGCGGCAGCATGCGGCAGGCTTTGGTTGAACTGCGCAGGTGCCTTGATCCGCATAGCGAAGGTCTAATTTCCGATCGTTGGAATGTGGCGCTTGATCCCAATATTGTGCGCGTATCACATGAAGCATCGCCATTTGCGACTGGACGGGAATTGTTCGAAGGGCTCGAAGTGCGTGATCCAGCCTTTGAAAAATGGCTATCACAAGAGCGGTTGGGTCTAGGTGAACAGGAAACATTGCCTCCAGCGTCCACAAAACAAAGTCTGCCACAACACACCGTGACCGGAACACCTGATCCAATTTCTATACAGCTTAGCATTTCAGATGACCCTCTGGCGCATTCGGTTGCGCAACAAGTGTCCCAAAATCTGGACGAAATGAGCCAGCTTCGACTGCGGCGTGATGTTCCCGGCGGTAACCTTCCGGCTGAAATGACCCTGTTTAGTTCGGTTCAAAGCGATGAAAAAACAAAAGTGATCAGCCTTCAGTTATGTTCACAAACCGGAGAGATTGTCTGGACCGGCTCCCGGATGTTGGGCAATGGTTTGGAAAATGATCTTTTTGGGTTTTCTAACGATGTAACGGAAGCGGTTTTGCGTGCGAGCCGTCATCTTCCACAGATGGATCCCTCAGAAACCTTGCGCGAACGGGCTTTGGACGAGCTGTTTTCATTTGATGCCAAAAGGTTGCGGGTGGCCGATAGTTTGCTGGAAGCAGCCCATGACGTGCGGCCTGATCCGCTTGTACTGGCATGGCGCGCGTTTGTGCGAATGATCATGATCATTGAACGCACCGAGGTTAATTCGGATACTTTGCGCTTAGAGGCAGAACAGATGATCAGCCACGCGTTGGAAAAACGCAGTGACAACCCGACTCTCATGGCATTGGCCAGTCAGATCAATATGTTTCTCGGAATTGATCTTGATGGGCTGGAATTATTGGCAAGGCAAGCGGCTGAACGCAACAGCGGCTCTGCCATGGCGCGCATGTCTGTTGGCACATTGGCTTTGCGGTCTGGCGATACTGAAGGGGCGCGGCGTATGGCGCAATCCGCGCTCAAATCCTCTGGCAAAGGCAGATTGGCGCACTGGACCCACATGTTTTGCTGCCTTGCGGAAATATCGGCTGGTAATTTTCGGATGGCTACGCTGCATGCAGAAAGCGCCTTGGCTTTGGCCCCGTCGTTTCGACCGCCGCTGAGGCATCTATATGCCTTGGATTTGGAAGCAGGGCGCACAAGCCGTGCCCGACGGCTTTTGACGCAGTTACGACAAGAAGATCCGGATTTCTCGATGCGAATGATCCGCGAGACGCCGGAATATCCTGCCTCTACTCTGCGTGGTAGTGGGCTATCGGTCTATCGGGACGTGGAGGACGAAGATATGTGATCATGTCGTTCTAAGTAGAATGGAAGTCGGCCGTGTGCATCTGATTTGTTCCTGTTCAAAGTGGTTCTAAGCGATACCAGCGAATACTTTATAATCATCTATTTTCATTTGTTTATAGGGTGAGTTGCAAGTCTTTCACGCTGCCAGATATACAGGCCCGACATAATGATCACCGCGCCACCAATCAGGGTCCAGAGTGTGGGCCAGTTCGCGAACACGATGATACCAACCAATGTCGCCCAAAGAATTTGCGTGTAAACCAAGGGCGCCAATAGCGATGCATCCGCCATGCGGTGCGCGGTCGTGGCTTGAACATGTCCTGCACATCCAAAAAGACCAATCAATCCGAAAACCAACCACTCTAGCCACCCACTGGGCCAGACCCAGACCGGCATTGCAAGCGGAAGAAGTGTGAGCGCTGCAAGACCACTTGGCCAGAGCTGGCTGACGGCCTCGCTTTCTATACCTGCCAAGGCCCGGGTCATAACAAAATACAAAGAGGCCATCAGCAAGGCTGCCAAACTATAAATCATGGCTGGCTGCCACACCGCCCCCAAGGGTTGAACAACAATCAAAACGCCACCAAACCCTACGAGAACGGCGACGAAACGGCGTAATCCGGGACGCTCTCCCAGAATTGGGATTGCGAGTACGGTGATAAGGATGGGCATGGCGAAAAAAATTGTCGTGGTGACTGTGATTGGCAACTGACCAACCGCAAGAAAGTTAAATGTCGTGCCAATTAAGAGAACGACAGATCGTAGCAATTGACGCTTGGGAGCTCGGGAAAAGTAGCCTGAAAGTCCTTCGGTTCGGGCATAATATGCTGCAGCACACAAGAAATGCCCCATGTAGCGCGCAAAGACGACCTGAACCACTGGTATGCCAGACAGGATAAGCCATTTGGCACTTGCATCGATAAATGTAAAACAAAGGACCGCCCCGCACATGAGGGCCATACCAAAGGTACGACGATCCTCGCGGGGGCGGACCGCTGGTGGCATTCAGGCGGCCGCCCATCCACCATCTATGACATGTGCCTGACCTGTGACAAACCGACTTTCGTCAGACGCGAGGTAGACGGCCAGATTGGCAATTTCGTCAGGCGTGGCAATGCGGCCCATGGGCTGGCGCGCGACAAATGCCGCATGTGCTGCGTCGTAGTCTCCGGTTGCAGCCAGGCGTTCGTGCAAAGAGGGCGTATCTACTGTGCCGGGACAAATTGCATTGACGCGAATGCCCTGTGTCACAAAATCAACTGCGACAGATTTTGTCAGACCGATGACAGCGGCTTTGGTCGTGCCATAGATAAACCGGTTTGGTGCGCCGATAATTGACGACACGACAGAGGCAATATTTATGATCGACCCATGCCCTTTGGTGGCCATTGCCGGCACTGCGGCTTGAATGGAATGCATCATCGCCATAATGTTTAACGACACGGCCATCTGAAATTCAGCATCCGTAGCGTCCAAGACAGACCCTGCATGTACAAAACCTGCGCAGTTCACCAGAATGTCGGGCGCTGTCTGTCCCACCAGATCCTGCAGCGATGATTTATTCGTGGCATCCAGTTGATAGGTTTGATCTGCATTCAAATCCTTTAACAGGTCGGCATTGATGTCTGTCGCCGTTACAGCCGCACCCTGTGCGGTGAATGCCTTGGCTATTTCGCGGCCGATACCCTGTCCGGCGGCTGTGATAAACGCGGTTTTGCCTTCAAGTCTCATGTGTGCGCCTCCTAATCATGTGTGGTTCCGTCATAGTCGCCCGGTACGGTACCACGGCGGACGGGACGACCTGTTTGACCTGAATAGGCACAGGCCAAAGTAATTTCCAGTGCAGATAGACCTTCGTTTGCCGAACATAAACCGGACGCAGGGCCGCCCGAGATTTCCGTCGCAAAGCGGGCAACCTGATCGAGCAGTGGATCGACTGACAACTGTGGTTGACCTTGCGTCAGCCGCAACCTGTCGCCCCATGTCGGGGCCTCGGTTTCAGCACCCGTCCAGACCCGTCCGGATGGGAGTGAAATTGCGCCCTTTGTCGCGGAAATACGCAAGTAATCCATTCCACTGTAGGCAATATTTGGGTTTTCACCGGTAGCAGCCTCGAATGACCAAGGACTGGCACCTGCGTCTGACAAAATGACTGTTCCGACAACGCCGTTGTCGAAGCGCAGGGCAAGTGCGGCGCTGTCTGAAATCTCAAAGCCGCGTCTTGCATTTGAGACAAGCGCGGTTACCTCGGCAATGGGCCCAAGAATGACTTGTAATAAGTCAATGTCATGGATCAGGTTAATCAGGATCGGTCCGCCGCCCGGTCCACGTCTCCAAGCCATATCAAAATAGGGTGTGTCCTTGCGCAATGACCAAAAGGCCTGAACAGCAACAGGATCACCCAGATCCCCCAACCGGTTGCGCGCGGCATCTATAAACGGATGGCAGCGACGGTGATGGCCGACATAAAATGTTTTGCCCTGTGCGGCCGCAATCAGGCTACGGCCCTCATTTAGTGTCCCGGTGATCGGTTTTTCTACGATGACTGGCCAATGCTGATCAAGGCAGAATAGAGTATGTTCCCGGTGCAGCGGTGTTGGTGTTGAAACAATTGCGGCGCGTGTTTTTGCGGGTACTGCTTGTAAAGTGGATACAACCGGATAGCCTAAAGATTCTAAACGTGCTCGGGTTTTGGGGTCGGGTTCAACCACCGTTGTCAATTTAGTTAAGGGGCAATCGGTTAATGCACGCGCATGACGCACCCCGACAAGGCCGCCACCGAATACGGCAACAGGTAACGGCGTGGTCACATTACACACCCAATTTGCCATGGCACAAATTCAAAATCTCCCAAACCCTGCGCCTCAGATTTCGAGGGATGTCCGCTCGCCACGGACAGAAACATACTATAAATTTCACGCCCTAAAGTTTCTATGCTGATCCCATCCGAAAGGATACGACCCGCGTCTATATCCATATCTTCATGCAGGTTTTTATACATCGGGCTATTCGTGGCGACTTTGATGCAGGGGGCAGGTTTCGATCCAAAAGCAGACCCGCGGCCAGTCGTAAAACATACCAGATTACACCCAGATGCGATCTGACCGGTGACGGATGCGGGATCATATCCGGGGCTGTCCATAAAGACGAAACCGGACTCGGTGATTGGTTCTGCGTATTTGTAGACACCACGCAATGGGGTTGTGCCACCCTTTGCAGCTGCACCCAAAGATTTTTCAAGGATGGTTGTCAATCCGCCTTTCTTATTTCCAGGACTGGGATTGTTATCCATGCTGCCCCCAACGGCTGCCGTATAGCTTTCCCACCAGCGAATACGTTCCAAAAGGCGTTCGCCGACATCGCGGTTTGCAGACCGTGCCGTCAAAAGATGCTCTGCGCCATAAATTTCGGGCGTTTCGGCTAAAACGCCGGTGCCACCCTGCGCCACGAGAAGATCGCAAGCATGACCAAGTGCGGGGTTGGCTGTAATGCCAGAATAGGCGTCTGAGCCGCCACATTGCAGGGCAACCCTCAACGCAGAAGCAGGGCAGGGTGTTCGTTCGATGTCATTGACCAAAGGCAACATCGCATCGATCTGGGTGATTCCGGCTGCGACGGTTGCGCGCAACCCTCCGGTGTCTTGGATATTGAGTGTTTGGAACAAGGGACCTGGTGTCATGCCGTAGGCTTCGATCAACCAGTCTAGCTGCATGACTTCGCATCCAAGTCCCGCCATCAGGACACCGCCCACGTTGGGATTGCGGGCATACCCCCATAAGGTGCGTTGCAGTGTTTCAAATCCCGTACCATCGCCCCCCATGCCACAGCCTGTTCCATGGACAAAGGCCGTAACACCGTCGACGTTGGGATAGCCTTTCAGCTTGTCCGGCGTGAAATGATCCGCGATCATGCGTGCGGCTGTCGCCGAGCAATTAACCGAGGTTAGCACTGCGATGAAATTTCGGGTTCCCATGCGTCCGTCGGCGCGCGCGTATCCCATAAAACTGTCGATCTTGGTTGCTGGTATGGCTGGAGATAGATTGGTCGCGAACTGGTAGTCAGTCTCAACCGGTCTGAAATCTAGATTGTGACTGTGCACATGATCGCCTTTTGCGATGTCCACCGCAGCATAACCGATCAATTGGTCATATTTGCGGACCGCTTGACCGGCGGAAATTGCGCTTAAGGCAATCTTATGACCGCGTGGAATTGCGGTAAGGGCGCCGTTGTCACCAGTAGCTAGAGGGTGCGTGGCAACGGCCACATTGTCTTGGGAAGATAGCTGAATAATGCTCATGAATTATGCACAAACCGGGGCGTTGGGATCCCATCGATGAAACGGGATATGGGGTTGTTCGGACAATCGTTGACGTGTTTGCATCCACAAACTGTTCCATAGCATCGCATCGCGCAACTCTGTGTCAGGGTGCGCGCGGGATCGGGCGATAAAGTCTGGAAAATGCGATCGACCTGTTGGCTGACCTGACCGACTGTACCGAATATCAAAAGACCAGCGGAACTGATCTGACACGTTTGCAAGCGATGCATGCGGCGTCAAAGGGTGAAAAAGAACCGCTCCGCCGGCCTTGACAGGCAAAGGAACGGCAGATCCTTCGTCAAGAAAACCCTTGGCAATGCCAGATTGTTTATCTCTTGGGCAATGTGGGTACATTTGGGGCTGTCCAGGCACCACCGTCAAACAACCATTGTCTTCGGTGGCATCGTTTATGGCCAACCATACTGTGACCATATCTGTTTGATCACCGCTTTCATGTGCCACGGCACGATCCTGATGCCAAACGGTTGTTTGAAGATGTGCTTTTTCCTCGTCGGCATGTAAATCACGCGCTGGCGGTTTTAGACGAACGTGCTGGATCGGACAGGATGTAAGCTCGGGCCCGATCAGATCCTCTACAACGTCCAAAAGGTGAGAATTGGTCATCATATCAAAGACAGCCGGACCAAAATGACAGGGCGTGTCTGGCGTGATGTTTGCATCGGGCAAGGATATATCCATCGGATTGAACCAATCCATGCCTGCCTCGTACGATGTTATGAGCTTGCTCCAAAAGTCCATATTCTGACCGCTTGGAACGTGGCCTTCGGCTTCCCATTGGGCATAAAGCTGGTCAAGTATTTCGGTATATTCTTGAATAACAGCCAGACGAATGGGATCTGGTACAACGTTATCGACCACCAGATAGCCTTGGGTATTGAAATGATCGATTTGCGCGTTGCTAAGGATTGACATTTTAACCTCCAAAGAATGACGGGCGTCGTTTACGGGGCGCGTTTGATAAAAGAAACGTCAACAGACTGGTGAATAGGAGGGCAGGGTAACCCCGCCCTCCAGAAATCCTTTTAAAGCAGGATGGTCACAATCGATGGCCAGATCAACAGGACTGACAAGGCCAAAATTTGAATGCCGATAAAGGGTAGAAAGCCGCGGAAGATATCGGTCAGGCTGATATGTGCAGGCGCGACAGACTTTAGATAGAACGCAGCCGGGCCGAATGGTGGGGACAAAAAGCTGACCTGCATATTCATACAGAACACCACACCAAACCAAACCGACAGGTATTTGGTGTCCAATGTGCCAATGAATCCGATCTCTTCAATAGGTAGCTTGCGCACGATTGGCAAAAAGACCGGAATGATAAGCAGCACGATGCCGACCCAGTCCATAAAGGCCCCCATGAACAACAAGATCAGCATCATGGTCAAAATCACGAACATGGTGGGCATTTCAGATCCCACAATCATGTTTGCGATATAGT
Organism: Pseudoprimorskyibacter sp.; assembly: GCA_029251265.1. Taxonomy (GTDB): domain Bacteria; phylum Pseudomonadota; class Alphaproteobacteria; order Rhodobacterales; family Rhodobacteraceae; genus JAQXDR01. Next base: position 371 of record JAQXDR010000229.1, on the reverse strand, counting down.
TCGGGCCACCAGCCAGCGTATATGCCCCGGCAAGAGCAGCAGCTCCGATTGTCACCCAAATGATCGTTCCTGTGGAGCGTAACGTCCGCATTAAGGCATCCCAAAGCAAAGCAATTGAGGCCTCACCCCGTGAGACTGCGATAATAAAGACCGCCAGTGCGCCCATGCCAGCCGCCTCGGTAATGCCTGTGACCCCACCATAGATAGATCCCAGCACCACGCCAATGACCGTGAAAGGCGGCACCAAACCTTTTCCATGCTCCCATCCGAGCTTGCATTTTTCCCGGCCAAAGACAAACAGCGCTAGAACAACGCATATCACAAGAAAGCCCACGATATATGGAATATGATATGACATACCTAAGAGAATA
>JAQXDR010000230.1 GCA_029251265.1 Pseudoprimorskyibacter sp. | reverse complement strand
CAGCTGCACTGACCCGCTCGGGCGCTGACCCCTTACGGGTAAACGCGGGCGTCATGTTCTCTATCGCCGCCCGCTTCCATGTGCCGATCTGCGTCGGATGCACGCCATACTTCTTGGACAATTCGGCCAGCGTGATCACCTAACGGATCGCTTCAAGCGCAACCTTGGCTTTGAACTCGGGAGAATGGTTCTTTCGCTTCTTCATTCTGGATCACTTCTTTCGTCATGCGATCCACCTTAACGAATGGCCCGAATTTCTGAGACCACCTCTGCCTTGGGACTGGAAGATATCGACGAACTTGCACTGGACACGCGCCATCACCCCTTTGAGCAAAGCCAAAACAGCAGGCAATGCCGTCGTACCTTCCACCAGCATACGCCGACCATCTGACAAAGCGATATCTACCCGCTGCGCCGACAGCGGAGCCTCCAGCGCCCATGGCAGCGCTGATGCCGGAGATGAAGCCACCCCATCAATTTCCAGGGCATCATCCGAAAAATCAGCGGCAAACCGAGGGTCGCGAAGCCATTTGCGGATCAAATTGGCATTCATCGAATAGCACCTGACAACCTGCGTCAATGAAACACCGGCCACACGTGCCTGCGCACAGATCGAATGGTTCTCGTCGCCAGACCAGAACCGTTTCTTTTGATCCTTTTTGCCCACCATAGAATGCCTCGAGAAGTCTACTAACAATGGATGACACTAGAAAGCCATACAAAGATGCGTCTCTGGGCGGAGACCAAACGGTTACACGCGAAGGACACCGGGACCATCCTCTACATTCAGAAAGCCAAACCCCGCTAAATGTAATGGCCGCCTTAGACGTGTTGCATGACCCCTTGTGCAACCTCAACATAGTGCAACACAGTTCTGATCATTGTAAGTATATGAGTCTATTCACTCCTGCAGCCATTGAGCAAACGCCCGAATAGCGAATGCCAATTTCCGATGAGCGGTTGCCTAGCTCTGTTCAGCGCTTAATCTTTTTGTTGAAGCAGCTCGCCGACAAATTGAAACAAGCAAAAGCATGTCTAACAAGTAAGTTGCCGATGACAAAATCTAAGATATTTTATCATTTCAACCAAGTGCAAGCCACTTTAGGCAAGAGTGGGAATGAGACAAAAGCATAACAAGCTTAATCCGGTGATCAGGTTTGTTAGATCTACTCGGCCTCGTATTCGGCTTTGAAGTCTAAACTGTTTTTTTTTTGATCTAGAGTTACAATAATCGTGTCGATTCAGTATTACATTCATTGGTTGGAGCCATTTCCTCAACTGCCAGCTATGTATCAGATAGAGTCATTTCGGCTGATATAGACTATCCGAGAACTCTAAGGGGGCAATTTTCAGGAAAGGCTGCCCCAATAAAAGTCGTGAGTAAAGTTGCGGCACCAGTTTCTATTGCCGCCGTGGTTGGTACTGGGGCGTCGTATTGGAAACATGGCCACGCTGCGCCCGCACCTCAAAGCCCGTCTCCCGGCCGCGGCAAGCTGCCACCGCGTCGCGCGTCTTTTGAAGAACTGGTGTTTCAAGAACCGGACATCACGCTTTTGAACTCTGGGATGCATTAGCCGATGCAGAGGGCGTCGAGGTCCACCACTCATCTGCTCCTGATCTCACTGGTTCCATTTTTTGATCCCGATGCGTGTTTGCGAACCGATTTTGAATATATTGGGATGGATGCACTCGTATTTCAGGGAACGCCAAAAGCCTTCCTATCATTCGGTTGTCGACCCACTTAAACAGCAGCGCCCGTGAAGCCGGGCGCTGCATGGTTCATCAATCCATCGGCTTAAAATTGAACTCGCCACCTTCTTTTATACCGGACGGCCACCGTGCAGTCACTGTTTTGGTGCGCGTGTAGAATTTGAAGCTATCGGGTCCGTGCTGGTTGAGATCACCAAAGAACGATTTTTTCCACCCACCAAAGGTATGATAGGCCAGTGGCACGGGGATAGGGACGTTCACACCAACCATGCCGATATTGATCCGGCTGGCAAAATCGCGGGCTGCATCACCGTCGCGAGTGAAGATCGCCGTGCCGTTGCCCATCTCGTGATCAAGAGCAAGGCCAATGGCTTCTTCGTAGCTTCCTGCGCGTACAGTTGACAGAACAGGTCCGAAAATCTCTTGACGGTAGATGTCCATATCCGGGGTGACGCGGTCGAACAGATGCGCCCCGACGAAGAAGCCGTCTTCATATCCCTGCATGGCAAATTTGCGACCATCGACAACCAGCTCTGCACCTTGGTCAACACCCGACTGTACCAGGCCAAGGATTTTTTCCTTGGCGGCTGCGGTCACCACAGGGCCAAAGTCAACGTCGTCGCCTGCCGTGTAGGGACCGACCTTCAACGCCTCGATCCGTGGGACCAGCTTTTCAATCAGCCGATCAGCGGTTTCTTCACCAACCGGAACCGCAACCGAGATGGCCATGCAACGCTCACCAGCCGCACCATATCCGGCCCCGACAAGGGCATCTGCTGCCAAATCCAGATCGGCATCTGGCAAGATGATCATGTGGTTTTTGGCCCCGCCAAAACACTGGACGCGCTTGCCTGCAGAACAGCCGCGTCCGTAGATATATTGCGCAATCGGGGTCGATCCGACGAAACCGATGGACGAGATATCTTCGTGGTCTAATAGGGCGTCAACGGCCTCTTTGTCACCGTTCACGACCTGTAAGACGCCTTTGGGCAGGCCTGCCTCTTCCATAAGTTCCGCCAGCATAATCGGGCAGGACGGATCACGCTCGGACGGCTTGAGGATGAAGGCATTTCCGCAGGCCAAGGCAGGTGCGAACATCCACATTGGGATCATGGCTGGAAAGTTAAATGGTGTGATGCCGGCACAGACACCCAAAGGCTGGCGCATCGAATACATGTCGATCCCAGGTCCTGCACCATCGGTGTATTCACCTTTCAAAAGATGTGGTGCGCCGATGCAGAATTCAACTACCTCGAGACCACGCTGGACGTCGCCTTTTGCATCTGGGAAAGTCTTGCCATGTTCACGAGATATGGCTTCGGCCAGTTTGTCCATGTCGCGGTTTAACAGTTGCACAAACTTCATCATCACCCGCGCACGGCGCTGTGGATTGGTCGCAGCCCACGCGGGCTGTGCAGCTTTTGCGATTTGTACCGCCTGATTGACTTCTGCAGTCGAGGCCAGCGGGCAACGGCTGGCCACTTCGCCTGTTGCGGGATTGTAGACATCCGTGAACCGACCCGAGCTGCCCTCTACGTGCGCGCCGTTCATGAAGTGCATCAGATCTTGCATTGTGTGTTCCCTATTTTGCCACGTCATAACTTGGACAGAGAGTAGGCTTGCAAAAATGCCAAGGGAAGGGGAAAATTAACAAAGTGTACCTGCAATTTTGCAAAGGTTTTGTGAATGGAAAACTGGGATGATCTCAGGATCTTTTTGGCTTTGGCCCGTACTGAAAGCCTAAGCGCCGCGGGTCGCGCCTTGCGGATGGATCCGGCCACAGTAGGACGGCGCATCACGCGGTTGGAAACGGCGCAAGGACAAAGCTTGTTTGCACGTTCGTCTCAGGGATATGCACTGACCGATGCTGGACTGCGGTTGTTGACCCATCTTGAATCCGCCGAGCCACACCTGGATGCTGCCACTTCTGATCGAGGAGCGTCGCGGGATGGATTGGCGGGGCAAATCCGGGTTGGGGCACCGGATGGCTGTGCCACATATTTACTGCCCCAAGTCTGCGCTAAAATTGCCGCTCTGCATCCACATCTTGAAGTGCAGATTGTATCCTTACCACGGGTTGTGAACTTGTCACGACGCGAAGCAGATATGGCGATCACTGTCAGTCCCCCGCGCACGGGTCGGCTAACAGTACAAAAAATATCAGACTACAGTTTGTCTTTGGCGGCATCGCACAGTTACCTGTCGCAGGCTCCGACGATCCGATCCAAGGCAGATCTGAGGGACCATCCTGTTATCGGCTACATCCCGGATATGATTTTTGACAAGGAATTGGATTACTTGTCGGACCTCGGAGTAGAGCATATCACGATTGCATCAAATTCGGTCGGCGTGCAGTTCCAAAGTCTCAGGCGTGGGGCAGGGGTTGGTGTTGTGCATGATTTTGCCCGACCAATGGCACCGGATTTAGCGCGCGTTTTGCCAGATATTCAGTTGCGACGGGCGTATTATTTGGTGCGACAGGCAGGGGATCTGCCCGGCAACCGTATGAGCCGTTTCGCAGCCTTGTTGGTGTCTGCCCTGCGTGAAGAAATCCCAAAACTTGAAGGAATTTCTTGACGTTTTATTGCGTACGGGCGACCATTTGAGAAAGATAATTTTATCCAAAAAGGGAGAGCTCTCATGAAAGTTGTTCAGATTCTTAAATCCAAGGCGGATGATGGTGTCGTAACGGTCATGCCGGGTTCTGACGTGGGAGCCGCCACCGAGATTCTCGCAGAGCGCAAGATTGGGACTGTGGTCGTGTCCCCGGACGGCGAAACTGCCGTAGGCATTTTGTCAGAACGCGACATTGTACGGGAATTGGCACGGATTGGTGCAAGCTGCCTGCGTCACTCCGTCGAGGATTACATGACATCACATCTGGTGACGTGCACCCGAGACGAAAGCGCGGACCTTGTTTTATCAAAAATGACGAAGGGTCGATTTCGTCATATGCCGGTGGTCGAGGACGGTCGATTGGTGGGTTTGATCACCCTGGGCGATGTGGTCAAGGCCCGGCTTTCGGAAGTGTCGATGGAGAAAGAGGCCTTGGAAAGTATGATAATGGGGCACTGATGCCGCTTTGATGCGAATATTTCCCATGAATATGCAGTCTCGACCGTGACGAAGCCTTGTTGTTGTGGAAATTTGACGAATAGTCGCGACGTTATTCATGATCAGTGGCTTGACCTGCGCTCAGCAATAAGGTTGCGTGCGCGTGTCATTGGCATTTGAAAGGTGCGGCCATGCGAGTAGGTTTGTATCCGGGCACATTCGACCCGATCACACTGGGGCATTCTGATATTATTCGGCGTGCAGCAGGTCTCGTGGATCGTCTTGTGATTGGCGTTGCCATTAATCGCGACAAAGGGCCCTTGTTCTCTCTTGAAGAACGGGTCGTTATGATCGAGTCCGAGTGCGCCGACCTAAGTGCCCAGACAGGTGTCGAAATTGTCCCGCATCCATTTGAAAACTTGTTGATCGACTGCGCTCGTGACGTGGGTGCCAGCGTGATCATTCGCGGTTTACGGGCTGTGGCGGATTTTGAATATGAATTCCAGATGGTTGGAATGAACCGGGCCCTGGATGACAGCATCGAAACCGTCTTTCTCATGGCCGAGGCACGGCATCAGGCAATTGCATCCAAGCTGGTCAAGGAAATCGCACGATTGGGGGGGGATGTGAGCAAATTTGTCTCACCCGCGGTGCAAAAAGCTCTGATCGCCCGGCTGGGCTAACGCCCAAGCAGATCATAGGCCATACGTCCTACCAGTTCGCGCAATCCATAGTTGAGAAGATTCAGGTTCCGCGCCAATCGCCAGCCAATCCAGCTGGGCGCGTGGCTTCTGTGATCAACTGGCATCGGCTCCATTTCGGGCCATCCGGCATTGGCAAAGCTTCGCAAGGCGCGCGGCATATGGGCTGCGCTCGTAATCAAGACCCAAACATCACCTTTTTGAGGGGTTGCCAGCTGAAAACTGAGGCGCGCGTTTTCAGTCGTGTTGCGCGCAGAGGGTTCTATGACCAAACGATCGTCCGGCACCCCTGCCTGTCGCAAGAATTGGGCACCTATATTTGTATGGGTATCGGAATGTGCAAAGTCTCGCAGAGCCCCGCGGCCACCGGTAAACACAACCCGCGATTGGGGATGGACCCGAGCCAACGCTGCCCCCACGGTTAATCTTTCGGCAGCCTCGTTCAATTGTGCGCCACCCCATTTCAAACCGGCACCATGGTCTTCAACGCCGCCCAGTATAACAATCCCATCCACCTGTGAAGGGAAGGGTCGCGGTGGGTTGTCTGCCTCTAGCGAGGCCATGATCCAGTCGCCCAGTGGGACCAACCCAAGGATCAAAAATACTGTCAACCAACTGGTTATCAGCACGCGGGCGGTCTTTGTACGTCCACGCCAAAGCGCAACGACAGCACCAGCCGCAAGAGCCAACAGCCAGTAATCAGGTATAAGCAACACGCCGACCAGTTTACCGGCAATGAAAAAAACACTGCCCATCAACACAACCCCTTCATTTTATAGGTGGCTGCAGATCGCACGCCGCCGCGACATAGCGCGACTTGTGACATGTTTTTGGACAATTGAAAAATCAGATTCAGCTTTGTGCCAAAAACGATTAGGCTCAAGATGTACAAAGGACGGGAGAGATATTCATGCGCAACAGACTGGCCGTCTTGGTCTGTGTTATCTTTGCTATGGCATATCCGGTAAGGGCCGAAGTTGTGACAGTCTATGCCGCTGCGTCCCTGCGTAATGGTCTAGAGGCCGTCTTACCAATTTGGGAGGCGCGGACAGGGCATAGTATCCGCATGTCACTGGCAGGGACACCCGTTTTGGCACGTCAAATTGAGGCCAGAGCACCTGCTGATGTGTTTATATCAGCCAATACCGCATGGATGACGTATCTGGGAGAAGCCGGACATATTCTGATCGTTGAACAGGTTCCGCTGGTGCGCAATCGTCTGGTTCTCATTGGACGAACGCCTGCTAATCCTGTGGATCTCGGGGTAGACGGGGCGTTACTGGCACGAATTGGCAACCAACGGTTGGCGATGGCGCTGGTCGATGCAGTGCCTGCGGGTATTTACGGACGACAGGCGTTGCGCCATTTGGGCCTTTGGAATGATATTGCGCCGCAAGTGGTACAAACAGACAATGTACGTGCCGCGCTTGCGCTCGTCGCGCGAGGGGCGACGCCGTTCGGGGTGGTCTATGCCAGCGATGCGTATGCCGCCGCAGACGTTAGTGTGCTCGCGACATTTCCCGAAAACAGCCATGATCCCATTCTCTATCCTGCAGCATTAACCCCGCGAGGAGATCGTCCTGCTGTGCGTGCCTTGCTCGATTTTCTTGTCTCACCCGAGGCACAGATGCAGTTTGTTGCACATGGTTTCCTGCGAGGTACGCCGTGACCCCAGAGATTGTCGAGGCCGTTTTCCTCTCGCTGAAGGTATCGCTTTTTGCGGTGCTGATCAGTCTGCCGCCGGGGGTGGTTGTGGCGTATATTCTGGCACGCTGGCGGTTTCGTGGGCATATGCTTTTGAATGGTTTGGTGCATTTGCCGCTGATTTTGCCACCGGTTGTAACAGGATATGCGCTTTTGCTTGTATTCTCGCCAGCAGCCCCTGTTGGGGCAGCGATGGAATCCTTCGGGATTGGCTTGGCGTTCCGCTGGACTGGTGCAGCCGTGGCGGCAGCGGTTATGGCCTTTCCCCTGCTGGTACGCGCGATCCGATTGTCGATCGAGGCGGTAGATCCCCGATTGGAAGAGGCCGCTGCAACCTTGGGCTCTTCACAGGTGCGTGTCTGGTACACAGTGACGTTGCCTTTGGTGCTGCCGGGGATTATCGCGGGTACCATTCTTGGGTTTGCCAAGGCCATGGGCGAATTCGGAGCCACCATCACGTTTGTCTCAAACATACCCGGTGAAACACGTACAATCCCCTCTGCAATTTATGCCTTTCTTCAGGTGCCAGGGGGCGAACCGGCGGTGCTTTGGCTGGTGGGTGTTTCTGTGTCCGTCGCGCTTGGGGCGCTGGCCCTATCAGAATGGGTCGGGCGTCGCGTGGCCAGACGTGTGGCGGGCCGCGATGCTTGAGATCATGGTGCGCCATCACGTCCCTGGCTTCCGGCTGGATGTCGATTTTCAGGCACCATCCGGCGTGACGGCCTTGTTTGGGAAATCCGGTGCCGGCAAGACGACCTTGGTTCGTGCTGTGGCTGGGCTGGTTCGGGCCAAACACGCCCGCGTTCTTGTGAACGGCGTCACCCTCGAAGACAGCGCTCAGGGGCTGCGCGTACCACCGTATCGCAGACGTATAGGATATGTTTTCCAAGATGGCAGGCTATTTCCGCATATGACAGTGCGGCAAAATCTGGCGTATGGGCAACGCGCTGTGGGACGCGGGGATCTGCCGATGCAGCCGGTTGTGACCCTTTTGGGCATCGCGCATCTGCTCGACCGGCGTCCGGCGGATCTTTCTGGAGGCGAGGCTCAGCGGGTTGCTTTGGGGCGCGCGCTGATGTCTGCGCCGCGTTTGTTGCTCATGGATGAGCCTCTCGCTGCTTTGGACCGGGCACGCAAGAACGAGATTTTGCCCTATCTGGATCGCATCTGTCGCGAAACGGGTGTTCCGATCTTGTATGTGACCCATAGCCTGACGGAAATTGCACGCTTGGCCTCGACGGTCGCTGTCATTGATGCAGGCAAAATCCAGCGTGTGGGACCCGTAGCAGAGGTTCTATCCGACCCGGATCTTGCACCTAACCTCGGGGTGCAGGATGCGGGCGCGGTTTTGAATGCGCGCGTTGTGGCGCATCACACCGATGGTTTGAGCGAATTGCAGGTGTCTGGGGGAACGCTTTGGTTGCCACGGGTGCAGGCGGATGTGGGGCGTGATCTGCGGGTCAGGGTCGCTGCACGTGATGTCATCGTGGCCCGTGATCGGCCAAGTAGAATTTCGGCGTTGAATATTTTGCCAGCTCAGGTGCGACAGGTGCGGCAGGGCACGGGACCCGGCGTTATTTTGCAATTGTCTACAGGCGATGACCTGCTGCTTGCCCGTTTAACTAGACGGTCGGCAACCGCGCTTGAATTGCGCCCCGGCTGCAATGTGTTTGCCGTGATCAAGTCCGTTTCCGTGGCGCCCGCCGACGTTAGTGTTGACGATGAGGCCCTGTCCGCCAGCAAGCCGGATTTGCCTGAATGACCTTAATCATTGCGCAGCCAGATTTTGGGTTTGGTGGCACTGTTAACCAGAGCGCCCAATGGCTGTTGATATAACGCTATTGACCGTGACGGTCCGGTTGGCGGCGATACACTGAACCCAAAAGAACGGGCGTCAGATACATGGGAAACTGATAGGCTGCGAGAAACGGCAAAAAGGCCGCCATGTAATCTGCTGGTAAAGCTGCAAAAAACAAAGCCAGATTGCGATTGCCTGCCGCAATTGCGAAACTTCCCGCGGTCATGGGTGAAACGGTGTTACGCAGAATTGACCATGTGAACACCTGAGGTCCAAAGTTGATTGCGAAGGCCAGCGCAATCCAGCCTGCCAATGCCCAGGGGTCGTTTTGTGCTGTTTCGCGCAGGGCAGGCATCAATGCCATGACAAAAACGGCCAACCCTAGTGCTGATGTACCATCAAGGCGTTCGGTGACCGCTTGGGTGATATGCCTGTCACACAAGCGTCGAACGGCAAAGCCTGCGCCACCGGCAAGAGCGATTATGCCCGCCAATCGTGCAGCCGCCCACAGCACATCGATAAAGGGCAGTCCATTACCCAAAACGGCAAGAATTGGTAGGCATGTTACGGGAACCAAGGCGGTTCCCCAGATAACAAGGCGCATCGCCGTGGCCCCGCTGAGCCCCATGATAGCGGCCATATTGGGACTGGACATGATCGCAGGTCCGGCCATCAATAGAATAACGATTTGAAGAGGCAGCCAGTGTGCAATGCCTGCAAATATAGCTACACCGGCAACAATCAGCGGCAGTCCCAGTTGCAACGCCAGGATCTGGGCGAGGCTATGACCCGGTTTTTGCCATAGCTCAGAGACCTCTGACGGCTGCAGTCGCAAGGCACCCATAAACATGATTATCAGGATCAATGGGACCAAAATTTCGGACAGCCATGTGGATACACCGGGTAGCACAACCGCGGCGAAAAGACCTGTGGCCAACACCCATTTCGCATGGCGTCCCATCAATCGCAGTGGATCGTATGTAGCGTCAGTCATCGCGTGCAATCATCGGAATAGAGGACCCGGAAGTATTGGATTGGGTGGCAGTATCTCGTAACGTGTAAAAACGCCCCTCATACATGATGCAATGTAAGATACGGGATGTCTAATTGCGCTCTCATGTTTGAAAGATATGCGCCAGCCGCGACCCGTCGCGTCGGCCATACCGTACTATTGTGCCATCGACGCCTAGATGCTCAGGTTTCCGGCATAAAGCGATGGGATAAGGGCAAACTTGCCGCCCCGAGAGCGCGGGCATCTGGCCCAACGGTCCCGGGGCGAATCTCAGGGAGGGAGAGACCCGAGAGATTACTATGCTTCACACAGTCCGAGACGGCATGGACAAGGCGCGTTCGAACGGCTTCGGGCATCCAGCCGTCGATGAGAATTAATTTGAAATCAATCAGGGATATCGCCGTAACAATCGCGTGTGATAAGGCTAGTGCAGACTCCTGCACCCAGCTATCAATGATGGCGTCTTCAAATGGCCATGTTGTCGAACTTTCCCATAAAGCTCCCGCGTTTTGACCAGCTTTTGCCAGTTTTTCCTCAAGCGACGCAAGCGATGCAACTTCGACCAATTGGCGGTGTGGTGCCCCGGGTTTTGGCATTGGCATCGGGCCCAAAGCGCCTGCATTTCCCGAGGGTCCGGTATATAGAAGGTTGTTCAGGACCATCCCACCACCAATAAAGTAGCCTACGTAGAAATATAGGAAGTCGGGTGTACTTTGGGGGTCGCCAAAGACCAGTTCCGCGCCGCAGGCGCTGCTGCCGTCGTTTTCCATGTAAACGGGCAGTTTCACTTTATCAGAGATCTCTTTTCTCAGGTCTCTTTGGCGCCAATCGGCCAAAGCAGATGGTGCTACCCCTATGGCTTCACTCCATTCCCACATAAAAAAAGGGATTGCCAAACCGACACCTGCGATACGCTCTTGCTGGGCAGGATCGAGGATCTTTTTCAATTGTTTGATTGCGTTTTGGGCAAATTCAATTGTCTGATCGGGTGTGGGATAAGCATAGGTCATGTGCAGGCGTTCAAGGATTTCACCTTGAAAATCCGTCAGGATAACATCCGCGCTTCGCCGGCCTACCTTGAGCCCAAAGAAGTAAGCTCCATTGGGGTTAATCTTCATCGGGACAGAGGGTTGACCAATGCGCCCGCGAACCTTTTCGCCCCGCTCCAGCAGTCCGTCGCGTTCAAGGGCGCGCATGATAACCGATACCGCCTGGGCCGATAAACCTGTGATCCGTGCGATTTCGGCTTTTGCAAGTGGACCGATTCTGCGGACCAACGACAAGACGAGGCGTTCATTGTGCGCGCGCATACCACTTTGGTTGGATCCACGCAGTTTGGTGGCACCATCAAGGTCGGTTTGCAGTGGCGCTGTGTCGCCTTTCACTTTTTCGTCCCCCTCGTGTCAATGTTGGCTTTGAGAGGTGTATTCGTCAATAACTAAATCACATTGATTTAGTTATTGACTCACGCGGAAAGTCGGGCTCTATTTTGACAACAGTCGGCGTGTCGAAACGGGTGTGCCGATACCATTTTGGGAGGATATCATGAAGAAATTATTGGCGGGCACGGCCCTTGCTATGATGTGCACCACCGGCGCAGCCTTTGCGGGTGGTCACGGTGTCAGCGCGTGCTTGATTACCAAGACAGACACCAACCCGTTCTTTGTTAAAATGCGTGAAGGTGCTGCTGCCAAGGCCGAAGAACTGGGCGTTTCACTTAGCAGTTATGCAGGCAAAGTGGATGGAGACAATGAAACACAAGTTGCGGCAATCGAAACCTGCATTGCAAACGGTGCGTCGGGTATTTTGCTGACAGCATCAGACACCGCTGCGATTGTTCCAACGGTCGAAGCTGCCAAAGAGGCAGGATTGTTGGTAATCGCACTTGATACGCCGCTAGAGCCAATTGACGCCGCACACATGACATTTGCCACCGACAACTTCTTGGCAGGTGAACTGATCGGCTCTTGGGCGGCCGCTGCGATGGGTGATGGTGCAGCCGATGCCAAAATCGCCATGCTTGATCTGGCTATCAGTCAGCCCACCGTTGGCGTTTTGCGCGATCAGGGCTTCTTGACTGGCTTTGGTGTGGATGTTGTGGACGTAAACCGTTGGGGTGATGAGACAGACCCACGCATTATCTGTAACGAGGTCACAGCAGGAAATGAAGAAGGCGGCCGGCTTGCAATGGAGAATTGTCTTGCCGTCGATAGTGACATCAATGTTGTCTACACGATCAATGAGCCATCCGCAGCTGGCGCTTACGAAGCACTGACCGCAGCTGGCCGTCAGGACGACGTTCTGATCGTTTCTGTGGACGGTGGTTGTCCCGGTGTCGAAGATATTGCAGACGGTGTCATCGGTGCAACATCGCAGCAGTATCCGTTGCTGATGGCTTCCCTTGGAATTGAAGCCATTGCGCGTTTCGCCAAAGACGGCACATTGCCAGAAAATAGCCCTGGCAAAAGCTTCTTTGACACGGGTGTTTCGCTGGTGACAGATGCGCCTGCCGACGGTGTCCAGTCTATCTCGGTGGACGAAGGTCTGGACCTCTGCTGGGGCTAATCGTTCCGACAGATTGAAAGAAATATGGAAGGGGCGGGAAACCGCCCCTTTTCAAAAGGGGCCGAACCGTTCCACAGTTGACGGATAGACAGAGGGGCTCACATGACCGCAGATAATCACGAACGCGCAGCGGATAGCGCGGAGACCGCCATCGCACACTTTGATGATCCACAAAAAGGACTGTTGGGCACCTTTCAGCATGCCCTGCATACAACACCTGCTTTGGTTCCGTTGATCGTCTTGATCGTCGGGATTGCGCTTTTTGGAACATTGCTTGGCGAACGCTTTTTCTCTCCCAGTACCCTGACCTTAATCTTGCAGCAGGTGCAGGTTGTTGGTGTGCTGGCTGCGGCCCAGACTCTTGTGATTTTGACTGCTGGTATTGACTTATCCGTTGGGGCCATTGCGGTATTTTGCACAGTCATAATGGGGCAGGTCACGTTTCGCTATTTCATTCCCGGCATCGAAGGTGTTTTGGATTGTATGGTCGGTGGATCGGATCGGGCTTTGGCCCGCGCAATCGAAGCTGGAACAGTGTCTGGTCGATGCGCCGCATGGTTGGGGTCAACGGCGGCATCGGCAGCAATTGTCATCGGGCTTGCGGCAGGTACGGCCATGGGGGCAGTCAGCGGCTGGCTTGTCAGTCGCGCCAAGCTACCGCCATTTATCGTCACCTTGGGCATGTGGCAGATCGTCATTGCTGCCAACTATCTATACTCGGCAAATGAAACCATTCGTGGGCGCGATATCGCCAGTGCGGCCCCACCTTTGCAGTTTCTTGGAACGACATTTAAAATAGGCAGCGCGAACTTCACCTATGGAGTGTTGCTGATGATCTTGATTGTGCTGGTTCTGGCCTACGTTCTTCGCGCGACTGCATGGGGGCGCCATGTCTATGCAGTCGGCGATGACCCCGAAGCCGCTGAGCTGGCCGGTGTGGATGTCAAGCGCACCCTGATGTCGGTCTATATGCTGACCGGTTTCATCTGCGCGCTGGCCGCGTGGGTGATGATTGGCCGCTATAGCTCTGTCTCTCCGTCAGCATCGACAGGGGTGGTCGGAAATATCCAAGCGATCACAGCCGTTGTGATTGGTGGGATATCGCTCTTTGGAGGGCGCGGTTCTATCGTGGGTGCCTTTTTCGGGGCGCTGATCGTTGGGACATTTGAACTTGGCCTGCGCATGGCAGGGGCAGATCCGCAGTGGACATTCATGCTGATCGGAATGCTGATTATCGGAGCTGTTATGGTTGACCAATGGATCCGAAAGGTTTCGGCATGACACAAGATCCTATTTTGTCCGGGCGTGGCTTGGTAAAACGATACGGCAAGGTTACCGCGCTGGATTATTGTGACTTTGAATTGATGCCTGGTGAAATTCTTGGTGTCATTGGCGATAACGGTGCTGGAAAATCGACCCTGATCAAGGCGCTGTCAGGTGCGGTCATCCCCGATGAAGGAGAAGTCACGCTGGAAGGTGAAACCGTACGCTTTAACACGCCCATTCAGGCACGCGAGGCGGGGATTGAAACGGTCTATCAGACACTTGCAATGTCTCCTGCGCTCTCCATTGCGGACAACATGTTCATGGGCCGCGAAATCCGCAAGGTTGGGTGGCAAGGGGCGCTACTACGCCGTTTGGATCGAAAGAAAATGGAAGACATCGCCCGCGAAAAACTAAGCGAACTTGGGTTGATGACCATCCAGAACATCAATCAGGCGGTTGAAACGTTATCGGGTGGCCAGCGTCAGGGGGTGGCCGTGGCCCGCGCGGCCGCGTTCGGATCAAAGGTGATTATCCTTGACGAGCCCACAGCCGCTCTTGGCGTCAAGGAAAGTCGTCGTGTTTTGGAGTTGATCCAAGATGTCCGGGCGCGGGGTATCCCCATTATTTTAATCAGCCACAACATGCCGCATGTCTTCGAAGTCTGTGATCGCATTCACATCCACCGACTTGGTAAACGCCTTACAGTTATCAACCCATCCGATTATGCGATGTCTGATGCCGTGGCATTCATGACGGGCGCAAAGCATCCAGAAGATGCGTCCGCAGCGGTGTGATGTCTGTCAGTGCGGCAACTTTAGCCAATCAGATCGCTGATCATATACTGGCAAAAGACACTTGGACAGGACGGCGGCTGATATCCGTCGCGGGGCCGCCAGCTGCAGGGAAATCGACCGTTGCATTGGCTCTGCGCGATGTCTTGCGGGATCGGGGCGTGGCAGCGGCTTTGCTCGCGATGGACGGATTTCACATGTCAAATCAGATGCTGGATGCACGGGGTTTGCGCCATCGCAAAGGGGCGCCCGAAACCTTTGACCTTGCAGGGTTTGTCGCGTTGCTAAATCGTGTGCGAACAGGCGCCGAGGTATTGGTGCCAATCTTTGACAGAGAGTTGGATGCCGCCATTTGTGCGGCTGATGTCATTTCATCAGATGATAACCTCCTGATTGTCGAAGGTAATTATCTTTTGCTTGATGATCCGGACTGGCGCTGCCTGAATGGGTTTTGGGACCTGTCAGTTTTTTTGATGTTAGAGCCGGACATCTTGGAACACCGTCTGCTTCAACGCTGGAGACGACTTGGTTTTTCGGATGCAGAGGCTGCACGTAAAGCCAACGACAATGATTTGCCAAATGCGCGTTTGGTTTTGGAAAACCGCCTCGCATGTGATTTGGAGCTTAAGTCCGGGTGAACGTGTTGGTTCTTTGGCTCGAACAGCAAGGTGTTTTAGGCGCGCGAGATCGACCGGATCTCAGAAGAATAAAATGATTCTCATTTTGTATTATCTAATTGGGAAGTGCGGATACGGGACTGCTGTAAGTCACCCAAGACTTGGTCACGTAATTGTTAGGAGACTCAACTTGAGGTATTTGTTACCCTGATCCCGAGCGTAGACTTTTTAAAAGAGCGTTGGTGCAACGTGTGTGTTACGAAAGAAAAATATGACCCTGGCCTTTAGTAAACTGCTAGATAAGTTGTCCCGCTTGAATGACAATCTATCCCAAAAACAAATTAGGATTGACCGGCTAGAGAAGCGCTTGGAAGAGTTAGATCCAAGTTCGGCAAATTTTGAGCAGCAGCAGGCGCTTATTCAGTCAAAAATTCAAGTGTTTGAACAGAAGGTCGAAAAAATTCAGGGTCGTATCGACAGCCTGCCTTTATCGGATGATATCATCCAAACAAAGGTTGCGGGCTTGAATAGCCGCTTGGATCAAAAAAACGACCTGCTTGAGCGCTTGCAAGACACGCTGGACGGTCTGAACCCGGATCACAAGAATCTTGCCGCTAAAACCGAGCGGATCGAAGCGAAGATAGCTTTGGTCGAACAGAAAATCGAAACGATAGAAAGTATATTAGCCAAAATCGACGATCTGGTCGTCACGTCAATGGCGATCGGTGAAGAAGATGACAGTGATGGTCCCGGTATCACCACTGAGGCTGTTGGCGAAGACGACGACGGTGACGGTCCCACCTTCACGTCAATGGCGATTGGTGAAGAAGATGACGGCGATGGTCCCGGTATCACCACTGAGGCTGTTGGCGAAGATGACGATGGTGATGGTGATGGTCCCACCATTACGTCAATGGCGATCGGTGAAGAAGATGACAGTGATGGTCCCGGTATCACCACT
>JAQXDR010000226.1 GCA_029251265.1 Pseudoprimorskyibacter sp. | reverse complement strand
AACCGTTGAAAAACATCTGCGTCTGGCACGCAAAGCCTTGAATGTCGAAACAACTGCACAAGCCGTTATGAAAGCTCTATTTCAAAACCAAATGTTTTTAATTGATGATTAAATCCCGTTATTGCATCTGAAAAGACCGGTTGCTCTCCTAACGGATACAAATAAGCGCTAAAAATTTACTGTAGGATGGATCTTTTAGCCTTCTTCCTATGGACAGCTCGTCGCACCCACCGCAGCCAAGGTCACCTGCCAACCCATCATCGCGCGGCAGGTAATCTCCCTACTTTCAGAGGGATGCGTCAGTAAAATCTATGCTGCTTTCAGTTTCTGTATCAGCGTCACGCCACCGATCCTCATTTTTGGCCGTTTGTGGTTCTACGTCCAAAGCCATCGTGTTGCGTGATCGCGAACTTTTTTGACAGATTCATAGGGATATCGTCCCATCTATTCGGTTCTGACCGTGCAGTTGTGGCGTTCAACACATGCGTTCTGCTGATCTGTTTAAGGTTGGATGGCCGGCGGCTTACCGGCAAACTCTACGCCAGGACCGCTTCAAGGTATCGATCAGTGGTAAAGGGAATTGCCGCGATAGTGCCATGGTGGACACCGTCTTTAAATCCATCAGGCCAGAGCGGATCTGGCAGCGCCACTAAGACACCAGACACCACGCAAAGGATGCAATATTCGATTATATCAATCGGTCTTATAATCCACGAAGGCGGCATTTGTCGTCGGGTGGAAAACGCCCCTTGGCCGTCAAACGGAAGGCAGACCAAATGGGTCGAGAGGCCGAAACGTAAGCTTGAAACGACCAAATAGGCCAATATTGATGGCTGGCGTTTATAGATGTCTTGAGGTCTGCTTAAGGTCGTTTCTACTATAAATTTTCTGCGACCAGTATTTCTATTCGAATACGCTCTTGCGACGCCAGCGTTCTTCGCTTTTCACATCTTGCGCGCATGATACGGACTGCGCTGCGCACAAGATGACCCGGGTCTTGGGATATGACCGCGTCAAGCTCGCCCACTCGAAGCGCATCCTCGGTCACAGACGTTCTTTCGTGGGCGATCAGGATATTACCATGCAAAGCGTTCAACTCTCTCAAAGCTGAGACTGGCCCAGCGGCTTCGCCGGTCAATAAGTAAATTCCGCTTGTGTCAGGGCGGGCTTTCAATGCAGTCGAAATGACTTTGCGCGCGCGGTCCGGGTCTGCGTATGTCTCAAGTGTTGGCAAAGGACGAATGTGTGGATATTTGTTTCCAATCACATCGTCAAAACCGAGACGTCGCTCTAGCGTGTCACGGGACTGCAGGCTTTCGGCAATCGGAAGGACAGCCCCCTTTTGACGTCCAAGGAATTGCCCCATCAGGCGGCCAGCCGTTGCACCAGCCGCGCGGTTATCAATGCCAACAAAATCGACATCGCCCTCGAGTTCTTGTTTCGTCAAGAAAGACGTTATGTGTACGCCCCGCGCCGCAAGACGCAGCAAGGCATCGCGCAAAGGGGGGCTTTGCGTTGCCATCACAGCGATCGCATCGAAGTCATTGGCGTCAATGTTAGCGATGGACCTGGCCGCTTTGTGGGCATCCTTGTCCTCGATCCGGATGACGGACAGGATGGTCATTTCTGATCGCCCCAGTGTCTCGTATTCCTGAATGCTAAGCAGAACTTTATCCAAGAACGCGCCGCCTGTTTTGGGGATCACAAATCCGAGCCTCAGGCTGCGTTGACGGGCCAAAGCTGCAGCGGCGGCATTGCGTTCAAAGCCGATTTGTTCAATTGCAGCGGCGACTGCCTGTGCTTTTTTTAGGCTGACCCCTCCGCGGTCATTTAGAACGCGATCGACCGTCGCCAAGCTAACGCCAGCGGCGCGTGCAAGGTCTTTAGTCGTTGGTCCCATTGGTTTATTTCCTCAGTCATGCTTTTTCGCAGACGTAAAACAAAAGCGGTTCAACGTCTATAACATATCTTTTTGAGGTGCGCACCTCAAAAATTTATTGCGTTGAGGTACGCACATCAATATTAAAAGTTATCATAACGATTCGTGGCGTGGAGGCCGCGAGATACTGGGAGGACTCAAACGATGACATCCAAACTTTTGAAATCGACAGCTTTGGCGCTGGTGGTTTCGGGCGCTGCAACAGCTGCGACCGCCGACGACCTCACCCTGTGCTGGGCGGCATGGGACCCTGCGAATGCTCTGATCGAGCTTAGCAAAGATTTCGAGGGAAAGTCCGGCCACGACATGAGCTTTGAATTCGTGCCATGGACCAGCTTTGCGGACCGCATGCTGAACGAATTGAACAGCCAAGGCCAGCTTTGCGACCTGATGATTGGTGACAGCCAATGGATCGGCGCGGGCGCTGAGAACGGCCATTACGTCAAATTAAACGGCTTTTTTGACGCCAATGGCATTACGATGGACGACTTCATCCCCGCTACAGTTACCGGATATTCCGAATGGCCCAAAGGCACACCCAACTACTGGGCGCTGCCCGCGTTTGGCGATGTGGTCGGCTGGACTTATCGCAAGGATTGGTTCGAGCGTCCCGAGCTACAGGCCGAGTTCCAGGAAAAACACGGCCGTGCACTTGGCGTGCCGTCCTCGCTGGAAGAGCTGAAGGATATTGCACAGTTCTTTCAAGGCCGTGACATAGACGGCACCACCGTTTACGGGGCAGCCATCTACACCGAGCGGGGCTCGGAAGG
Organism: Pseudoprimorskyibacter sp.; assembly: GCA_029251265.1. Lineage (GTDB taxonomy): Bacteria > Pseudomonadota > Alphaproteobacteria > Rhodobacterales > Rhodobacteraceae > JAQXDR01. The sequence continues at coordinate 7,202 of JAQXDR010000226.1, read as the reverse complement.
CATCACGATGGGCGTGACCAACGCGCTTTACAACTATGGCTTCCTCTATGAGAACCCCGATAAGCCCTACGATGTTGACGGCTTTGTGAACTCGGATGGCGCGATTGCTGGTCTTGAGTACTACAAAGAGCTTTATGACACATCAGTACCGCCGGGATCGTCTAACTGGTACATGGGTGAAAACATCGATGCCTACCGCTCGGGTCAGGTGGCGATGCAGATGAACTTTGCCTTCATCTGGCCAGGTGTTGAGGCCGACCCGAATGTGGGCGGTGGCAAGTCGGGTTATTTCCCGAACCCAGCAGGTCCAGCGGGCCAGTTTGCCCAGCTTGGCGGACAGGGCATCTCGGTTGTGGCCTATTCGGAAAAACAGGACGCGGCGCTGGAATATATCCAGTGGTTCGCACAACCGGAAGTCCAGTCCCGCTGGTGGGAGCTGGGCGGCTATTCTGCCCTGAAGGCCGTGGTCGAAGATCCGGACTTTGCGACCTCGCAGCCCTATGCGCAGACCTTCCTCGACTCGATGGCAATTGTGAAGGATTTCTGGGCGGACCCGGCCTATGCTGACCTGCTGCTGCCAATGCAGGAGCGTGTGCATAACTACGTTGTGGCCGGCGATGGCACCGCAAAAGAGGCACTTGACGGTTTGGTTCGCGATTGGATCGAAGTGTTCGAAGACGAAGGCAAGCTTTAAGTTTGCTCTCCCCAAGTTGGTTGGCCTACGGGCCAGCCAACACCCAAAGGATCTGCCGGATGCCCACCTCTCCGCTCGATAAAGTCGCGCATGCCACGCCCCGACCAGTTGCCCGCCGCATTCGCGGCCTCACGGATCGGGCCATCGCGTGGATTTTTGTGGCGCCCACGATCTTCCTGCTTCTGGCAGTAAATATCTTTCCGCTGATCTGGACGATCCGGCTTAGTTTTACCAATTACCGCGTAAACCGCCCCAATCGCGATGTCGAATGGATCGGCCTTAGGAATTACGAGCGCATCCTGACCGACCCCGACATCTGGGCGACGATGCAGGCCACTGCGCATTTTCTGATCTGGACCATCGTACTTCAGGTACTGATTGGCTTTGCCCTGGCCTATCTGATCAACAAGAAATTCAAGGGCAACGATCTGTGGACCACGATCATCGTGTTTCCGATGATGCTGTCGCCTGCTGTTGTCGGTAACTTTTGGACCTTTCTCTATCAGCCTCAGATTGGCCTATTCAACTACGCGGTGGCATTCTTCACCGGCGTAGAACCCGCAAGCTTTTCGATGATCGGTGATGTGCATCTGGCCCCTTGGGCAATTGTGATCGCCGACACCTGGATGTGGACGCCCTTTGTGATGTTGATCTGCCTCGCGGGTTTGCGGTCAATTCCCGACACCATCTACGAGGCGGCGGAATGCGACCGCGCCAGCAAATGGCGGCAGTTTTGGACCATCACCGTCCCTATGGTTTTACCCTTCCTAATGCTTGCGGTCCTTTTCCGCGGTATCGAAAACTTCAAGATGTTTGACTTGGTTGTGCAGCTGACAGGCGGTGGGCCCGGTAATACGACAACGCTGACCTCTATCGACCTGAAGCGTGAGGCGTTCGAGAAATGGCGCACAGGGCTTAGCTCGGCCTATGCGGTGATCTTATTTGTGACTGTCTTCGGGCTGGCCAGCATATACGTCAAGGCCCTGAATAAGGTGAAAGAACGATGAGCGCTTTTTCCGTAACCGAACCCTCTTCGCGTACAAAATGGGGTGCAGGCATCTTGGTGGTTGCTTATGCGTTGATCACAATTGTTCCTTTGCTATGGATCATTGCGACCGGGTTCAAAAGCCCCACAGACTCTATCGCCTATCCGCCCAAAGTGCTTTTTGAGCCAACGCTTGAAGGCTATGTAAACCTCTTCACAGATCGCACGCGTGCCACACAGGACATGCTGGACAGGGCGGGCCCGCCACAAACCTGGTATGAAGTGATCGTGCGCAAGCGCGGGACCATAATCACCGGAACATCGCGCTATGGCGAGCGTTTTCTGAACTCGGTGATCATTGGTTTTGGCTCAACCTTCCTATGCATGGTCCTCGGAACAGCAGCCGCCTATGCGTTCAGCCGGTTCCGCGTGCCGTTAAAGGATGACCTGCTCTTCTTCATTTTGTCCACGCGGATGATGCCACCCATCGCTGTGGCAATCCCGATCTTTTTGATGTTCAGACAGCTTGGCCTTAGTGACACACATCTGGGCATGATCTTGCTCTATACGGCGGTAAACCTGTCGCTATCGGTCTGGCTCCTGAAAGGCTTTATTGATGAAATTCCGATCGAATATGAAGAGGCGGCATTGATTGATGGCTACACCCGATTTCAGGCGTTTTACAAAGTGGTGCTCCCGCAGGCGGCCACCGGGATCGCGTCAACGGCAATTTTCTGTCTGATCTTTGCGTGGAACGAATATGCATTCGCGGTGCTTTTGACCTCGGGGACGGCCCAAACGGCCCCGCCTTTCATCCCGACGATCATTGGCGTCGCAGGCAAGGACTGGCCAGCGGTCGCGGCAGGCGCAACCCTGTTTTTGGTCCCGGTCATGGTCTTTACCATCCTGCTGCGCAAACACCTGCTGCGCGGGATCACTTTCGGAGCGGTTCGCAAATGAAAGCCTTTATCAATGGCCTGCTGCGGCTGCGCCGTGGCCCTTGGGAGATGGTTGCCTCACTCTTTATCGCGGTTGGCGTGGTCATGCTGATGCAGCCCTTCATGCTGGTGGCCTATTCCTATTCCTTCATTGTCACACTGGTCGGCACGGTGATGTTCATCATCGTCAGCCATTTCCCGGAGTAGGTCATGGCGCAGATACGAATTGAAAACATCCGCAAGGAATTTGGTGACTTTACCGCCGTACAATCGTCCAGTTTTACGGTTGAAGACGGTGAGTTTTTCATGCTCCTTGGTCCCTCGGGCTGTGGCAAGACGACGACATTGCGCATGATGGCAGGGCTGGAATTACCGACCTCGGGCCGGATTTATATCGATGGTGAAGAAGTCGGCCAAAAGCCTGCAAGCCAGCGCGATATTGCCTTTGTGTTCCAGATGTTCGCGCTCTACCCCCATATGAATGTGCGTGGCAACATCAGCTATCCGCTAAAGTCTCAGGGCATGCCAAGGGCGCAGATTAAAGCCAAGGTGCACGAAGTGGCCGAGGTGCTGGGCATCACCGATATTCTCGACCGGCCCGTTGGGGGGTTGTCGGGTGGGGACCGTCAGCGCGTCGCACTTGGCAGGGCCATCGTTCGGGCCCCCAAAGCGTTCCTTATGGACGAGCCTTTGGGCGCACTCGACGCGGAGTTCCGCGAACATATGTCAGAAGAGCTGCGCGCACTGCACGACCGTATGGGTGCAACAACGGTCTATGTCACGCACGATCAGCTTGAGGCGATGCAGATGGGCGACAAGATTGTTGTGATGAATCACGGTGTGGTCGAACAGTTTGGTGTGCCCCAAGACATTTATGACTGGCCTGCAACGAAATTTGTGGCGCAATTCATAGGCTCGCCCCCGATGAACTTCTTGGAGTTCCAAGGCGTGGCAGACGAGGGCGCCCAAAGTATCCAACTGGGTGACAGCACACACCAAGTGCCCTCAATCCGCGAAGGTGCAAAAGGTAAACTGACCTTTGGAGTACGACCTGAACATGTTGCGCTAGATGACGCTGCGCCCTATCGGGGGCGCGCTCTGGCGACCGAGTATTTGGGCACAACCCAGATCGTCACTTTTGAAACACCCAACGGCGTGCTCAAGGCGCGCCTGCCCAGTTCTGAACGGATTGACCATGGTCAAATCACCGGCCTGCGCTTTGATCCCCGCACCGTCACACTTTTTGATGCCGAAAGCGGGGCGGCTTTGAAATCCGAGGCGAATGAAAAGGTGCTGTCTAATGGCTGAGGTTCAACTGACGGGCATCACGAAACGCTTTGGCGGTGACGCCGCACTGGAAGACGTCACAATGACCATCCCCGACGGATCTTTTGTTGTTTTGTTGGGACCAACCGGCGCTGGCAAAACGACAACGTTGCGGATGGTTTCAGGCCTTGATACCGCAGATTCTGGCAGCGTTTGGATCGGGGGGCGTGACATGGCTGGCCTGACGCCAGCGCAGCGCGATGTTGCAATGGTGTTTCAGCAATATTCGCTTTATCCGCATTTGACCGTTCGGCAAAATCTTGAATTTCCGCTCAAATCCCCAGTCCTTAGGACACCCAAATCCGAGATAACTCGCAAGGTAGCAGAGATCGCCGAGGTTCTGCAGATCAGCCACAAACTGGACAACAAAGCCACCGCACTGTCAGGCGGCGAGATGCAGCGCGTGTCCATTGGGCGGGCCTTGGTGCGCCAACCTTCCGTTTATCTGATGGACGAGCCGCTCAGCTCGCTGGATGCCAAGCTAAGAGCAGACCTTCGGATCGAGTTGAAGTCGATCCAAGCAGACCGCGGTGCAACGCTGCTTTATGTGACCCACGACCAGATTGAAGCAATGACGATGGCGACCCATGTGGGCGTCTTGGACAAGGGGCGCTTGATCCAGTTTGGCCCACCGCGCGAGATCTACGAACAGCCGGTCAACATCTATGCCGCTGCCCGCCTTGGTCAGCCACGCATTAATATCCTGCCTGCCGATGTGTTTGGCGGTGCACCGTCCGGCGCGCACCATATTGGCTTGCGACCCGAACATATCATACAAGGCGAAGGCGAAGACAGTACCGTCACCCGTGTCGAGCGGCTGGGTGATCAGACCCGCCTGCACCTGACGCTCAAATCCCATGATCTGATAACTGTCACCGATGCGCACACAGCGCTGCAATCCGGCGATGTGGTCAAAATCCGACCCGATAAGCCCTATTACTTCGACGCGAACGGCGCGCGACTGACCTGAGGGAGGCCAGCATGTCACAATTCATAAACGCCAAAGACACCACCGTACTTGAGGCCATCGACGGGACCATTCGCGCATCAGGCGGCGAGCTTGCGCGGCTGGACGGCTATCCACATATCAAGGTGGTCGTACGCGCGAACTGGGATAAGTCACAAGTTGCCCTTGTATCAGGTGGCGGATCGGGGCACGAGCCGGCCCACGCTGGCTTTGTCGGCGAAGGGATGCTGGCGGCGGCTGTGTGTGGCGATGTCTTTGCCTCGCCTTCAGTGGATGCCGTGCTTGCGGGGATTCTGGCCGTGACCGGCCCTGCGGGATGTCTGTTAATCGTCAAAAATTATACTGGTGATCGCCTGAACTTCGGCCTCGCAGCCGAGCGCGCGCGGGCCTTTGGCTTGAACGTCAACATGGTGATCGTGGGTGACGACATCGCATTACCCCACCTGCCACAGCCACGCGGCGTTGCAGGCACTCTCTTTGTCCACAAAATCGCAGGAGCTATAGCCGAAAGTGGCGCCTCACTCGGGGATGTAACGGCAGCAGCCGAGCGTGTGATTGCAGGGACAAAATCCATCGGCATGTCGCTGGATACGTGCTGGGTTCCGGGCTCGCCAAAGGAAAATCGTATTCCAGAGGGCAAGGCAGAGCTTGGCCTTGGTATTCACGGAGAGCCCGGCGTCGAACAGGTGTCTTATGGGGGCGCGCGCCAGGCGATGGCAGCTGTCACAAACAAACTCTCGCAGACCATGGGCAATGTGCCCCATGTGGCCTTGTTGAACAACCTTGGTGGCACAAGCGAACTGGAGATGGCTATTTTGGCCAATGAGCTCGCCGGTTCGGTTATTGGCAAAAACATCAAACTAATCGTAGGCCCGGCGACGATGATGACCTCGCTTGACATGCGGGGCTTCTCGGTCTCGACCTATCCGCTCGCCGCCGAGGATCACGCGTGGCTGACTGCCCCATGTGGACCAGCCTCCTGGCCTGGCTGTAAGTCGTTGAACGCTGTGCGTAAAGTCGAAATTCCCGACGGTTTACGCCCGATCGAGCCGATCCCGTCCAAACATCCGGAAACAGAAGCGTTTTTAAAAAAATGCTGCGAATGTCTTATTGCGGCAGAGGCAGACTTGAATGCGCTGGATGCAAAATCTGGTGATGGCGATACCGGATCAACACTTGCCGTTGCGGCCCGTGCGTTGATTGATGCCAGCGCGCGTTTGCCGCTGGCGGATCACACACAATTGCTTCGCGCGATAGGACAGGAGCTGTCGCAAACTATGGGTGGATCGTCTGGTGTGCTGATGGCGATCTTCTTCACCGCTGCGGGCGACGCCGCCGCAAGCGGGGCGCCAATGGCGCAGGCATACAAAGCTGGATTGGGCCGAATGCAGAGGATCGGAGGCGCGGAACTTGGTGACCGTACGATGGTCGATGCTCTGTCACCTGCGCTTGATGTTCTTATTACAGAGGGCGTGACAAAAGCCGCCCTCGCTGCGCGCAGGGGCGCCGACTACACCGCAAGGCTTTCTACCGCCAAGGCAGGTCGGTCTGCATATGTTAGCGAAGAGCAGTTAATAGGACATATTGATCCCGGAGCCGAGGCAGTTGCTCGCCTGTTCGAGTGCCTGTCCACTTGAAAAAATAATTTGGCCTGCATTTCATGACTGATCTTGTTGACACGCAAAGCCGGGCGAAAAACCGGAGGCTATCACGTTCCGTGGTAAAACGCAGACCTGGCGAACGCTCGTAAGCGGGGTGCTTGGTAGCAAGGCGTTGAGCGCGTAATGGATACGCTTCGGTTGGTAGCGATTTTTGTAATAGGTGTCGAACATGACCTCAAGAAAGCATATTATCGCGTCGTTCTGAACCAGCCTGAGTGTATCGAAGAGTAAAACATTCCAAAAGTGCGCCCTATGACAAAGACACCACATACCACCGCCTATCCTGCAGGGTTATGTGAAAGCGACCTCCGGCTTATGCGAGAAAACCGTGTCAATTATTCAAGCCACTTACATGACATAGAGGTGGTCCTGTTTTTTCGACCAGTTTGCAGCGTTGTTAAGATGGATCAGGGGTTCATTTAGGCTGCTAATCTCAGTTGCTCTGTTTTGCTTTCATAGGCCTCGTCGGCGGTCAATATGCCGTGCGTCGAATGGGGGCGCTCAGAGGTGTCGTAGGTCAGCCACTTGCCAATCCCAGCCCACATTTGTGAACCAGTCTCGAAGGCATTCAGGTAGACGCAGTCATACGTCAGCGATCGCCTCAGCCGTTCGATCATGCGATTGTCGCGCC
>JAQXDR010000224.1 GCA_029251265.1 Pseudoprimorskyibacter sp. | reverse complement strand
TCCGCGTTGCCGTTCTCAACCGCTACACCGCTCTTGGCATACCTGTTACTGAGGTCGCAGGCTAAATCCGTCCGGGGAAAGGGCAAGCATGTCCCTCACCTGATTTGTGCAACAAAGTTGTGTCGTGGTGAAACCAAATGGTGCATCCGAAGCAGTCAGTAGCACGATGTTCGGTCTAAGAGTGAAAAGCCCCAGAAATACAGAAGCGTAAAGGGGATAAACAATCATTCCGAAGAATGTCAATCAGTCTGACGCGCGTCAAGAAGCGCTGTTCGATCCAATGTCATACGAGAGGACAGCCAGATCTTCTGAAGCTGCCTTAAACGATCGCCCAGAGCCTGACCAAGATAAACGGGCATTAAATCAGACGCCGATATTGGGAATTTTGCCTCTGACGCAGCTCTTGCACGCTCCATATGCTGCGAATTCCAAGGAGCTCCAACACTCACCGCTCGCATTAACAACGCGTCTTTTGCGGCTTGCACGCCGTGAAAAAATCCTAACTCCTCAGGGGTTTGCGTGCTTTGCGCATTTGTGGAAATTTGTTGTAACCTTCGACCGTCTCGGCGTGACAAACGCAACGCCTGTGCATCGGTCCAACCCATAACAGCAAGTCGCCGCAGGGCGTCTGGCACAGCGTTGGCAAGGCCTTCGAGGTGGATCAATTGCGCCAGAACCGATTCCGTCGCACCGGGTAAAACGTGCGCAAGTACACCCGTTTTCGACATCGCGTGAACTGCAGGTGCAGGATCCGGTGCAGTCATCAGCTTGACGATTTCTGCTCCGACACGTTCACGAGACAGACCACCCAAGCCATCAAGTTGGCGGGCAATCGCATCCAGAGCATCGGGATCAAATCCTTGCGCAGGATCCGCATACCACGCCGCAAATCGGAAAAATCGCAGACTGCGCAGATGATCCTCGCGAATACGGTCTTTGGCATTACCTACAAACCGCAGGCGCCCCACACGTAAATCCGCCAATCCGCCGATTGGATCAATCACATTACCGTCTGAATCGGCATAAAGCGCATTCATCGTAAAATCCCGCCGGGCGGCATCAACCGCTATGTCTGTGCTAAATTTTACGCGCGCATGGCGTCCATCCGTTTCCACATCTTGACGATACGTTGTCACCTCATGTGAAATACCCTGCGCAACAACAGTGATGGTCCCATGGTCAATGCCTGTTGGAATGGCAGAAAAACCGGCCGCCTTAGCGACTTGCTGTGTCTGCTCAGGTTTGGCGCTGGTTGCGATATCAATGTCGTTTACGTGTTTCCCTAAAACCGCGTTACGTACGCATCCACCTACGAACCGAGCCTCATACCCCGCCATTTCCAGCACTTGTATAACGGACTGCGTTCCGGGCTGGCTTAACCACGCTCCGAGGATGCGGGTCACGCGACCACCCGGTCTGCCAACCCACGCAGTATACGCGCGGTCGCGCCCCAAATGTAATAAGGCCCAAATGCAACAGAATAGTAGTATCGTTTTTGTCCCTGCCACTGCCGTGCTTGGACCTGAAAATTGTTCCGGTCCAAGACGTGTTCCAACGGGACACGAAATACCTCTTCGACTTCTCCTGGGTCACGGCAAACCTGGAAAGTGTCTGATATATGAGCGACGACTGGGGTTACCTGATAGTTGGTTATGGTCTGGTGAGCAGGCAAATGTCCAATGACCGACACCATATCCGGTGGCAAACCTATTTCTTCTTGCGCCTCTCGTAATGCTGTGGCGGTCAAATCGGGATCTGACAAATCCCGTTTGCCTCCTGGAAACGCAATCTGTCCAGGATGGTGTTTCAATGCCAACGACCGTTTGGTTAAAATGATAGAAGTCGATTTGCCATACGTATCCAAAAGCACCAAAACTGCGGCGGCGCGCAAACTCTTGTCAGAGATTGGAACACTGTTTGCATTCAGATCAAAATCCGAGGATGCAGATCCTGATTGGGCCAATGCCCGTTGAATACGATCTAAATCACCCATTCTTCGCCTCGAACCCAACCGTAGCTGGGTCCAAACGATAATGCGCCCCGCAGAACTGACAATCTGCCGTCACTAAACCATCGTCATTTATCATGGTTGAGATATCTTTGGCGGAATATATCGAGAGACTTTGTCGTACACGATCCTCTGAACACGTACATCCAAATCGAACCGATTGGGCATCATATATTCTGGGCTGCTCTTCGTGAAACAAACGCACCAAAAGATCAGTCGGAGTCACGGATGGTCCGATCATTTCGAGTGGTTCTACTGTCTCAAGATGCATGTTCACACGCGTCCAATTCTCAGCAATTTCTTCGGTGACCACATCTTCCGCTGTCAGCAGCCCACCCGTACCAGAGCCGCCCTCACCAGTTACGAAAGGTGATGCCTTTGGGAGATGCTGCAACATGATCCCACCGGCTCTCCAGTGCTCTGGAATACCAGGCTCGGTAGATTGTCCAAACTTTAGCGCAAAGCGTGTTGGCAGTTGCTCTGACTGCGCAAAATACGCTTCGGCACAGGCAGACAAGCTTCCACCATCAATCGGGGTAATGCCCTGATATGGCTTAGTTCCTTTCCCTTGATCAATCAGAATGGCGAAATATCCTGACCCTAACTGGTCAAATGGGGCCGCATCAGTTAACCGGTCCGCGTCAAAGCTCGCATAGGCACGAATTCGGGCGGGACCGCCCTCTTTTTCCGGTCCGTAATAGTCAGTCGCTATCATACGAACAGGGCCATTGGTTTGCACCTGCAACGACAGTTTCCAACGCAATTCGATTGTTTGTCCAATCAAGGCCGTCAAAAGTGCCATCTCGGCAATAAGCGCCTCTACCTTCGCGGGATATTGATGCTGACGCAGAATACCGCTCAGGACACCATCAAGACGAGCAACACGCCCACGCATATCTGACGCATCCAACTGGAACGGGAGAACAGTGTCATCCCATGCAATTTTTGTGCCGAGTGTCATATGATATTCCTTGTCTACGAGCGGCGGGCATACCTGCTCAATATAGATACGGCAAGGCCACGGCCAAGAGCGCGCGCGTGGATTTTGGAAATTGAGACGGTTGCACAATCGGCCTACAAATGAATTGGCGCCAAAAGACACACAAATCCTACAAAAACAACGCTTGTCTCGAATTTGGCCACTTTAACACGGCTATTAATCAAACCCGCGCACACGCAAGATGCCGTTAAGCTGGATTAAAGTGCAGCGTTCCCGCAATCATCGGCGCGTCAGGATCGTCATTTGGATGGCGTACACCGTTATGAACAATGACTTCTGTAAAATCAAACGGGCTGATATCTTTCAGGCATGCTACATTGACGCCGAATTCATTGGGGTTCGATCTTCTTTTATGATGCGTGTAAATCCCACATGTTTTACAGAAATAATGCTGAGCCACATGTGTGTTAAACGTATAAATGGACAGGTTTTCCGTCCCCGAAACAAACCTAAGTCCGTCCAACGGAACCGATACGGCGATTGCACCCCGCATGCGGCACATCGAACACGTACACCGTCTGGCTGAGTTCAGACCCTCTGGCAAATGCGCCTCAAACCGAACCGTTCCGCAGTGACATGATCCTTGATGAATAACGTCCGACACCCGTGCACCTTTCTTATTAACCGTGACCATGGAACAAACCTAAAACGCATGTCCTAGGCTTGGAATACCGGTTCAAGGGTTACCTACGGCTTGCATCGACGTTAGCAGATGGGCTTTGTGTTGTGCAGAGATGATCAAGGCGTTTCTCTACAAACAAAAACGCCGACCCGGCTAAGGATCGGCGACAGGCCAAAATCATCTATTAATATCAGTGCAGCTTCTGTCCAACTTCCTTGATCGAAGCATCAATCAAAGCATTGGCAGTGGACGCATTCATTTGCCCCGCAATGACGGATCGTGCAGCTGTGATTGCAACGGTCACAGCGCGATTCCGCACTTCAGTGACAGCCGCAGCCTGAGCCGATGAAATCTGCTCCTCTGCCGCTGCCAAACGACGTGCAATTGAAGCTTGCAGGTCCTCGTGCGCCTTGGTTGCTGCCGCCGCTGCTTCTTCTTTTGCATGAACAACGATTTGCGCGGCTTGATCCTGCACTTCGCGGCTCTTGCGTTCGTACGACGCCAACAGCGCCTGAGCTTCTTCTCGCAGTGCGCGGGCCTCATCCAGATCTGATCGGATGCCTTCGGCGCGCTGATCCAAAAGGCCAGCCAACATCCCGGGTACTTTGTAGTAAACCAATATCAGAATGAACGTGATAAAGCCTAAAAGCACAACGAAATCAGTGTTCCCGAGCGACAAGAAAGGGCCACCTGCTGCAACCGCGGGAGTGCCGAAAAGTGCGGCAGCGATTGCGATAATCGATAATTTGCGCATAATGTTTACCCCTTCAGCTGACTGTCGACCGCCGCGACTATGTCGGCGTCATTTGCGTTAATTCCAAGCGCCTGAACCAAGTCAACAGCGGCCTCTTTCGCAACGATTTCAACGCTGTCCAGTGCGGACGCCCGAATATCGGCAATTGCTTTTTCTGACTGCGCAGTTTTTGCCGCAATTTCAGTGTCGGCTTTTTCTATCGCAGCATCCAGATCTTTTTGAATGGCAGCGCGTGTCTCTTTCGCTATGCCTTGAGCCTGAGCACGGGCATCTGTCAAAGCTTTTTGGTAGGCGGCTTCAGCTGCTTCTGCCTGGAGCTTCAGCGTCTCGGCCGCGGAAATATCGCTGTCAATCGTCCCTTGCCGTTCCGCCAGAACTGCTGCAATGCGCGGCAGTGCGATGCGCGACAGGACAAGAAAAATCACAACCAGTGTGATGACCAGCCAAAGGATCTGGTTCGGAAACCATTCAAAACATAGCTGCGGCATGCCCACAGCCGATCCATAGGAATCGACGCAGGTGCCTGCGATCTCTTCGTTGATAGGTTCAGTTGCCATGTTGCTCTCCGTCGGAACGATGCTTTTACATCGGGCGGCCGGTCCAAGACCACCGCCCGCGCGTAAGGATCAGTGCCGGTCTATTAGACGGCGAACATCAGCAGCAAAGCGACTAGGAACGAGAAGATGCCCAGAGCTTCAGCAAAGGCGATGCCGATGAAAAGTGTTGCTGTCTGGCCTGCGGCCGCGGATGGGTTGCGCAATGCGCCGGCCAAGAAGTTGCCAGCGACGTTGCCAACACCAATGGCAGCTGCGCCGGAACCGATTGCTGCAAGACCTGCGCCGATGTGTGCGAGTGAACCTTCCATTGTGGTATCTCCTTACGATTGGAAGTTATCTTTTCGTGCCCAATGCGGATGATTAAATCCGCATAGGACGTCAGTGATGCGGATGAAGCGCGTCTTTCAGATAAACGCACGTCAGTATTGTGAAAACATAGGCCTGGATAAACGCAACGAGTATCTCGAGCCCGTACATTGCCGCGATGGCGAGGACTGATACTGGCGCTATGGTCCAGATTGCAGCAAAGCCTGCGAAGACTTTGATCACGGCGTGGCCAGCCATAACGTTGCCTGCAAGACGAATACTATGGCTTACCGGGCGGACAAAATAGGAGATCAGCTCGATAATCGCGAGAACCGGCCGCAAGGGCAGAGGCGCGGAACTTACCCAGAAGAGACCCAAAAAGCCTGCTCCGTTTTTTACAAACCCAAGGATCGTGACGGTTAAAAATACCGCAAGAGCAAGGATAATAGTAACGGCAAAGTGCGACGTGGTCGTAAACGACGTCGGGATCAGGCCCAAAAAATTAGCAGTTACGATAAACATAAACAGCGTCATTATATAAGGGAAATAAACAACCGCGTCTTTGCCCGTCACGTCTTCAATCATTTTATAGACGAAACCATATGCCAATTCGGCCACTGACTGGCTACGGGTTGGGACGATCGCACGCGATCTGGTGCCAACCACCATTAATGCGACGATAACAATGATAGCAAGGATCATCCAGAAAGCTGAATTCGTGATCGTAAACAGACCAATATCGCCATCTCCGAACATCGGCTTGATGATAAACTGATCCATGGGGTGAAATACCAGCCCGCCGCCGGTTGCATCGGTCGCTTCAGTTGCCATCGTCGTCCCTCTCGTCTTTCACAGCCTGCTCTGCGGCCATCGCCTTCGACTGCACCTCGTTTGCGGTACGGATCATTACTTTGATCCCGGCCGCGAGGCCCAGCAATGTAAACACCAGCATTAACCATGGCACCGTACCCAAAAGGGTATCCAGCCCGTATCCAATGCCAAAACCGATACCGATACCGGCCGCCAGCTCTGTTACCATCCGCCACGCCATGTGTGCGTGACCGATATGTTCACCCGGTGTCGGAAGCCCTTTGTCCTGCGCTTTCGCCGCGGCGATCTTGTCACTCAGCGTCTTAAGGCGATCAGGCTCAGGCATCTATCCTATTCCGGCTCTTTTCGCTCGCAGTGCTATGGCGGCACGCAGGCAGAGTCAAGGCGGCGAAACCGAGCGACAGGAGCATTTTAACATACTGATAAATATGTATATATTTTGAACATAATGTATTAAGACAAACTGCCACACCCAGTTTTGTGATGACTTTGCCTTTTTCGCATATTTAACTTTTCGGTTGAGTTTTCTTGAACGTCCCCCCACACATTGAAATATGGCTCAAGATTTAAATGCAGTGTTTTCCGCTCTTGCTGACCCGACGCGGCGGCGGATCCTATCGATGTTGCTCGAGGACGACATGGCGGTGACAGATGTTGCCTATCCATTTGATGTATCGCTTGCCGCAATATCAAAACATCTGGCAATTTTAGCATCATCAGGACTAATCAGTCAGGAAAAACGCGGTCGGGTCAAATGGTGTAAATTGGAGCCTGACGCCCTGCGCAGTGCAAGCGTCTGGATGCAGGGGTTTGGCCAGTTTGAACCCGTTAATCTGGACGTCTTTGAGAAATTCCTCGTTTCAGAGCTTGAATAGTCAGGAAATCTGACCGCTGGAACTTTTGCTGTTCTGATAGCAATCTGGTCTCGCCAGCCCTTACAGTCACCGTGTAATCTGGCGTTACACCGTTTTGCTTTCGCCGTCTCGCATAGCGGTGTAGGCCTTGAGATGATCCAGAACTGCCTGCACCTTAGGGGTGCGATGAAGATCAACATGTGTAACCAGCCAGATAGGAACCGCCCACTCCTGACGCGGAGCCAGAACCTGCACCAAACCCTTCTCATTTTCCGCAACGTCAGTCGGAATAAACCCCAATCCCGCGCCACCCTGTACTGCCTGCAGCACCACATCGCTGTCTGAGGCTCTGAATGTCACCTGCGAACGAGGGATGTTATCAATCATCCACCTGTTAAAAGGCGCCCTGTTTTCCGGATTATCATGGCCTACGAAGCGGTGTGTAACCAACTCGTCAGCTTCTGATGGACGACCGTGTTCTGCGAGATAATCCACAGACGCATACAGCGCGCAATCCTGTTGACCAAAACGTTGCACGACATTGTCAGGGTCTTGTGGCATCTGCCCCGCCCGTACCGCCAAATGCGCCTCGCCGTACTCCAGCCTATATAATCTCTCATCCGTCAGAAAACGCACAGTCACCGCTTTGTGCAATGCCTGAAATGAAATCAATGCAGGCACCAGTAATTTAGAGAAAACCACCAGTGATGTGACAACAACCTCGCCTGCGGTTTCGGATCCGCGTCCTTTGAACCGACCCACCATCTGTTGGAATTCGTCGTCTGTTCCTCTGGCCACACGCGCCAGATCTTCGCCTTCTTCGGTGGGCCTGTATCCCCGCGCATGACGCTGAAACAGTTTAATACCCAACCGATTTTCAAGTGAATCTATATGGCGGATAACAGTCGCATGATGAACGCCAAGGACCTCCGCTGCACCCGACACTGTACCCAGGCGCGCAACTTGATACGCCGTCCGAATTTCGTCCCAATTGTCCATCGTTTTACGAGCCATTCCGTCAGGTAGACACCAGTGTGCGGCTTTGGCATTCCGGCAGCAACCCTGCAACTGTCGATTTTGCAAATTGAGTGTCACAGAAGTAAGACTTGGGCGATCTGGTTGAAAAATGCTAACGCTGCTTGCGGCACGCTCCCTTCAGGCTTGCGGTATCGCCACACGGTCGCAACCTCTGAACAGGTTGGCAGATGACAACGTCAATCACAATTACGATTCATAGGCAAACCCTGACTGCGTTTCTCTGATCGGCCTACCTTGACCCTAAGTTCAATATATCTCTCTAATCATGACAATGTCGTTGTCGCTATCGCGCGAGACTACGTAAACGTCGGTGGTGGGTAACAGACCCCGACCGGCGGCAGCGTTGACATATCTTAGCGCAGGGGCTAGGCGGTGACCATTCCGGAGGCTTTGTGAGTCGTCCGGTCCCATGGGTTATTCCCGGGATCGCCCCCCACCAGCGCGTCGCGCCCGTGGGGGCCTTTGTGTTATGTATCACCTGCCCCATATAGGGTAGATAACTAAAAACTGGCTGAAGGAGGCTTGGCCCATGTTTGAAAACCTGTCCGAGCGTCTGAGTGGTGTCTTTGATCGCCTGACAAAAGCTGGTGCTTTGTCCGAAGATGACGTCAAAACAGCATTGCGCGAGGTTCGTGTCGCCCTGCTCGAGGCCGATGTATCGTTGTCTGTGACACGCAGCTTCGTCAAACGTGTGCAAGCAAAGGCGACAGGCGCGTCTGTCACAAAATCTGTGACCCCCGGCCAACAGGTCGTCAAGATTGTCCACGATGAACTGGTCGCCGTTCTGACAGGCGAAGAAGACCCCGGCGCGCTCAAAATTGATAATCCACCCGCCCCTATTTTGATGGTCGGTCTTCAAGGTGGCGGCAAGACGACGACGACTGCCAAGCTGGCCAAACGTTTGACTGAACGGGACGGAAAACGCGTATTGATGGCCTCGCTTGATATTTATCGACCGGCCGCGATGGAACAGTTGGCCATTCTCGGCCAACAAATTGGCGTCGACACCCTGCCAATCGTATCAGGCCAAAAGCCTGTGGACATTGCCAAGCGCGCCAAGCAGCAGGCCACCATGGGCGGCTATGACGTCTACATGCTGGACACTGCGGGCCGTTTGCAGATCGACGAAGTCTTGATGACCGAGGTCGAAGATGTCCGCGATGCCGTCAGTCCACGAGAGACCTTGTTGGTCGTCGACGGGCTGACCGGACAGATCGCAGTCGAAGTTGCGCAGGAATTTGACGACAAAATCGGCATTTCGGGTGTTGCGCTGACACGAATGGACGGTGATGGCCGAGGTGGTGCGGCTCTGTCTATGCGCGCCGTGACAGGCAAGCCTATCCGTTTCGTTGGTCTTGGCGAAAAAATGGATGCCCTCGAAACCTTTGAACCCGAACGGGTCGCGGGTCGTATTCTGGGTATGGGCGACATCGTGGCCTTGGTCGAAAAGGCCCAGCAAACGCTGGAGGTTGAACAAGCCGAACGGATGATGAAGCGGTTCCAAAAGGGCCAATTCAATATGAACGATCTCAAGTCCCAGCTTGAGCAAATGATCAAGATGGGCGGTATGGAAGGTATGATGTCCATGCTGCCTGGCGCGGGCAAAATGGCCAAGCAGATGGCGGGCGCCGGAATGGATGACAAAGTCCTGAAACAGCAGATCGCCCTGATCCAGTCGATGACCAAAAAGGAACGTGCAAACCCTGCCGTTTTGCAAGCCAGCCGCAAGAAACGCATTGCAAAAGGGTCCGGGATGCAGGTCAGCGATCTGAATAAACTGCTCAAAATGCAGCGTCAGATGGCCGATATGATGAAGAAAATGGGTAAAATGGGCAAAGGCGGCATGCTGAAACAGGCCATGAAAGGTATGCTGGGCAAAGGCGGTGCACCCGAAGACATGATGCAGGGCATGGACGCCAAGACGCTGGAAAAAGCGGCGCGCCAGTTGGGTGGTGGCGGTATGCCCGGCATGGGTGGTGGCATGGGCTTGCCACCCGGACTGTCCGGTTTCGGCAAAAAGAAGTAGTCAAGTGGCCAAAGTTCAAACTCATACAATCAGGCTCACGCCAACACCGGCGGAATCCATTCCGCTGTCCTGGGCGCTGCGCGCGCTGCAGGACAGCTTGGTTGTATTTAAGCGAAAATATAATCAGCACTTGGTGATTACCCGCCATAAAAGGTCAGCAAACTCCCTGAGCGGGCGGTCTTTGCCAGGATTACGTCAACACACAGAGGTCTTGCGATGTCAGCACTGACCCCTGCCCCTGTTCTTCAAACCCAGCGCCTGATATTACGCAGCCCAGAGCTGCGTGACGCCGAACCTGTGATTGCATTTTTGATGGATGAAAATCGCGCATCAGGTTTTGGGCATATCCCCAAACGAGATGATGCATGGAGGTGGTTCGGACTGATGGTCGGTCACTGGCATATCCGAGGGTATGGCCATTTCGTGATTGAGACCAAAGACTCCCATCAACCCGCAGGGATTTGTGGTCTTTGGAACCCCGACGGCTGGCCGGAGCCCGAATTGGCATGGGTGGTATTTGATGATTTTGAACGGCAAGGCATCGCTCACGAGGCTGCACTGCGCGTACGTCAATGGGCTTACAAAGACCTTGGTATGACCACTCTGACGTCAAATATAGTACCAGAGAACACACGCTCGATTGCTTTAGCAGAACGTTTAGGCGCTTGGTTTGAACGGCGTTACGACAATCCGAACATGGGGGACGGTCTTTTGTATCGTCATCCGGGTCAGGAGGGCGCGTGATGCCATACCAAAGCAACCCAAACCATGTGCCTGCTTGCAAAGTTAAAAATGCAAAAGGGGGTGGATCTGTGGCAGCTCCTCTTGCCCGCCAGACTGTGGCCTTTGGCCCGGGAAATCTGTGCTTTTTTGCTAAAGCTGACAGCACTTCCCACCCGCATCCCAAACAATCAATAGACGGGCGGGGCCAATGAACACTCTGACAATCCCTGTACCGACGCTGGAAACAGATCGATTAATCCTGCGGCCACCCCACTACGACGATCAACAGGCCCTTGCCAGCTTCGGAGCCACAGATCGGTCCCGCTTTGTCGGCGGACCGTGGACAGTCAACGACGTGTGGTCAAAATTATTGGGGATTGCAGGTCACTGGCACATCCGCGGGTTTGGGTTGTGGTTCATCACCAGAAAAGACGCGCCGGACATTGCCATCGGATGGACAGGCGGGATCCATCATATCGATTGGCCAGAAGCCGAATTGGGGTGGTGCCTGTTCGAAGATCAACACCAAGGTCATGGTATCGCATACGAAGCTGCTGCATGCGCACGACGTACCCTTGCTCATGTCTTTGGCCTGCACGGGCCAATAAGTCTGATTGCCCACAACAATGCCAGATCCGCTACTTTGGCAAAACGTCTTGGAGCAACCCCGGAAAATATTATGACCCTTCGCGGCCATAGCGTGACAGTTTACCGCCACCCCGATGACCGGAACCTGTCATGACCCGTGGTTTCAACATCTCCCACAACGCCACCCGAGCAGACATCTCAACAGCAATGTTATCCGGACAGGCCTGCACACCACAAAATTACTTGGGTACCTGTAAACACGACCTGCAAAACAGCCAACCTTCCTATCACCCCCAGCGTTGCTTCCATTCGAACCGGAGGATCAGATGACAGACGACACCGCCCGCGCGGCAGATATCCTGAAAACACATCGTGACAGCATTGATCGTCTGGACGCGATTTTGGTTTACACGCTCGCAGAGCGGTTTGCCCACACGCAGGCCGTTGGCGCGCTCAAGGCAGAACACGCGCTGCCCCCCTCCGACCCATCCCGCGAAGCGCGGCAAGTGGAACGCTTGGAACATTTGGCTAAAGACAGCGGTCTGGATCCAGAGTTTGCGACCAAATTCCTGCAGTTCATAATTCAAGAAGTTATCCACCACCACAAGAAACACCAAACCTAAGGATCCTGTATCCAAAGGTCTAAATGACGGGAGCAACACGCTCCCTCCGCCATTCGAAAAGGAGAAACCCAATGGCAATTAAAATCCGTCTGGCCCGTGGCGGCTCGAAAAAGCGTCCCTATTATAGCATTGTGGCCGCAGATAGCCGCATGCCGCGCGACGGCCGCTTTATTGAAAAGCTGGGAACCTATAACCCACTTTTGCCAAAAGATAGCGAAGACCGCGTCAAGATGGACGTCGAGCGTATCCAATACTGGATCGGCCAGGGCGGCCAGTGCACAGACCGTGTGTCGCGCTTCCTCGAGGCTGCCGGTGTTGTCGCCAAAACTGAACGTGCAAACCTGAAAAAAGCCGTTCCAGGCAAAAAAATGCAGGAACGCGCTGAAGAAAAAGCCACCAAAGCCGCTGAAGCTGCCGAAGCTTCTGCCTCCGCTGAATAAAAAGCCGTGCGGGACGGCGGGTGGGGCGATGCTCGTCAGAGCGAGCGTCCCCGCCATCCCGCGCTCTTTATCCATGATCCGCCTTTTGGTCTTTGTCATATCTGCGTTTCTCGCCGGCGTTCTGATGGAGCGGCACAGGACAGCAGAGGCGTGCGTAACCGCCGGTGGCAAAGTCCAAAAGGGTATTTGTATCGGAGCATTCCCATGACCGATTTGATCTGCGTCGGTGCTGTCTCTGGCAGCTTCGGGGTCAAAGGCGAGGTGCGCCTGAAAAGCTTTACGGCCAATCCAGAAGCGATTGCAGACTACGGTCCTCTTCACTTCGAAGACGGCAGCCAAAGCCTAAACCTGCGCATTACACGTCAAATTAAAAACGGATTTGCCGCACGCCTGAGCGGAGTATCCACAAAAGAACAAGCCGACGCTCTGCGGGGGACGCGCCTCTACGCCCCACGCGATAGGTTACCCAGCCTTCCTGATGACGAATTCTACCACACCGACCTTATTGGACTTTCGGTCTTCGACACCGGCGGGACCCTGCTTGGGTCGGTAAAGGCTGTTTTGAACCACGGCGCCTCTGACTTGTTAGAGCTTTCCCTGACCACCGGTGGCACGGAACTTATTCCGTTTACCGTTGCCTGCATACCAACGGTGGACCTTTCGGCCGGGCGCATCATCGCCGACCCACCCGAAGGCCTTCTGGAATGACGATACCCCCCACAAAATCTCATGGTCGCAAATCAATTCAGGCTTCCGTGAAACCGCGAGAGTTGATGTCAACAGATCCGCGATTGGCTCAAGCTTGGCAGGCGCAGGTCATCACCCTGTTTCCAGAGGCCTTTCCAGGTATTCTTGGCCTGTCCTTGACCGGACGTGCCCTTAAAGATCGGCTGTGGCAATTATCGACTGTGGATTTACGCACGTTTGGTGAAGGCCGTCATCGTAATGTTGACGATACGCCTGCGGGCGGTGGGGCAGGCATGGTCCTGCGCCCCGACGTTATGGGGCGCGCCATAGAACATGCTCAACGGGGGCAGAGCGTTCGAACACCATTGATCTATCTCTCTCCGCGTGGACGCCCCATGACCCAAGCGATGGCGCAAAGCTTGGCCGCTGGACCCGGTGTTACCCTGATCTGCGGACGGTTCGAAGGCTTGGACCAAAGAGTGATCGATCATTACGATGTTACAGAAGTCTCTATGGGAGATTTTGTCCTGACCGGAGGCGAGATTCCTGCGCAAGCCCTGATCGACGCCTGCGTGCGTCTTCTACCCGGTGTTTTGGGCAATACCGCCAGCGCCGAGGAAGAAAGCTTTTCAACTGGTCTACTGGAGCATCCGCAATATACCAAACCGGCACTTTGGAAAAATCACGACATCCCTGACGTTTTATTGTCCGGTCATCATGCCAAAATCCGCGAATGGCAACGTGTTCAATCCGAAGACCTGACCCGGGACCGACGTCCCGATCTATGGGCTGAACACCTGCGGCATACAACAAAACCCGAAACCTGATGCAAATGACACAGGCTGCCGCAACCAGCGAGCAGTTCTGCATTCAACGCGCTTCTATTTTCTGGACGCAGATGCGCGGCAGAATTGCCTGCAAATTCTGTCCAGATCTCCATGCAGAATGGTTTCCGCCCTTGATACGATCGCATCAACCGCGTAACAGGGCCCATGTTTCCGTTTTGGGGTGACTCGGATCGGGCTGTGTGCAAATGCGCATAAAAACCAATAGCCGCGTCATGATCCCATAGGATCCTCTGGCAAGGACATCATCCGCGGACAAACCGCGTCGTAAAATAGGAGGGTCCGATGGACCTGATTGCTCAGTTAGAGGCGGAACAAATCGCTTCTCTCGGGAAAGATATTCCCGATTTCAAACCCGGCGACACCGTGCGCGTCGGCTTTAAGGTGACCGAAGGGTCCCGTACCCGTGTTCAGAACTACGAAGGCGTCTGCATCGCCCGTAACAACGGCAAAGGCATTGCCGGTTCGTTCACAGTGCGTAAAATATCGTTTGGCGAAGGCGTTGAACGTGTATTCCCGCTGTTTTCGACCAATATCGAACATATCGAGGTTGTCCGCCGCGGCCGTGTCCGTCGTGCCAAGCTTTACTACCTCCGGTCGCGTCGCGGTAAATCCGCGCGGATCGCCGAGGACACCACCTACAAGCCCCTCAAGGCCAAAGCGTAAGGAGACTGATCGATGAAAAAGGATATTCACCCCGATTATCACGTCGTCGACGTCAAAATGACCGATGGCACGATATACCAGACACGTACCACTTGGGGCAAAGAAGGCGATACACTGACGCTGGATATTGATCCGTCGGTGCACCCCGCATGGACAGGCGGCAATTCGCGTCTGCTTGACGCGGGTGGTCGCGTTTCAAAGTTCAAAAAGAAATACGAAGGTCTTGGTTTCTGATCTCCAACCCTTCAATCAGGAAACGCCGTCCCAACGGGGCGGCGTTTTGCGTTTTGGATGCGCAGTATCAAAACCATTACGTTGCCCTTGGGAACGTCGCAAATCTAACACAATGATTGCCTCATCCAGCGCAACTTCAGCTAACTTTGGTTCGAGTCTTTTTTGAGAGAAGCTCAGAATCAAGGGTCCTGTGACATAGGCACCCGAACCCTTGCTGCACCATCACAAATCATATACCGCAAACCCCTGATCAAGCATGAATTGGGCATCCAGATGGCGCATATTATCGTGGTGGGCAATGAAAAGGGAGGGGCTGGAAAATCGACTGTGTCGATGCATGTCGCTTCCGCCCTTGTTTGGCTGGGTTATAAAGTAGGAACATTAGATCTGGACCTGCGTCAACGCAGTCTTGGCCGGTACATCGACAACCGGCGCGCATGGTTGAAACAATCGGGCGAGGATTTACCAACACCAACGTCAGTCGATCTGCCCCATATCGATCCAAAGGACATTCCCGAGGGCGACAATCTGTTTGATCATCGCCTGTCACGAGCCATGGCATTGGTCGAGCCTGAAAACGACTTTGTATTGATCGATTGTCCGGGTTCTCACACCCGCCTTGCACAGCTTGCACATGCGCTTGCTGATACTTTGATTACCCCACTGAACGACAGTTTCATCGACTTTGACCTTTTGGCACGTATTGGGCCAGATAGCGAAAAAATCCTTGGTCCGTCCGTTTATTCAGAAATGGTCTGGCAAGCGCGTCAACTCAGGCAGGCAGAAGGTCAGGCTCCGATAGACTGGGTTGTTTTGCGCAACCGCGTTGGTAGCCAGCAGATGATCAATAAACGCAAGATGGAAAAGGCCCTAAACCATTTGTCGAAACGCATTGGTTTTCGTGTAGCACCGGGCTTTCATGAACGGGTGATTTTCCGCGAATTATTTCCAAAAGGGCTCACGCTTCTGGATCTCAAGAAGGTCAGCGTTAAACAACTGAGTATTTCCAATATTGCAGCGCGGCAAGAGCTTCGTGAATTGATAAAATCTCTGAATTTGCCTGGCGTGACCGCACGTTTTTGAACACGTTTGCAGGCCTGTCCCTGTGGCAAGTGTCTTTGCAACCAGCTGGAGGGGCAGTCGTCAAAATACAACAGCCCAGGCAGAGACTTTACAAAAAATCACAGGTGAAAGCACTCCAAAAATATGGGACAGTGTGATTTTAGATCATTCCTAAATCTTGAGGGGTTGCGACTTTTTTTTGCACAAAGCAAAGTCTGACCACAGACCCGGAGGATGTTAATGACCGCTCATACCCAAGATGCGACCGCGACCACCACGGCACATTTGCCGCAAACGGTCGAGCCCCGTAATCCCGGGCAGGGTCTGGATATGGACTGGGTCATGCGGACCCAAGCCAACCGGTCCGCAATTGAACGCCGGGCAGTAACATTACCCGGACGCCGGTCTGTCAAAAAGACATATCAGGCTGCGTGGCTTGCCCGGGCCATCAGCTGCATTGACCTGACGACATTGGCTGGCGACGATACCGACGGGCGCGTGCGACGGCTGTGCGCCAAAGGCCGTGCGCCCGTAAGGCCCGATCTTCTACGTGCCCTTGATCTGCCGGATCTGACCGTGGGCGCGATTTGTGTTTATCACGACATGATTGCACCGGCTGTTTCAGCACTACAGGGGTCAGGCATTCCGGTTGCTGCGGTATCCACAGGTTTTCCAGCCGGATTATCCCCCTTTCATCTGCGCATTGCCGAAATAGAGCAAAGCGTCAAAGCCGGCGCATCGGAAATCGATATTGTCATTTCACGTCGCCATGTTCTGACCCGAAATTGGCAAGCCCTGTTTGAAGAGATGCGCGCCTTTCGGGCGGCCTGTGGCACGGCCCACGTCAAAGCCATTCTTGCGACAGGAGAACTGGGAACATTACAGGATGTCGGGCGTGCGTCATTGGTGTGCATGATGGCGGGTGCCGATTTCATCAAGACGTCCACTGGTAAGGAACCCATTAACGCGACCCTTCCCGTAACACTGGTGATGATACGGGCTATCCGTGAATATTACGAAGCAACCGGCTATCGTGTTGGCTACAAACCCGCGGGTGGCATTTCGAAAGCCAAGGACGCGCTGGTTTATCTGTCAATGATCAAGGACGAATTGGGCGACCGCTGGCTGCGGCCGGATCTCTTTCGATTTGGGGCGTCGTCGCTTTTGGGGGACATTGAACGTCAGTTGGAACATCACGTCACCGGCGCCTATTCAGCTGCTTGGCGGCACGGGATTGGCTGAGATGAAACAAACACAAACTTTGCCATACACAAAACAGACAAGGGCAGCGGCATGAGCGGCACCGTCAAAGAGATCTTTGAATCCATGGACTATGGACCAGCCCCCGAGGCAACAGACGACGCACTGGCGTGGATCGCGGCCCGAACGCCATTCGGTCACTACATCGATGGCAAAATGACGTCGGCTGGAACCACCTTTGCGACCTGCAACCCTGCGACGGGTGCAGAGTTGGCACAGATCTCGCAAGGCGGGGATGGTGATGTGGCTCGCGCTGTCACCGCCGCACGGAATGCCCAGCCAGCATGGGCGGCGCAGTCAGGACATGAACGCGCAAGGGTTCTTTATGCTTTGGCGCGTTTGGTGCAAAAGCACGCGCGCCTTCTGGCTGTGCTTGAAACGCTGGACAATGGCAAACCGATCCGTGAAAGCCGGGATATCGATATTCCATTGGTCGCACGTCATTTTTACTATCACGCGGGCATGGCACAATTGATGACCAGTGAACTTCCTGACCGTGCGCCGCTTGGCGTTTGCGGTCAGATCATACCTTGGAATTTCCCGTTGCTCATGCTCGCGTGGAAAGTGGCCCCTGCCCTCGCCATGGGTAACACGGTGGTCTTGAAACCAGCAGAATGGACATCTTTGACGGCCTTATGTTTTGCATGGATTTGTGACCAGGCAGGCGTACCACCTGGTGTCGTTAATATTGTCACAGGGGACGGGACAACCGGTGCCGCCATCGTCGATGCCGAGGTCGATAAAATCGCATTTACGGGATCAACCGACGTCGGTCGCCACATTCGCAAAGCAACAGCAGGAAGTGGCAAGGCCCTTACGCTCGAGTTGGGGGGAAAGAGTCCCTATATTGTCTTTGAAGATGCCGATATCGACAGTGCTGTCGAAGGTTTGGTCGACGCCATTTGGTTCAATCAGGGGCAAGTTTGCTGCGCAGGCTCGCGCCTGATCGTGCAAGAGGGTATTGCTAAGACCTTTTACGCGCGTTTGCGACGCCGGATGGACGGGCTTCGCATTGGCAACCCTTTGGACAAGGCGATTGACATCGGGGCTGTGGTCAATCCCGAGCATCTCGCCCGAATTCATGCATTGGTGGACGGCCAGACCACAGGCGATGTGCATGTCGCCGCATGTGACGTCCCCGATGGATGTTATTATCCACCGACATTGATCACCGGGCTGGCCCCGGCAGACCAACTGATGCAAGAGGAAATCTTTGGTCCTGTTTTGGTCGCAACAACCTTTCGCACCCCATCCGAGGCGATGCAGATCGCAAACTCTACCCGGTACGGTCTGGCAGCCAGCGTGTGGTCGGAAAACATCAATACCGCACTTGATATTGCACCAAAGCTTGTCGCTGGCGTTGTTTGGGTCAATGGCACAAATATGTTTGACGCCGCCGCCGGGTTTGGCGGTATGCGCGAAAGTGGGTTTGGTCGTGAAGGTGGGTGGGAAGGCCTGCGCGCCTATACGCGGTCTGCGACCCCTGCAACACCCGCCCCAGTGGTTGCGCCGTTTGACGGTAACGATAGCGCACCTTTGGGCGTTGACCGCACACCAAAGCTCTATATCGGAGGCAAACAAGCGCGTCCTGATGGGGGCCAGAGCCGCCTTGCCTATGATGCGCATGGCACGCTGGCAGGACAAATCCCGTTGGCCAACCGAAAAGACATCCGCAACGCAGTCGAAGCCGCACAGAAAGCCACTGGATGGGCAAGCGCCTCGGCGCATAATCGTGCTCAGGTGATGTATTATATCGGTGAAAACCTCTCAGCGCGCGCGGATGAATTTGCAGCGCGGCTGGACGCCATGACAGGGCGTGATGATGGCAAAGACGAGGTCACCGCAGCGGTAGAGCGGCTATTCACCTATGCCGCATGGTGCGATAAATTCGACGGCCGGGTCGCCAACGTGCCCATACGCGGTTTGGCAGTGGCCTTACACGAGCCCTGTGGTGTGATTGCGGGCTTCTGTCCGGATGATCGGCCTTTGCTGGGATTGGTCTCTTTAATGGCCCCTGCCATCGCCATGGGCAATCGCGTTGTGCTGGTGGCATCACGCTCTGTTCCATTACCTGCACTGGAATTCGCACAGGTCCTTGAAACGTCCGATGTGCCCGGTGGTGTGGTCAATATTTTAACCGGCAACCATGCGGAACTGGCCCCGGCCCTTGCCAGTCACATGGATATTGCAGCCGTCTGGAGCTTTTCCGGTGCAGATCTTGCAACTGTCATCGAAATGGGCGCCGCACGAACCCTGACCCGTACATGGATCGGCGGGGGTCGAGACTGGCTGTCTGGCGGCAATGATCAGGAATTCCTTGAGGCCGCAACCGAGGTGAAAACAGTTTGGGTGCCATACGGCGCCTAAGGCGTCGTTCGCACCAACACAAATTTAGACCGCACTTCTGCTGACGGGCTGTTATTTCATTACGCGACAAGCCGACAAGTTTGATAAAAACGCAAAGCGCGTAGCCTTCAAATACGCTTGGCTGAAAAGGCATTTTGGCAATAGATCGTTTTTGACAGCAAAGTTTTTGAGACCAAATGTGGATCTTGACTCCCAAAAGAACAAAACAAGAATATACTCTGTTTTATGTTTGCCGAGCTATCAATCACCTCGAATTTTACCTTTCTCACGGGGGCGTCCCACCCCGAGGAATATATGGCGCGGGCGGCTGACCTGGGTCTAAGCGCAATCGCCATTGCAGATGAGAATTCGGTTGCTGGTATCGTTCGAGCCTGGAGCACGGCACAAGAAATCGCACGTAATGTCAAAGACCGCAAAACCGCCGAGGCACAGGATGGCCCCATCGGGCCACCCCGCCCGGCCCATGCACCACGGGCACCATCACTGCCGATAAGTCATGTGCCGCGTCTGATTCCGGCCGCACGGCTGGTCTTCCGCGAAGGCCTGAGCGTTACAGCCCTGGCAGCCACCCGACAGGGCTGGGCACGCTTGTGTCGCATTATCTCTGCTGGACGATTACGTGCCCCAAAAGGCCACTGTGACATCAGCCTTGATGCCCTTTTGGCAGACGCGGACGGGTTACACCTGATATTACATACGCCGCAACAGGCGCCGCGGGATACATCCGGCGCGGGCGCATGGTTCACACAAGCGCAACGATTGGCGCGCCGCCACCCCGACTGTACCCATCTGGCCTTACGACCTGAATACGACGGGCAGGATGCCGCCCGCTTTGCCGCATGGGCGACCTGCGCAGGTGCCTTGGCTCTGCCTCTTGTCGCCTGTGCGGCACCCTTGATGCATCATGGCCGCCGTCAGCGCATGGCGGATGTGCTGACGGCCATTCGTCTGGGCCGCAAGGTAGAAGATCTGGGCAAGGCTGCCCTGACAAATGCCGAACAGCGTCTGCGATCCGAAGCAGAAATGCGTCAGCTTTTTGCACTCTACCCCAATGCCGTCGATGCAGCCGACCGGATTGCCAGACAGTGTCAGTTCGATATTGGAAGCCTGCGCTATGAATATCCCTCTGAAATAACGGCCCAAGAAACGCCAGCCGACCGCTTGGCCCGTTTGGCATACGAGGGGTTGCACTGGCGCTATCCGCAAGGGGCGCCCGCACGCGTCCGCGCCATGTTGGAACACGAGCTGGACCTGATCGGCACCCTTGCGTATGAGCCCTATTTCCTCACCGTGCGGGATATCGTCGCCTTTGCCCGGGACCGGGGAATCTTGTGCCAGGGTCGCGGCTCTGCTGCCAATTCTGTGGTGTGCTACTGCCTTGGGGTCACATCCGTCAGTCCTGAAATCGGCACGATGGTCTTTGAACGTTTTGTGTCCGAAGCCCGCAACGAACCTCCGGACATTGACGTCGACTTTGAACATGAACGCCGCGAAGAAGTTATACAGCATATTTATGATCGCTATGGACGGCACCGCGCAGGCCTGTGTGCCACAGTTATCCACTTTCGAAGCAAACGCGCGATCCGCGAAGTTGGTGCTGTCATGGGGCTAAGTCAGGATACAATTGGTGCCCTTAGCTCGCAAATTTGGGGTTTTTTCTCATCACAAGGGGTAGATGCCAGCCGTCTGCGGGAAATCGGGCTCGATCCCGAAGACCGCCGTCTACAACAAACCCTTTCTTTGGTGCAGGAAATTATCGGTTTTCCCCGCCATCTGTCCCAGCATGTTGGCGGGTTCATTATAACCGAAGGACGCCTTGATGAACTGGTTCCAATTGAAAATGCCACGATGGAGGATCGCACGGTCATCTGCTGGGACAAAGACGACATAGACAACCTGGGCATCCTCAAAGTTGATATCCTGGCGCTTGGTATGCTGACCTGCATTCGCAAGGCTTTTGTCCTGATGCAGCAACATTTGGGGCTCAACTATAATTTGGCAACGCTCCCTCCTGAGGACCCAGATGTCTATGACATGCTCTGCCGTGCTGATAGCGTGGGTGTCTTTCAGGTGGAAAGCAGAGCGCAAATGAATTTTTTGCCAAGAATGCGGCCACGTAATTTCTACGATCTGGTGATCGAGGTGGCGATCATCCGACCGGGTCCAATTCAGGGCGATATGGTGCATCCCTACATCCGGCGTCGCAATGGTGAAGAACAGGTGACTTTCCCCTCAGACGCCTTGGGCGATGTGCTGGGCAAAACTTTGGGGGTCCCTCTGTTTCAAGAACAGGCCATGCAGATTGCCATTATCGGGGCAGGGTTTTCCCCATCTGAGGCAGATCGGCTGCGACGGTCACTGGCGACCTTCAAAAAACACGGCAGCGTCAGTGAATTTCGCGACCGTTTTTTGAAAGGTATGATGCGTAACGGCTATGATCTGGATTTTGCCGAGCGCTGCTTTAGCCAGATCGAAGGCTTCGGATCTTACGGCTTTCCGGAAAGCCATGCCGCCAGCTTTGCCCTTTTGGTCTATGCATCCGCATGGATCAAATGCCATCACCCCGGCATATTTGCCTGTGCTCTTCTGAATGCGCAACCAATGGGATTTTATGCACCGGCGCAAATCGTACGGGATGCTCGCGAACACGGGGTCACGGTACGATCCATATCAATCAATCACAGCTATTGGGATAATGCGCTGGAACCGGATGGCAAAGGCGGTCTGGCTTTGCGGCTTGGATTTCGCCAGATCAAAGGCATACGAGAAGAGGATGCCGCATGGCTGACCGCCGCACGGGGAAATGGATATCAAAGCGTACGAGACGTCTGGCGGCGTGCAGGTCTAAGCCCAAAGGTTTTGACACGACTGGCCGAGGCGGATGTTTTCGCCGATATCGGATTGGACAGGCGCAATGCACTTTGGGAAGCGCGCGCACTTGCCGGTGATAAACCTTTGCCGCTGTTTGCTGGCGACATGGAAGGCGAAGGTATCGTGGAACCAGCAGCCTTGCTGCCCGAAATGACTGAAGGCGAGCAGGTGGTCGAGGATTATGTGTCAATGCGATTGACCCTGCGGCGTCATCCGGTCGCCCTTTTGCGTCATATCCTGACACCAGAAAGCGGCATGACAGAACCATATCAGATGGAGCGGCCAAAGACTGGATACGGGTAAGCATCTTGATCAATCTAAAGGACATGTCACAGCTTTATTGTGTGAGAAGACCCAGAGATCTCCCTACACTTTCTCAGAACTAAAGGCTGGGATGCTGCACTGCATATCTACCTGAAGATGCAACGATTGAGTATTCAGGTTATGCATAAAGACGATAAATCTTTTCCCGTGAGTGTGTATCTGGGGCCAAAGTTCGAAACAGTCTGGGAAATCGGATCGCTTGGTGCGCCACTATATTTCAAGAAAGCTACAGGCAGCTATACTTCTGAATATACGACTGCTTTAGACCTCCGGCCGATTGCTGCTGATTGCACTTTCCGCTCCAAAGAGCAGCAGGATTACGCGCTTATGCTCATATCTGAAATACTGTCAAAATATTGCGGTGAATGGATCTGGGCATGTTGAGGTGAAAAGCAGCATGCTGCGGTGATTATTGACCCAGGTCTTGATGCATTATGGACGCCCGGAGAGCTCGTAGAATAAAAGATTTACCCGATTGCTCAAATCAGGGTTTTTCGAACGTCAATGCGGTTACAGCCTTTGGCAACGCCACAATTTCTAAAGTTCAGCACTCGACGCAGGTTTCTAAACCTAGCCGGGGCACCCCTGTCCAGAACTGGCTGAGATGGAAGGAATAAAATATTGCACCCAAGGATAGTGGCGGTTGGCGATCACTTATCGTCTGTCTGTTCCAACTGTATCCGCAACTGTCGCAAAACTGGCAAAGCCGCGCGCACACGGTCGACCCCGAGTTCGTCAACTAAATCTGTTACTAACGGAGATATAGCCGTTAATGCGGCCTGTCGTGCGCGATCTCCTGCGGGGCTGATGGATACCAGTTTACGCCGGGCATCATCCCAGTCTGGACGGATGTGCACAAAACCTGCCAATTCCAGTTTCGCCAATGTATTGGTCATCGCCCCGCGCGTGACGTGAAAGCTTCGCGCCAATTGTGCGGGTGTTTTTTCAACACCCTGACCCGCCAAATGGTTCAAGACGGAAAAATGCGAAATCTCCATTCGGTCTGGCAAAACCCGTGTAAGTTGGTTTCGCAGCAGTTGGTCCGATGTCAAAAGCTCGGAAAACAGAGAAATCGCAAGACTGCGGCTATCACTCATTGGTCACGGTCCGGAAAAAATACGGTCATGGGTTAGCGACGGAAGCTGGTGGCGCGCGCGCGCCACAGCATCAACGTCGAGTTCAGCGTAATGTACCCCCAGCCTGTCGCCCGCGTCCAGCACAACCCTTCCCCAAGGGTCCACAACCATCGAATGGCCATAAGTCTGGCGGGATCTGCCATGAGTGGCGGCATGCGATCCGCCCTGCGCTGGTGCCAGCACATAGGCCCCACATTCTATTGCTCGCGCCCGCAACAATGGTTCCCAATGCGCAGCCCCTGTCACAGGCGAAAAGGCAGCAGGAACAGCCAGAACCTGAGCCCCTGCTTGAGCCAACTGCCGATACAGCACAGGGAACCGTACATCATAGCAAATCGTCATACCGACAGGCAGCCCGCCTGCATCTGCAACCACAGCGCGGTCACCCGGCGCAAACCCTTCGGATTCGCGATAGGTCTCGGTCTCGGTCACCTGGACGTCAAACATATGAAGTTTGTCGTAGCGCGCGACGATCTGGCCTTCGGGTCCGATAAGAAAAGACCGGTTGGCAAAGCGTGCCTCGGGTCCTGATGATTTCAGCGCCAGCGACCCAATCAAAAGCCACACTCTATGCGCCGCCGCCTCTTGGCGCAGGCCCTCAAGCGTGGGATCGGAGTCTTCGGGATGCAGAACCGCATTTTGATGGTGACGATCAAGAGACACGCAATTTGTGACTTCGGGTGTCAGTACCAGATTTGCGCCCCCGGCAGCGGCCTCGGCCACCCATGCGCGGGTTTGTACAAGATTCGCTGTAGGATCATCCGAGGCACAAAGCTGCAATAAACCAACACGCATCACGCTTGTAACAGCGGATCCAAATTTCCCGCACGTTCTAGGGCGTATATCTCGTCACATCCGCCAACGTGGGTATCACCAATGAAAATCTGCGGCACTGTGCGCCCACCATTGGCTCTCTGGATCATCTCGGGCTTGCGAGTGGGATTGGCCCAAACGTCAATTTCGTTAAAATCCACCCCCTTTTGAGTCAGCAGACGCTTTGCGGCATGGCAAAATCCGCAAAGCGGTGAAGTGTAGATGTCAATAGAAGGCATACGCGGTCTCCGAATAGGTTTACCGCTATTTAGGCATCCTTGACCGCGCGCGCCAGCACGCAGATGCATACTTCTTTTGCGCCAGCTGCAAATGCCGCCTCGGTCGAGGCCGCAAGGGTCGCCCCCGAGGTCATGACATCATCCACAATCAACACCGACCGTCCCTGCAAACCCGCCCCACGTTTTGGATGCACGGATATCGCGCTTGCCAGCCGCGCAAAACGATCTTCGCGACTGATCCCTTCAAGCGGCAATGTATCGTCTGGACGAACCAACGCATCGGGCAGCCAGGGCCGGTCCAGTATCCGGGCAAGACTGGCTGCAAGCAGGGCTGCCTGATTATATCGACGCATCCGCAGACGGGACCGTGATAGGGGCACCGGAACAATCACCGCATCGGCGGGCAAAATATCGCGAACAACACGGCCCAGCCACGCCCCTGCCGGACGCGCCACATCCTGGCGGTCCCCGTGCTTTAACGACAACACCAGTCGCCGTGCATGACCGGAATAGACCATCGCAGCGCGACCACGGTTCCAGGGCGGCGGATGTTGCAAACACTCGTCACAATATTCGGGCCGATCGCTTTCACCTGGCAGCGGCACTCCACAGCTGTCGCAGACCAATCCCGACAGAAAAGGGACATCGCCCCAACAAGATCCACACAGACCAAAGTCGTCCTGCACCTGATGATCCCCGCAGGCCAAACACCGCGGCGGAAAGACCGTTCGCACCAAAGCCCTTTGCAAGGTCTGCACTTGCATCTATGTCCCCCTCATGACGCCGAAACTTACAGATTCCAAAGCCCTGCTCCGCAATCGTGCCCGTGCGCAAGACAGCGCCCTGTTTTTGCATCGCACGGCCCGCAGCGAGATTGAGGATCGCCTAACTTTGGTTAACAGGTCCTTTACAAATCCGGCGGTGGTAAGCCCCTTTCCACATGTTTGGGACAATTTCGACGCAAAGATCATCCCCGACACCCCAACACTGGATTTAGACACAGGCCAGCATGACCTTATCATTCACGCGTTGGCGTTGCATTGGGCCGATGATCCATTGGGTCAATTGATCCAATGCACTCGGGCGCTGCAACCTGACGGTTTGATGATGGCTGTGTCATTCGGAGGCCAGACCCTGCACCAATTGCGGTCCTGTCTGGCTGAAGCAGAGATCGCCGTAACCGGCGGCCTTAGTCCACGCATTGTTCCCATGGCTGAAATCCGGGACCTTGGTGCTTTGTTACAGCGCGCGGGTCTGGCTTTGCCTGTGGCAGACACGCTGCCACTGAATGTCAGCTATGCCTCGCCCGTACATTTAATGCGCGAGCTGCGGTATATGGGCGAGGGGAACGCTTTGAATGATCGCCTTCGCAGACCAACATCACGTCAGGTCTTGTTTCAGGCCGCAGCGCTCTATTCTCAACGCTTTAGTGAGGACGACGGACGCATCTCTGCACAATTTGACCTGATCTTTCTGCATGGGTGGTGTCCTGCTGACAGTCAGCCCAAACCATTGCGCCCGGGATCTGCATCTCACCGGCTTGCAGATGCCTTGCAAACAAACGAGTCAAAGCTCAAGGATTGACCGGCGCGCCGCAGGCGTTATCTGCTATGTGGTAAATGACAAGGAAGCCCACCAAGATGCTGGATGCCACTCAGGTTACCGACCGCCCCGCCCACTTGCCCACAGACCATCCGCCTGTGGCCAAACGCAAGATTGGTATTTTGCTGGCCAATCTAGGAACGCCAGATGCGACGGACTATTGGTCCATGCGACGCTATCTGAACGAATTCCTGTCAGATCAGAGGGTCATCGACTATGCTCCGTGGAAATGGCAGCCGTTGTTGCAATTGGTGATCCTGACAAAGAGACCCTTTACATCCGGTGCGGCATATCGGTCTATCTGGAATACAGACGCAGACGAAAGTCCGTTGATGACCATCACGCGGGATCAGGCCACCAAGATGACAGATGTCATGGCCAAACGATACGGTGACGATGTCATGGTGGATTTCTGCATGCGGTACGGGAACCCGTCAACATCATCGCGGGTCCGCAAGATGGTAGAGGCCGGCTGCGACAAGATTTTATTTTTCCCACTATACCCGCAATATGCCGGCGCCACTGTTGCCACAGCCAACGACCAGTTTTTTCGCGCACTGATGAAAGAAAAATGGCAACCTGCCACACGGACGGTGGCCCCGTATTTTGACCATCCCACCTACATCGAAGCTCTGGCACAATCGGTAGAGCGCGCCTATGCCGCAGCCGAGGTCGAGCCAGATATTCTTGTGTGCTCCTATCATGGAGTTCCAAAACGATATCTGATGCAAGGCGATCCGTATCATTGCCAATGCCAGAAAACGACGCGCCTTCTGCGCGAGCGGCTTGGATGGAGCAAGGACAAGATCACAACCACGTTCCAGTCACGATTTGGTCCAGAAGAATGGCTGCAACCCTATACCGTCGAAGAGGTCGCGCGCCTGCCCCAAGAAGACGGAAAAAAACGAATAGCTGTCATCGCCCCGGCCTTTTCCGCCGACTGCATCGAAACGCTCGAAGAAATAAACGAAGAGATCTACGAAAGCTTTGAAGAGGCTGGCGGGGAAAGCTTTACGTATATTCCGTGCCTGAACGACGATGATGCCCACATCGAGGCGTTGGCGCAAGTTATCGACGCCAACCTGCAAGGCTGGATAAAGTAAACAAACGAGCCTTTGCGACAGTATGTCCGGGACAAAACAAGGCTATCGACCTCCTTTAAAAAAGGCCGTTTTTGTTTCTTTTTCAAAACATTTGGAAAATGGCGCCATGCGATTTCGTCTTGCGGCCTTACTTGGGGCCGCACTGTTATGCGTTTCAACTTTTGCACAAGCGCGCGAGGCTTCGGTTTTGTCGCGCTTAGGCGGAATTTTAATAATTTCAGTATTTGGTGCGCCGAGCGGCTACTCCGATGAACTAAAAAATTAAAGACGATTGAAACCATGATCGGATTATCTTTTTGATGAAGCCCATCCACTATCATCAGAAGTATGGGGCGTACTTCTGTTCCAGAAAGATGACGTCAGGTTTCTTCATCCCCTCATCGTTTCTGCATTCAGGTTGGCACCTGAGCGCAGCATTCTGCGCCGTCATATCTTTCACTGACCAGATCCAAGCTTCCAACTGATCAGGCGTGAGACCATGGAGACGTTTCAGCAGATTTTCTGTTTTATGTGACCTCTGTATTCAATTTTCAGAGGTCATATTGGCCTTTTCTCAAAAACCTGAATCCAGTCAAATGCGCTATGTAGGCATCTCGATTTTTTTATGACGAGCCTTCATAAATTGATGCAAATCAATCCGTAATTTCAAGCAGGTCAGCTCCTTTCATGTATTTTGGTATTAGCGGCGCGCTTGATGCTCAAGAATATCGACGTCTAAGATCCGACTGTACTTAAACATCGTTTTGTTTCAGAGCATCGAGGGAGGTACACACCTTGAAAGAGGCTTCAAAGGTTTAGAGTACAGCACATTTTTGCATTCTAAATTAGAAAATTTTAACTCAGGCAACAGTTCTTTTAAGGATAACGAATACTCGCTCAGCTGTTATGGAACGCGCTCGCTGCAGGCGGGCAAGTTGGTCAGAGTATCGTCTAATGGTAGGGCGGCCTCGTCATTATTGATCGCGCCATTGAGACCAAGCATATACTGGTGACAACAAAGCCCGACGCATCGATCCCAGTGGCCAACGCCGCGGAGTCTGCTGCATCAGCTTGGGCCACTGTGCTTTGGGCAGCCGTCCCTGCACCAGATCGGCAAGGATTAAACCACTGTGGCTGGCCATAGCCACGCCATTCCCATGATATCCAAATCCGGCAAACACGCCGGGCATCTGCGGTATGGGACCAACATAAGGCACCAGCCGCGCTGTCAAACAAACAAGCCCCGACCAGACATGTGTTGCTTCGGCACTTGCAAAACCGGGAAACATTTTTTCGAAATGACGTCTAAGCTGGTGTTTCAGGGCTGTTTCCACATGTGGTAATGCCCGCAGACCGCCACGCATTCCAAATAAGAAGCGTCCGTCTGGCATCAGACGAAAATAGTGCAGCAATTGACGCGTATCGTAGGCCATCTGCGCCGAAGTCCACCCTTGATCTGCCAATTCAGATGCGGTCAGGGGCCGGGTCACCATCACTGATGATTGAACTGGCAGATATCGGGCGCACAGCCATTCAGGGACATCCTCGCTACTATAGCCATTGGTGGCGATCACCACACGATTTGCAAGCACCGATCCGGCTTGGCAATGTACACGCCAAGCTGACGCAGCGGGTTTGATGTCCAAAACAGGGCTGTAACCATGCACACGGACCCCTGCCTCAAGAGCCGCCCGCAACAGGCCTGCATGATATTTTCCCGGATTGAGCGCAAAGCCCACAGGCAGGGTCATCGCGCCATGAAACGGTCCGCCCAACCCCTCGGCGCGCAGGCCATCAGCAGGTACATAGCTTGGGGTAAATCCATAGTTTGAAACAATTTCTTCCGTGTCTGCCCGCATTTTACTCCAGGCCAATGGCGTATGTGCGATCAGCGTTTCACCCGCGGAGTGCCGATCCACGATGATGTCGTGCCGATCCAATAACATCTCGACCGATTGCACGGCCGCAATCTCGGTTTGTCGCCAATCGCGCAGGCCAGAATTCCCCACCATGCGGCGAATCTGTTTGCCAGACGCCTTGGCCCCACCCAAACAGCAAAACCCGCCATTACGCGTCGATGCCCCAAAACCAGGACGTTCGGCATCCAAAACAATGACATCCAATCCCGCTTGGGCCAACTCCAAGGCTGTTACCAGACCCGTATAGCCGCTGCCCACAACAGCCACATCCGCCCGGACATCATCGGTGAGCGCAACAACAGGTGCGTCGGGCACATCCGCCCACCACCAGCAATGAGGCGGTGGCACATAGGCCAGATCCTCATAAATCCGCTTCATGACCGTTCGACTGCCAATTCCTCACGGGCGCGCGCCACAGCCGCACGTTTTGTCACCAAAGAGGCCACAATCACCCCTACTGTGACCACCACAATCATCAGGGTCGACAAGGCATTGATTTCCGGACTAACGCCAAGCCGCACGGCCGAAAAGATCTTGATTGGCAGCGTTGTTGCAGATGGGCCGGTGGTAAAACTGGCAATAACCAGATCATCCAACGACAAAGTAAATGCCAATAACCACCCTGCAATGACGGCGGGTGCGATAATCGGTAAGGTGACAAGGAAAAATGCGGTAAAGGGAGACGCTCCCAAATCAAGCGCCGCCTCTTCGAGGGAGGTATCAAAACTGGCCAAGCGTGAACTGACCACGACCGACACATAACACATTGAAAAAGTGGTATGTGCCAAGACAATGGTCATAACCCCGCGGTCAATGTCCAAACCGATAAACAGCAAAAGCAGCGACAGCCCTGTGATGACCTCGGGCATGACAAGTGGAGCGTATATCATCCCTGAAAACAGCGTTCGGCCCGCAAATCGGCCCGCCCGAACCAGCACATAGGCTGCCAAAGTTCCGAGAACCGTCGCAAGCGTGGACGACATTGCAGCAACACGAATTGTTACCCATGCTGCATCCAAGAATTCTTCGTTTTTCAGCAGTTCTCCGTACCATTTGGTTGAAAAACCAGCCCAGACTGTGACCAGTTTGGATTCGTTAAAGCTATAGATGACCAAAATAACCATCGGCAGATACAAAAAAGCAAAGCCAAGTGTCAGCGATATGGTGTTGAACCAACTAAGTCTCATCGCTCGGCCTCGCGGGCGCGGTCCTCGTTACGCTGGAACAGCACGATTGGGATCACAAGGATCAGCAGCAACACAATGGCAACAGCACTTGCCACAGGCCAGTCGCGGTTTGAGAAGAATTCTTCCCAAAGCACCTTACCAATCATCAAGGTGCCAGAGCCCCCCAAAAGAGAGGGGATCACGAATTCACCGATCACAGGAATAAAAACAAGAAAGCATCCTGCCACAACACCCGGCCGAGACAGAGGCCAGGTGATCAACCAAAACGCCCCTGCGCGAGAGGATCCCAGGTCTTCAGCGGCCTCTAACAAGGAACCATCCAGCCTTTCCAGCGCGGCATATATTGGCAGCACCATAAAAGGCAGATACGTATACACAATGCCGATATAGACGGCGGTATTGGTGTTCAAAATCTTGAGCGGTATGTCGATTATGCCTACCGACATCAAGAACTGGTTCAGATACCCTTCGGTCGACAGGATCCCAATCCAGGCGTAAACGCGGATCAGGAA
Organism: Pseudoprimorskyibacter sp.; assembly: GCA_029251265.1. GTDB lineage: Bacteria > Pseudomonadota > Alphaproteobacteria > Rhodobacterales > Rhodobacteraceae > JAQXDR01. The sequence continues at coordinate 9,722 of JAQXDR010000224.1, read as the reverse complement.
ACTGGTCCAAAACGGCAAGATTACCAGCATAACCAGCGTTGGCTGCCATTCGCGGGGTGCCCGGGCCATACCATAAGCCAACGGATAGCCCACCAATAAGGTCAGCACTGTTGATATAGCTGCAATACGCAAAGACGATAGATATGCTTTCCAGTATAGATCGTCCCCTGTCAGCCAAACATAATTTTCAAAATCCAGCCCGGACAGGAAATTCGCAAACCCCTCCCAACCTTTGGAGACATCAATCTGGGGGAGGTATGGCGGACGTGCCAAAGCCAGATCGCTTAGTGAAATCTTGAGCACAATTCCAAACGGGACAAGAAATAGCAACAAGAGCCACAAATAAGGAACCGCTATAAGCAAACGACGATACATGGCTCAGCGCTCCAGCAAAATTCCAGCAGTATCGGACCACGACAGCCAGACGTGATCTTCCCAACTGAAAGAGCGTCTGGAAATGCGCCGGGTGTTGGCGATCTGCGCCTTAAGCATCTTTCCATCCCTTAACCGCACATGGAATGTCGAGATATTTCCCAAATATGCAATATCAACAATTTCTCCGTACACTGCATTTGCGACACCATCAGGCTTGCGGCGGCTGACCTGAATTTTTTCTGGACGGATAGCAAGGCTGAGCCGGCGACCCGCGCCAAATTCGCCCTGTGCCCACAAAGGTGTCCGCCCGTCTCCCCATTCCAGACGCACACGGGAGTCTTCGTCATCAGGGCTGACGACACACTGAATGATATTTACATTTCCAATAAAATCAGCTACATAAACCGAATTAGGGGCCTCATAGATCCTGTCAGGTGTGTCCACTTGGATCAGCTTGCCCTCGTCCATCACGGCAACGCGGCTGGCCACAGTCATGGCTTCTTCTTGGTCATGGGTTACGATCACGAATGTCGTCCCAGTTTTTTCCTGAATATCCATCAGTTCAAACTGGGTTTCTTGACGCAGTTTTTTATCCAATGCGCCAAGGGGTTCGTCCAGCAAAAGCAATTTGGGGGCCTTGGCAAGTGACCTCGCCAAAGCAACCCGCTGTTTTTGTCCGCCCGAGATCTGATGCGGTTTGCGGCGCGCAAATTTCTCGAGCCGGGTAAGCCGCAGCATTTCATCCACACGAGCTGCAAGCAAATCACGTGCCATTCCCTCGCGACGCAATCCAAACGCTATATTGTCCCAAACTGATAGATGCGGAAACAACGCGTAGCTTTGAAACATCATATTTACAGCGCGTTTGTTTGGCGGCACGGGCGCGATGTCCTGACCGTCTAAAAGGATGCGGCCACTTGTAGGGGCCTCGAACCCGGCCAATATGCGCATCATAGTGGTCTTGCCACAGCCCGATGGTCCCAGCAGCGCAAAAAATTCTCGTTCAAAAATATCCAGTGACAAGGCGTCAATGGCGGTGAATTCACCAAATGTCTTGCTCACCGACTCAAACCGGATCAGAGGCTCCGCTTCGGGCACCTCCCATGGGGCAAAAACAGGTTGGGACACGCTGAACGCTCCTTTGGTCGGTATTTAATATATGTCACCAACAAGAGCGCCCGGGTCAACCGACGCCATTATTATTGATGGTTGCCATATTGGCTAAAACAGCGGATCGCAGCAAACTGCATTTTCAAATGTTGTCTGCGCGCGTCAGACATCAGTCGCGCGCAGACGATGACGACCTATTATGTACCGGATTTGACCTTGGTCCAAAGTCTGGTGACAACACGTTGCACCCGCGCAGGATATGGCGTTGTCGTATAGAGATTTTCCAGCGTTGCAGCGTCTGGATAAATCGCCGTATCACCAATAACATCTTCCTCAAGCAAGGGCTGAGACGCCAAATTGCCGTTGGCATAATAGACGTAATTGGACGCGTCAGCCATGTTCTGAGCATCCATGATGAAGTTCAGGAACAGATGTGCGCCTTCAGGGTTGGGCGCATCCTCGGGGATCGCCATCTGATCAAACCACATCAATGAACCTTGGGCAAATGCGTTATACGCGATATCAACACCGTTTTCCGCCTCGGCCGCACGATCACGTGCCTGTAATACGTCACCGGACCAGCCCACAGCCACACAGATTTCACCGTTAGCCAATGCGTTGATATACTCGGACGAATGGAATTTACTGATGTAGGGACGCGCAGCGGTCAAGATCGGCTCTGCCTTGGCGATCACATCAGGATCGTGGCTGTCAGGGTCTTCGCCCAGATACTGCAACACCATCGGAATGATCTCGGATGGCGCATCCAGCACATGAATTCCGCACTCTGCGAGCTTGGAGGCATGCTCTGGGTTCAGGATCAAGTCCATCGAAGACAGTGGCGCGTCTGCTCCCAGAATTTCGGTTACTTTGCCGACATTTACACCGATGCCCGTAGTACCCCACATGTAATTAATAGAATAGGCATTGCCAGGATCGTATTGCGCCGTCCGTGCTGCGATCACATCCCACATATTCTCCATGTTGGACAATTTAGACATATCCAAGGGTTGGAATGCCCCTGCTGTGATCTGGCGTTGCAAAAAGGTTCCCGACGGCACGACGACGTCATAACCGGACCCACCGGCCAGCATCTTTGTTTCCAGCAATTCATTGCTGTCAAACACGTCATAAATAAGCTTCAAACCGGTTTCGGACTCGAATTTTTCCAGCAAGGCCTCGTCAATATAGTCAGACCAGTTATAGACGCGCACCTCGTCAGCCACGGCAATTCCCGTCACCAGCGCCAGCGTCGCCGTCATTCCCATCAGATGAAGTTTCATCTTTGTCTCCCCTTGGTGAGTATTATGACCCGAGTCATTGCCCGGTCACTACGAGTTGATCAATTCTTGCCAAGCTTGGCAACACACGCGATGTTTCCACAATGCAATGATCCAGAGCAAGCGATTGTGGAAACTGGAGCATGAAAGAGGCAGGTGTGACGATGTTGGACGATGATAATTTAGACGATGGCGTCCGGCGCGCAGGACCTCCTGCTCATCAAAAAGTTTATGCGCAGTTGCGTGAGCGTATTTTGTTCGGAGATCTGGCACCGGGACAACCCGTGACGATTCAAGGCATTGTAGCGGACCTCGGGGTTGGAATGACGCCCGTCAGAGAGGCCCTGCGCCGTCTGACCGCCGAGGGCGCTTTGATATTTCAAGGCAACCGTCGCATCAGCGTCCCGGTCCTGACCGCGCAGGATCTGGACGATGTCGGCTTTATGCGGGGCGCGCTAGAACCAGAACTGGCACGACGCGCAACCCCGCGGGCGATGAATGCTGATATCGACCAACTCGAATCAATCGACATAGAACTTGATAGGGCCATCGCCAAAGGAGACGTGGGTGGTTACCTGCGGCTGAACTATGCCTTTCACGACACACTGTATGCGATTGCTGGTGCGCCGATGATTGCCGGACAGGTAGACGCATTGTGGTTGCGATTTGGGCCGTCGCTGCGCGATGTCTTGACGGGAGATGCCCCACAAAGCCTGCCCGACCAGCACAAACTGCTGATCGCGGCCCTTCGGCGCGGTGACGCGCAGTCCGCAGCACAGGCTGTCGCTGCCGATGTCGCGCAAGGAGTTGCGCGTTTGTCCTTGGGACTCGCACCTGCGTTGACCCTCTAGGAATTTGATCATATTCTTCGAGCGTAACCTGTCGGAGACGCCTGATGCAAATCACCAACCACATGCCCACGTCGGAACTGCAGGCGCTGGACGCCGCCCATCATATGCATCCGTTCACGACTGCGTCGGAACTTGCACAAAAAGGGGCCCGTGTGATCACTCAGGCGCAGGGTTGCTGGCTCACTGATAGCGACGGCACACAGATCCTTGACGCGATGGCAGGTCTTTGGTGTGTCAACATCGGCTATGGCCGCGAAGAACTGGCCGAAGCGGCTGCACGTCAAATGCGTGAACTGCCCTATTATAACACGTTTTTCCAAACCACACATGTACCCGCGATCGCATTGGCACAACGGATCGCAGAATTGGCACCGGGCAATCTGAACACGGTTTTCTTTGCCTCTAGCGGATCAGAAGCCAATGACACCAACCTGCGCTTGATCCGCACCTATTGGGAGGCAAAAGGCCAACCAGACCGTCAGGTCATCATCAGCCGCTGGAATGCCTATCATGGGTCTTCTGTTGGGTCGGGATCTCTTGGCGGCATGAAGGGAATGCATGCGCAAGGCGGGATGCCGATCCCGGGCATTCACCATATTGATCAGCCCAACTGGTGGGCCGAAGGCGGTGACATGACGCCCAAAGATTTTGGCCATGCCCGTGCTCTTGCGTTGGAACAGGCTATTTTGGCCATAGGTCCGGATAAGGTTGCCGCATTTATAGCAGAGCCCATTCAGGGGGCTGGCGGCGTGATTGTCCCGCCAGATAGCTATTGGCCCGAAATCCAGCGGATCGTTGACAAGTACGGTATTTTGTTGGTCGCAGACGAGGTCATCTGCGGGTTTGGCCGTACTGGAAACTGGTTTGGGAGCCAGACCATGGCTATACGCCCTGACATCATGACAATAGCCAAAGGGTTAAGCTCTGGCTATCAGCCGATTGGTGGCTCGGTGATCAATGATGAAATTGCCAGTGTCATTGGCAAGGTCGAGTTCAATCATGGGTACACCTATTCGGGCCATCCGGTGGCCTGCGCAGTCGCTTTGGAAAACCTGCGTATCCTTGATGAAGAGGGAATCGTAGAAAAGGTGCGCAACGATATTGGCCCTTATTTACAAAAACAATTCAGAGCCTTAAGTGATCATCCGCTGGTCGGCGAAGCACAGATTGTCGGCATGATGGGATCCATTGCTCTGACACCAGACAAGTCCACGCGCGCCTCTTTTGCTGCTGAACCGGGCACGGCAGGATATATCACCCGCGAACGCTGCTTTGCCAATAACGTGATCATGCGTCATGTGTATGATCGAATGATTATTTCGCCCCCTTTGATCATTTCACATGATGAAGTTGACACGCTTATTTCACGCGCTCGACTTGCGCTTGACGAAGCTCACGAAGAGCTAGACGCCAAAGGGCTTTTGACCAAGGTAAGCTGACGCCCAACGCACAACACTGCATCGTCTTGGGACAAAAAGCGCTCCCAAAGGGGGGGCATTGGATCAGTGATACAATTGGCAGAACGCCTTTTATCAGCATGTTGAACTTGGTTCGCGTGAAAAGCGTGGTTTTCTGTTAGACAAATTTGTTCAATCATTGAAAACAAGGGCAGCACCCTTTTTTATCTTTGTCTTTTTATATAAATCATTGCCTGCTTATTAGAGATTTCCTTATGACAACCGGCAATAAACCGCGCCGGCCATCAGGGAACAAAAAGGGATTGGTTCATGCGCAATTTGGTGTTCACGATGATGCTGGTGGTCAGCGCAGGCTGCGTGGCAAACGGACCCTCTCAGCGGGCAGATAGTGTTGTTGAGGCCGACAGGGCCGTCGTATCCCGGCTTGACCGCGTGCGTCGCAGGGTTAAACCCGTGGCTGAAGCAGAATGTCGTCAAACCACAAGACTGCAAAACTGTGATTATCTGATCCAGCTTGTCCAAGACCGCTCGGATCCGCCCAATGCCTACCAAACGATCACAGATGGCCAGCCTGTGCTAATCTTCAACATCCGCCTTTTGGAGGATGTCAAAAATGATGACGAACTGGCCTTCATCATGGGTCATGAGGCTGCGCACTATATCCTTGGCCATCTGGAACAAAAACAAGGCAACGCAGTCGCCGGAGCGCTCGGCATGGGGGTGCTCGCCATTGGTCTGGGCTTGGGTGATGTCGGAATTCGTGCAGCAGTCGAAATGGGCGGGCAGGTCGGATCGCGGGTCTACTCCAAGGATTTCGAGCTTCAGGCAGATCGTTTGGGGACAGTGATCAGCGCACGATCCGGATACGATCCCGTCCTTGGTGCAGAGTATTTCAATCGGTTAACGGATCCGGGAGACCAATTTCTCGGGACCCATCCACCCAATCCTGAGAGAATTCGCATTGTCCGCCAAACCGCGGCTGGTCTTTAGACAAATCACCCTCACTGCGACCGCGACGTCTTGAGACTGCGCTTTTAAAGGTACCGCGCTGGCAAAACGTCTTGCCAGTCAAAAGCGGGCAGCTCCAAACTCCTGTTTTAGACTTTGGTAAAGTCTGCCCGCGCGATGCCCTGTAGATAGAGCAGGGCCGTCAGATCACCGTAATTAATCCGCAAGGCGCAGCGCTGCTGAACCGAAGGCTTGGCATGAAGGGCCACCCCCATACCAGCATGGTCTAGCATACCAAGATCGTTTGCCCCGTCTCCGACAGCCAAAACATCTGTGGGGTCAAGTCCAAGGCGGTCGGTGATTTCGTTCAATGCCGTGACTTTAGCATCCCGTCCAAGAATAGGACGCCTGACATCGCCAGTCAGAGTATCTGCAGTCGCCAACAATGTATTGGCCCTGTTTTCATCAAATCCCAACGTAGCTGCCACTTTGCTTGTAAAGCTGGTGAACCCGCCTGACACAAGCGCGGCATAGCCACCCCTTGCTTTCATAGTCGCTAAAAGTTCCGCCGCGCCCGGCATGAATGTAATTCGATTTGTATAGACCGTATCAATTATAGACGCTGGCAACCCTTTAAGCTGAGCAACGCGCGCGATAAGTGCATCTTCAAAGTCAAGCTCGCCGTTCATAGCGCGTGCCGTGACCGCCCGCACCGCATCGCCCACACCAGCCGCGTCAGCCAGCTCATCGATACACTCTTGTTCAATGATGGTGCTGTCCATATCCGCGAGCAAAACGGATTTTTTTCGCGCTTGGGTGTCAACTGCGTTTAAATCCACACCTTGCGCCTGCAGATCCGCCCACACGTCACGGAAATTTCCCGGGACCAGCCCTATTTCAAATTCCGCCGCCTCGTTCGGCGACAGCCACAAAACAGGTCCACCGCCCCAAGCGTTCTGCAACGCCTGGACAAGCGCTGAACTCAGCTCTCCGGGTTTGGCTATCAAAACGATGGTATTCATCAGCGTCCCTCGAATAAATGGTGTCGCGGTTCAAACACAGCTTTGACAACGGGACCAGCGCCTGCATTGCCGCAGTTGTGAAGTTTCCTTTTGGAGACAGTCTAAGCTTACTTACGATAACTTGCGTAGAAAAATCGATATTTTGGCTGTTGCACCCCAGCCTTGAAAGCTTTAGCCACATCTGTGGGACACCCTTCCCCAATGAAGGGTCCAAGTCATTGTTATGTATCCTCTTATTTACAGTTACTTCATTGATAAACTGCTTGGGCTTGTGTCTATTTTGTGCCAAAAAGCACATCTGTGGCGGTCGTATCATCCATCGCATGAGAATAGAATTTCATAACTGTTCCAACGTCTTTCCAGCCACCGCGTACAGCAACAGTCTTTGGGTCTATTCCTGCCAGCAGCATCGAAGTTGCAAATCCGTGGCGGCAACAGTGAGGCGAAAGCTTTTCGATGCCCGCTCGCTCAATGACGTTGTTCCAGACCTGCCCCACGCTTTCGCCAGAGGCATACTGAAACACCAGACTGTCAGGATTGCGGTTTGAAGGAATGTTCGCCAGTGCCGCGATGACTGGCGGCTACAGGTGCGCGATGCGTTGGTCATCTATTTTGGTTTGATTGATCACGGCCTTCTGTTGAAAGAGCTCAACGTCACCCCAAGTCAACGCACATGCCTCACCACGTCGTGCTCCAGTGCCAAACATAAACAGACACAACGCAGCCAAGTGATGTAGCTCATCTTGTACTGCCTGCTGGGCAAAAGCTTCAACCCATCCCCTTGTTGCGAGGGTCTTTCTCTTGGCATTGACCTTGAACCGCTTTACCCTGATCCGCGCGCACCATTCCAAATCCGCTGCGTAGTTTATGATCGCTTGCGCCAGTACGATGTCTTGACGGTTCAAAGTAGCATTAGCCGCGCCAGGATACAGTTTGCGGGCCATCTGGCGGATACCCTCGCCTGTAATTTTCGGGACAAGCGTGTCCTTCCAATAGTCCTCAACGCGATCAAGAAAGCGGTCGTCATGTGCAGCCGCCCTATAAGCAATTGCGGCTTGGGCAACAGTTAGCGCTGCGCCCGGTCCATCAAGATGACTTTGCCACACTTTTGTTTCGACTTCTGCTGCGATCCGTTCTGCGATCCTCTTGTCCACTGTTCCCGTAGGCCCTCGTAGTCACCTACCGGCAACTGTGCCCCTGTAGCTATAGAGCTTGTTCCGTTTGAAGACTTTGAGCGGCATTCCATCGCCTCCATAAACGTGACCACATGATGATCCAACATAATGACTTTCTACCTAATTTTGCAAAAACATCCAAGTTCGCGAACCGTGTCCGACGCGAATCTTGGAGAAGCGGTAAGACGCTTCGCGAGGGCGCGCGGCGTCGTGTATGATGGCAATATATCACCCATCTTCTGCGACCTCGGCTGCGCACCGCTCGACCATATTCCGTGCGATGTATTCGTGAATAGCGTTCTGCAGCAGCAGGAAGTTTGCCCCATTTCTCACGAACCTAATACCTTTAGTTGATATCAATTTCCTGATCCGCTTCTCTGGCCAACCAGTTTCAGCTGACAATTGTCTAGGGGTGAGCAGGGTACATTCGTTCATAGTTCTTTCCGCTTGATCAAATAATAGTATGATTAGACAGAATACGTCACGGTAAGTTACGTATGTCCAAATATGGGAACATTTGTCCGCATGCCAACTGTGTTGATTGGGATAGGCCAAAGGATGCTCAGCGTACGCAGCCAATTGGGCTACCCTCAAAGCAAGGTCGCCGCGATAGTTGCGATCGCCAACAAGTCTTATAAAAATTATGAGCTTGAAAAACGGGAGTTGCCGCTCTCGATCGCAGTAAAATTCTGCGAAGAGTTCGACAAGAACCTCATATGGTTGGTCTATGGGAATTCTGTCCCGGACAGTGAGCAATCAGCTCGCTTGGCCGGGGAAACCGCACAGGCAGTTTTTGAACACGCGGACGCGAACGCCAGATCCTTTTCCAGCGCAGAAATCCAAAAGTTCACCCAATATATTTTTGAGCAATCCCTCTCAAAGGGAACATCGCCGCGAAGCGAGGCAAAGCTGTTCTTTTCAGCCATTGGATAAGGCGAGCAACTCGATGAAGCATCTGAAAGACCCCAACACACCGATCAATAAATTCGCCAACACTTTGCGCTTGATGGGCATCTTGCTGCTGGTTGCTAGCAGCATAGGCTTCATCTCGTATCGCTCAGAGACAGGCAACTTCTGGGACGTTTACACGCTCTTTCTGCTGCACCTTGCTGTCGCGGGAGCCATCCTTGCATTTGTTGGCGAAACACTCTGGAAAATCTTCGTCACGAATACCGACGTTTCACAGCACAAATTCTATTTCTATGATGAAGAATGATTGGCGGACCTAGCTGGCGACACAACCCCAAACCCGCCGCCTTGCAGCTAGCCATTCGCCTGCATAGCTGACCTTCGTGCAACGTGCAGCGAAGGTCTCAAAGGAGCGAATTCTGTTGAAAAACAACGTGTTGCGAGTACAGAAAATCGCGTCTTGAATGAAACGCGAGCGCCTTTCTTATCGGGCTTTGCGCATTTGCTGCGTTGCAGGAAAGATCTTGGCCAGTTTGCGGAGGTTTTGGGCGGTGGCGGCGGGGAGGAATTCGTCATTTGCGCCGCATGGCCCGCGTAATCGCAATCGTCCCAACCCGAGGATGCGTTTGAGATG
>JAQXDR010000210.1 GCA_029251265.1 Pseudoprimorskyibacter sp. | reverse complement strand
TTTTGAGGTCACATCCCGCAGCATCGCATTGTCGAGCATCTGTTCGGCCAGCAGCTTCTTTAGCTTTGCATTCTCATCTTCCAGACACTTCAATCGCCGCGCGTCCGATGGCTCCATTCCACCGTATTTTGATTTATATTTATAAAACGTTGCTTGGCTTATGCCGTGTCGCCGACAAACATCAGCCGCCCGTTCCACAGCTTCCTGTTCCTTCAGCATTGCTATGATCTGTTCGTCGCTGAATCACTTCTTCATTTGTCTGTCCTTTGGTTGGGCAGACTCTGCAACAAAATGGAGGAGTATTAGGGGCGTAGGTCAAAGCTGCTCGCAAGACATTCATTTTTTGCTTATGGCTTTTCTCTGAGTGCTTCGTAAGGTGTTCTGCCATTGTGAGTGTCGCGCTACCTGACTATCGCTTCCCTCTGACACGGTCGTCTGAGCACACATCTTACGGTTCACATCCTCCGGGCAAGATCGCGTCTTTTATCCACTCGTTGACGGCCCCCGAGCGTCTGCCTGAGTACGTGGACACATAGATAGTCGCGAGCGGTCGGAGACCACAGTCGTGCACATCAATCAGTTTGGGCACCATACCGAAAGGGGCCGTTATCCAGCCATCCTATGCCCAATTATTCTTGGAACTGTCGGTCATATTGCACCGTCCCTTTTTAGACCAGAGATCTGGGCATCATTATAACCAAGCTCCGTCAGGATATCTTTTGTATGCGCGCTCAATACCGGAGGGGGGCTGTCAACTTTGGGGGCGATACCATCAAGTTTCACTCCAACTCCAACAAATTGCAAGTTCTCATGCCCGACGCAGTGACTTTGCAGAAGACCCCGATCTGCAATTTGCGGATGCTTGAGCGCCTGAGGTACCGACCATACAGGTCCAGCGGGAACGCCCTTTGCAGTCAGCTTTTCCACCCATTCTAGCGTTGGAGCCATAACAAAGGCTGCCTCCAATTCTGCGGTCAGTACAGCGCGATTGGCCAGACGGCTTTTGCGGTCGGCAAAACGTGGATCGTTTACAAGAGCGGGATTACCAACAATCTCGCACAAGGTCTCGAACTGTTCTTGCTTATTGGCGGCAAGGTTCATCACGCCATCAGCCGTTTTGAATGTGCCAGACGGGCTGGCTGTGAAATTATCATTACCGTTCGGGTTGGGGGTCTGCCCGGCGATCAAATGGTTTGATACCACCCAACCCATTGTCGCAATGACGGCCTCGAGCATCGAGACATCAATAAACGTTCCGCGGTCTTGTGCCGTATTGGCGAGCGCGGCTGCAATGGCAAAAGCCGCTGTCATGCCTCCAATGGTGTCAGCCATGGGGTAGCCCACCCGGTAGGGGGCGGTATCTGGATCGCCAGTGATCGACATCACGCCGCTCATGCCCTGCACAATCTGATCATATGCAGGCAGTTTGGACAAAGGCCCGTCCTGGCCGAACCCCGAAATTGCACAATAGACAAGCCGGGGGTTTTTCTGGCGCAGTGTTTCGTAATCCAGACCCAAGCGTGCCATGACGCCGGGGCGGAAATTTTCGACCAAGGCATCAGATTTTTGGACCAACTCTTTCAAAATGCGCTTTCCTGATGGCGATTTCAGGTTGAGAGTGATGGACCGTTTGCCCGGATTTTGTGCCAAAAACGAGACCCCCATCAGATCGGCGTTGCGTTCGGGATCAGCCCCAAGCTGGCGGGCCAGATCGCCAGTACCGGGGGTTTCAACCTTGATGACGTCGGCACCCATATGCGCCAGCTGATGGCAGCAGAAGGGACCGGCCAAAACGTTGGTAAGATCAAGAATGCGAATTCCCTTCAAAGGTGCATGCGACATTATCCTCGGCCCTCATGGACGACCTTGGCGGCCGTAAAGAATTCGCGCGTGTAGCTTCCTTTTTCTGGCGCACCGTAGGACGACCCTTTTCGGCCGGTAAAGGGTGCATGAAAATCCATGCCTGCCGTTGGCAAATTGATCTGTATCATGCCAGCCTCTGAATTCTGTGAAAAATGGTCAATTTTCGCAGTATCCCGTGACACGATGCCCGCTGACAATCCAAATTCACAGTCGTTAGCTGACTCAAGCGCAGCGTCGTAGTCTGACACCCGCAACACGGCAGCGATTGGTCCAAAAATCTCGTCACGAACAAGTGCTGATTTAGGTGAGACATCTGTAAATACCGCTGGTGACAGATAGTATCCTGGAGTCGTCGATGTCACATCATTACCGCCCGCAGCAAGCGTTGCGCCATCGGCGATGGCCTCTTTGATGTATTTTTTATCCTGCACAAGCTGGGCCTTACTGACCACAGGACCAATCTGGGTTGTTGATACGCGTGCGTCGCCGACTTTCAGTTTTTTGACCGAAGCGGACAAACGCTCCACAAATTTTTCATAAATTCCTGCTGTGACAATCAGACGGGACGAAGCAGTGCAGCGTTGACCTGTTGAATAATAGCTGCCCTGAATTGCACAGTGAACCGCAAGATCCAGATCGGCGTCATCAAGAACGACCAACGGGTTCTTGCCGCCCATCTCCAGCTGCATTTTTGCGCCACGTGCGAACAAAGCCGCTCCGATCTTGCGTCCAACAGGTGTAGACCCCGTGAACGTGACGCCAGAGACGTCGGGGTGTGCAACGATCGCCCCTCCGACGTCGCCACCGGTACCCATAACAAAATTGAAGACCCCCGCAGGAAGGCCCGCACGCGCAATAATGTCGGACAACATCCAAGCCGATGCAGGCACCAGTTCAGCCGGTTTGAACACGACCGTATTGCCATAGGCCAATGCGGGGGCAATTTTCCACGCGGGGATTGCCAGCGGGAAATTCCAAGGTGTGATCACACCAACGACACCGATTGGCTCGCGCACAACCTTCAGCGACACACCCTCGCGCAAAGATTGGTACATCTCACCATTTGTGCGATATGCCTCGGCCGCGAAGTATTTGAACAGATGTCCTGCGCGATGGACTTCTGCCTTGGCTTCGGGAAGGGTTTTACCCTCTTCGCGGGCCAGCATGTCGCCCATCTCATCCACGCGGGCAAGAAGTTCCGAGCCAATTCGGTCCAGTGCTTCGAACCGTACCAAGGGCGATATTGCGCGCCATTTGGGAAATGCTGCCGCGGCGCATTCTATCGCCTCTGCGGTTTGCAATGCACTTGCCTGAGCGTAATACCCAATCGTGTCGTCCAGATCAGATGGGTTGATATTGGCGGCGACATTGTTGCCGCACACCCATGTTCCAGAGATATAGTTGGGGAATGGGTTGCCGGTCATAGTATAGCCTCCAACATGGGTCGCCACCCGATGTCTTCGTGCCGGTGATCGACGGTGTTGACGTAGAAATAGGTGGGGCCATGATACCCCCGACAAACGCGCCCATCGGCGCGGCTGGCGACTGGTTCAGCGGTCCAGCTGACGGCCCCAAACCAATTCCATAATTTGTTGTGAGGCGAATTCAGATGATCCGGTGTGAGCGGTTCAATATTATCGTTCGGTTTCGGGCGTGGCGCATTTACTGCGCCGGCGCCGCCCACCAATGCATCCCATTCGTTGGCAACGGTTGCGCCTTGATAGGGATCGTCACAGGGCGCATTACCACCTGTCAACAACCTGCAAATATACTGCTGCCCGTCGACCGACACACTTTTACCAAAGACATAGCCCGCATTATCCAGATCCTGCCAGCTGACACGCGTCAGCAGCATCCGGTCGGCCACCAGATACTGGGTGCGCGCCTGTTGAAACACATGCCAGTTCAAGCGCAAAGATGGATCTGGTGGGGTATCTGTAAGGGTCCAATTGTTCCAATCTGGGTCGCGCTCGAATTCAGGGAGATTTCCCGGTTGTAAACCCTTATAGGGGCAAAGCGCGCTAAGATCGGTAATCCACGGTCGCGTTGCCGGGGCAAGCATCTGTCGTGCATGCGACAGGCCGCCCAACTGCCGGGTGCCAATGTAGTCGATCATTTCTCTGCCACCGGTCGTGTCCGAAAGCGTCGCAATATCCGAAACAGCATTTCTGCCGCCAAAAACTCAGTTCGTTCTGACGGATCAAGCGGTGGCGAAACCTCGACAATATCCAAACCGCCCAAAGGGGCCTCGGCCAATCCATCAAGCAGGTCATAATACTGACGCGGTGTAATTCCGCTATGCACGATAGAGCCGGTGCCCGGAAGATAGCCTGCGTCCATCGCATCAATGTCGATGGATAGATAAAGTTCATCACACCCTTGCATGGCATGGGCAAGCGCCTGACGCATCACCTCTGCGGCACCCAAGTCATGCACATCACCCGCCGAAAAAATCCGCCCGCCCTGCTTTTCGATAAGAGCAAGATCACCGCCGTCTACCCAGCCTGTAATGCCAACCCACACCATGTTGGCCACATCAAGGTTTGGCAGTTCGGAAATTCGGCGCGCATTGGTTGCATGGTTGTGACTACCCCACGCACCCAATCGGTCCGAGAAATCCAGATGACCGTCAATCTGGATATATCCAAAGCGCGTGTTAGATGAGCGTTTCGCCAACCCTCGTGAATACCCCAGACAAGCGGGAAAACTGTTATAATGATCACCGCCCAGTGCCAGCGGGATCGCGCCTGCAACGGCCAGCCCCTCTGTCATTGCAGCAATAGCCTGTGTTGTTGCATCAACATCCTGCGGCGTGATCTCTGCGTCTCCACAATCGATCAACCAATCCGTTGCAGGTTTACTGCGATGGCGTGTGTCAGGATCAAAACTGACGCCTTGTGGACGTGCAGATTGCAAAAGGGTTGTCGCCCTACGCAGACTTTCTGGCCCAAACCTTGTTCCAAGACGACTGGAATGTGTCCAATCGCTTGGCATGCCCACCACGCCAATCTGGCCCACCCCAACATCGGCTACATCGCACAAAGGTCCGTCAAAAAGCCGATAACCAGGTTGCGCCAAAGACGGGTGAAATGTTGTAATCACAGCAGTCATATCGGCAATTTTCCCTCTGAATTATAGCTGCTCGCACGATCGATCGCAAATCCGAGGCGCGCATAAATAAATGCCAAAAGTGCCGTAACCATAAGTCGTTGACCAACCTTTACCACACCCATCCCGGGCCTGTTGGGATTCAGACCCGTCAACATGATGGCGCTCACCTCATGGCGTCCCAGCGCGCCCAACCATTGCAGCACAGTATCAAGATCGCAGCCCCCCAAACGAGGCCGGTCACAAAGCACGCTGAGCGGTGTTTCAAAAACGGACAGATCGAACCGTACAAACAGCGGTCTTGTCTCATCACGCCATTGAGCAAACGCAGCAAGTTGGGCGGCGACATTTGCCTGCTGAGACGTAGCAGATTTGCCTACCAAGGGGGCGATACAAAAATCATCTCCATCACCAGATCGACCGCCTAATTGCGCAGTCTGAAAATCAGGCAGTGCGCGCTGCACTGTCTTGGCCAGGCGATCTGACCCACCCAATATAATGGCACAGGCCCCCTGGCTGCTGATCTGGCTGGTTGCTGTCTGTAATGCCTCATGGATTTCGCCATCCGATCCCAGAGATATATCACCAAGATCACATAAACGCTCGTGCAGGCCGTCAGTCGATATGTCTTGTCTTGCCTCTATATCCACCGGGTGGCTGAATTGCGGGTTCGCGTGCCATCCAAAATAGACTGAGGTTTCTCGCAATGCACGCGGCGCCAGAGATTGCCCAGCATAGGGCGCGCTTGTGTCTTCGAACGGGACACCAAGCACCGCCAAGTCGCCGGACTTGACATCACAGATCGCTTTAGTCTGAGCGCGCATGAACGACAGATGCCCTGCCATGCGTGGCAATGGAGCCGACCGTAAGGGCATCAGCACGCTCCTTTCGCAAGACGCTCGGTCACTGCGTGCAGAATTGCAAGCGCAGCCCGGGTCTCGGTGCGACCACGATCATCTAATGCCGGGGCAAGCCCAAAAAGGGCAGCGGCGATCACATCGCCCTGCGTGGCATCAATTTGTGCAATCATCTGTGTAGGCGACAGTCCCCCCAAGCGCCGCGGCCGTGACTTCCAGATGCCCGCAAGAGCGCCTAAATCCACCGACAGAACAATTGGATGGGCTTTGGGCAGATTATCAACGACGCCGTCTGATACCGAGACGACAGCAACATCTGAACCCATCACCTTTTGGGCCGCAATGCCAAGCGCCTCAAGACCGCTTGCATCGCCACCAACAAGTGTCATCCGGGCACCTGTTGTCAGAATCGCCGCACATTGCGCGGTGACGGCGCAAAGGTGCTTGTTACGTTCAAGCGGAAATACATTCAAATCGCCCAGATCAATGGTGTTCGTCTGTTCATTTCCGGGTCGGGACGCATATCGTAACTGCCTTGCCAGATAGCGTTGCTCTGGGGCTGGCCGATCAAGATTATCGCAAAAATATCCTATGACTGCGACATGGTGCGGCATAAGATCCTCAAGATCGCCAATAGGCGCACCCAGAAAACTGGGGATCGCATCAAATTGCATCGGTGCGGCATCACGCATTGCCAAGCGCCGCATTCAAAGTTTCAATAGCTGTTAATTCCGACATGCCCCGCGTATCACGACACGGCGCAAGACCCGTAATTACAATCGCCTGCCATCTATACGCCATAGCCCCAATGACAGATACAAGCGTTTCTGGTTCCATCCCGCCGGGATTGAGACCATCAGCACCAGCTGCATGCCCAAGATCAAGCACAGAGATATCGACCCAAAGGATGGCGGCGTTGCACATTTCAAAACCGTCGCCGCGTCCTTCATCCAGCTGCCGTGCGGAACGCCAAATCATCTTGCGTTGGCAGATCTGATCCCAGACTTCGGCGGGCTGCACATTGTTCAAGCCCAACCAGACCGTATTGGTTGATCGCACGGCGACATCTTGTCGGACCATTGGCATGGCCGCGACAACTGGCATGTCAGGTAAGGCGCCCAGCACCGTCAATGCAACTTCTGATGCGCCGCCCAGAACAAGTGGTACAATGTTACGATCCAGCATTTGCGTGACAAGCTGACCCAACGTATGCGACCAATCGCCCGTCGGGTTCAAATTTCCAAGATCAAAGCCCCGAACAGGGAAATCGCTATCAACGTTTTGCGACATCTTACGCAGAGCGTCCGGGGCCAATGCGGTACCAGTGCGGGACCCGTGTTCAACTTCACTTGGAACCCCCAGTACTCCAACACAACCGGCTTCACATTGTGACAACTTGCCGAATGGCAAACCAGCATATCCAGTTATCATTGATCGTTTCTGCACGTTAGTCATTGCCAGATGCCTTCATTGATTGCAGTTTCCAATCGCGTCCATACTGGCTACAAAGAGCCACGCAATTGCGTCGAAAGGTCTGCGTATGCCCAGCAAACCCCAAGCCCCGGACAAACCCCAAGCCCCAGACACAACAGGTGGTGTCGAAGCGGTTGAACGCGCCTTGCGTGTCCTCGACAGCTTTGAGCCCGGCGATACAGGGCTGTCGTTGAAGCAGGTTGCCGATCGCAGTGGCGTCAACAAAGCCACGATTTTGCGTCTGAGCGTTTCGCTTGAAAAGTTTGGCCATATCATGCGCGATGCCGAGGGCCATTTTCATCTTGGTCCGTCCTTGTGGCGTCTGGGATCCATATTCCGTCAAAACCTGCGCATGGGACCTGTTGTGCGCCCGGTCCTTGCGAACCTTGTGAATAAAACCGGAGAAAGCGCGTCTTTTTACGTTCAGCGCGGCAACTCCGGTGTTTGCCTTTACCGCGTCAATTCGCACAGGCTCGCGAGGGATCATGTCGAGGAGGGCGAAATTATTCCACTGAGCATGGGCTCGTCCGGACAGGTGCTGGACGCCTATTCCATCCGACAAGGCAAGCAGGCCAGCAGCATCCGGCAGGCCGGATATTATCTGAGCCTCGGAGAACGGGACCCCGACGTTGCGGGATTGTCTGTCCCGGTTCTGGGTCTTGAGGGCGAGCTTTTGGGTGCGGTGAGCCTTTCCGGCCTGCGCATTCGCTTTAGCGAGGCTGCTGTCGAAGGCTACCGCGCTGCGGTGCTGGATGCAGCACGCCAAATTCGTGCCGAAATCGGTGAGATATAAAAGCCCCATCATTCGTCGATCGTCTTATTCCGGCCGATCAACTGAACCCCAATAAGCGCCGCGATCGAAACAACAATCAGACAGGTAGAAATCGCCGCGATTGTGGGGTCAAGCTGATCGCGAAGCGAGTTGAACATGCGGCGCGTAATTGTGGCATTGTCCCCTCCCGAGACCAGCATCGAAATCACCACTTCGTCTAGCGATGTGATAAAGGCCAGAAAGGCCCCTGTCTGGATAGAGAATTTGACTTGTGGAACTGTAACCGTCCAAAGCGCATAAGCGCGCGACGCCCCCAGACTGCGCGCGGCTCGTTCCTGATCAAAGTCATAGTTCTTCAGACCTGACATGACGGTCACGATCACAAAGGGCAAAGCCAGTGCGGTATGGGCAATTACGACCCCGGTCAGCGTATAATTGAGCCCCAGTTTGGCATAGAGACTGAATACGCCAACGGCGATCAGGATCACCGGAACAACAATGGGCATGATCACAAGGATTTGCGCAGTGTTGCGGATCCTTGCCGACGAACAATGCAAACCATAGGCGCACAGTGAACCAACAGGGGTGGCAATAACGGTGGTCATCACCGCTGCGATCAAAGAGGTCTTTGTGGCACTCATCCATTCTGTTGATGTGAAATAGGCCACATACCAGCGAAACGAAAACGACGTGGGCGGAAATTCCAGATATGAGGCCCCTGAAAAAGACATTGGTATAACAATCAGGGTGGGTAGGATCAGAAAGAACAGGACTGCGATGCCGACCACCGTCAGCCACAATCCATCAATTCTGCGTTGTCCGACTTGGTCCATTGTCAAATCCTCAGCGCATAAAAAGTTTGTCGAGGCCAAAGATGCGGTTCATCAACCAGATCATCAGCAATGCCAGAACAAGCAGGACAACGCCTAGGGCAGAGGCAGCCCCCCAGTTCGAATAGACTGTGATTGTGCTTTCGATCCGTTGCGCCAGCATCTGCACCCGACCACCACCTAGCAAAGCAGGCGTAACGTAAAAGCCGAGAGACAAAATAAAAACCAGTACAATGCCAGCAAAAAGCCCCGGTAAAGACATCGGAAAAAATACACGCCAAAACGCCCCACGCGGACTGGACCCAAGCCCCACCGCGGCGCGAACAAGATCTGTGTCGATGCTGCGCATGGTCGCGTAAAGTGGCAACACAAGAAAAGGCAGCATGATGTGCACCATGCCGATAATAGACCCGGTTAGGTTGTGCGCCAGTTGCAGCGGCTCTTCAATGATGCCCATCGACACCAGCGACGAGTTGATAATGCCATTGCGCTGCAACAAAACCAGCCACGCGTAGGTCCGCACAAGCACCGACGTCCAGAACGGCACCAGCACGAACACCATTAAAATAGCAGAAGTTCTGTTGGGGAGCTTGCTTAACCAATAGCACAATGGATATCCCAGCAGGACGCAAATCAGCGTCACGGAGATGCTGATCTGAAAGGTGACGACAAAGGTTCGCCGGTACAAAGCACTACTGAAAATACGGTCGTAATTTTCCGCACTCAAAGCGCCAGTTGCATTATAAAGCGAAAGCGACGACAGCCAAAAAATTGGCAAAAACACAACAATCAAAATGGCCAGCACAGCCGGCAGGGAAAGACCAAAAATTGTCAACCGTTCACGGCGTTCGTCAGATTTGAGCGTTCCTGAATTCCGAAGAGACGCAGCGTCTGCTTGGGGCCCAACGATACTCATGCCACATGTTCCGGCACGATGATCGTATCCTCGGGATGAAGTGCAAGACCAATCCTTTCCCCCTTGGAGGGTAATCCGGTCTGACCAGCGCGATTGGCAGGTACACGCACATTTATCTGGCCTGCTGTGGCATGCTGCACAACCACCAGCACACTATCGCCTTGATAAATGATGTCGTCGACCTTTCCGGAAAAATCATTCGCTGTTTCAGGCACTGCCCCCGAAGTCACCTCTAACAACTCAGGCCGCATCACCAAGCGATGGCCTCCGCGACCTTGGGCAATGGGTAGGTTGGTTTTCAATGCATGTGTACCAAGCCGCGCCTGATCATTGGCCATTGTCACAGGTAACGAAATAGATTCACCTACAAAATCCGCGACAAAAAAACTATGCGGCTGGCGATATAAACGCTCCGGCGTTTCCACCTGCTCGATCCGTCCATTGTTAACAACGGCAATTCTGTCAGACATCGTCAGGGCCTCGCGTTGGTCGTGGGTGACATAGACAACCGTTGCATCCAGCTTTTTATGAAGCGCCTTTAATTCTATCTGCATGTGTTCGCGCAGCTTTTTATCAAGTGCGGACAAAGGCTCATCCATAAGGATAATCTGCGGCTCAAACACCATCGCACGAGCAAGGGCCACACGCTGTTTCTGGCCACCAGACAATTGGGTGATCCGCCGCGTACCATAACCGCCAAGCTGGACAGTCTCCAAGGCGCGTTCAACCCGTTTCGTTTGATCGGATTTAGACACGCCACGAATTTTCAAGGGATAGGCAACGTTCTCGGCCACGGACATGAATGGAAATAATGCATAGCTTTGAAAGACCATGCCAAGGCCACGTTTATGGGGTGGCGTTGTGATCATCTCACGGTCACCAAACCGGATAGACCCGCCGTCAGGACGCACAAAGCCAGCAAGCGCCATCAAAAGCGTGGTTTTTCCAGAACCTGACGGCCCGAGCAGGGTCAAAAATTCACCCGCAGCAATATTCAACGACACATTATCAAGTGCTTGAACCTGTCCGTAGGACTTGCACAGGCCAGACACATCGATGGGAAGAGAATGGGCTGCAGAGGGCATACGGGTTCCTAACCTGACAAAATGGACGCAGTGCGAAATACACCGCGCCCCAATGAATTACTGCTGGATCAGCGTGTCAAATTCTTCGGTCAGCATACCCAGTTGTCCGATGTAGAAATTCGGATCGACCAGCAACTGCTTGTCGTAGTTGTCGGGATGGGTGTTGACCTTGACTGCCATATCTTCCGAGATAACGCCGGTCCCAAAAGCACCTGTATTCACCGGTCCCAGTGGCATCGTGACTGCCAACCGCGCCTGTGCTTCGGCATTAAGCAATTCATTGATCAGCCGCATCGCATTTTCGACATTTGGCGCCCCCTTGGGCACAAGCAGGCAATCAATATCCATCGTGCCACCGTCGAATGCATACGCCACATCAATGCCTGACGCGATCACGCTTTCCACACGGTTGTGGCCCATATGGATCACGTCCACCTCGCCGTCCCGCAGCAATTGTGCGGATTGGGATCCGCCACGGTACCAAACTGTGACCTCTGGTGCGATGTCTGCCAGCTTGGCCCAAGCGCGTGCCATGCCTTCGTCCGTGGCCAATGTGTCATAGACATCTGCCATTGGCACACCGTCCGCCATCAAAGCGGCCTCAAGATTATAATTGACCTTGCCGTGCATACCACGCTTGCCAGGAAAATTTTCTAGATCCCAGAACTCTGCCCAGTTTGATGGACCATTGTCGCCAAAGGCATCCTTGCGATAGGCGATCACCTTGGTAAAGTTGATAAAACCGATATAGTTTTCGTGGATCAGCTCGTCTGGGATACCGGTTGTATCAACAATTGAATAATCAATAGGCTCAAGACTGCCCTCTCGGCTGAGCGTCTCACACGATGGCAAGTCCTGCTCTGTCACATCCCAAGCGACAGCCCCCGCTGTGATCTGGGCGCGGACATCTTGAATGCCGTTTGTTGTGTCCTCTTTCACAGTGACATTCAACGCACTGGCTGCTGGATCTAGCATTGCCGAGCGCAAGGCGTCCTGAAAGGAGCCGCCCCATGATGAAAATACGACTTCACCATCCGCAAAAGATGGCGAAGCAAATGCTACGCTGCTGACGACAATGCCGGCTGCAAACGATAGTCGGTTCTTTTCATTCTTCATGTCAGATTTCCCTTGATTGGAGCTTTGTTGAGTGGCCGGTGACATTTGAGGCCGGTTGGCCACCTTCCACGACAACGTTTCGTTAGGCAAAATGTCGTTTCATTTTTGATTAAAGCTCATATTGGAATCCGTCAAGGATTCTTTTGATCAGTACGAGAGCTTGGCAAATCCTGACGAAAGTCACTGATCCGAAAAATCAGTTTTCGGCTAATTTACGGTGCTTGGTATGATCCATTTCAATGCAAATACTATCATTCGCAGGCATTGCCTGCTGCCTGAACATTTGACCACGGTACTCATTGGGGCAACGACACCGGTTTAAAATAGGGCGCTTCAACGGCTCGTATCAGATGTCGACAATTTCTTATGTCATCATGTTTTTTGCATTCAAAGCCGCACCCAATCTTGGTGTTTGGTAAACTCCAAGAATTTAACACCAAACAAGATCAGCAACACTCAAATATTTTGCAGACGGCAAGATCAGGCGCCCCTGCGTTATAGACAAAAAAAGAGACAGACCACCTTTGGCGCAAGCAGAACCACCAAATACAAGATCCGACGTCCAACCATCACAGCAATATGACGCCGCGCGCGGTTGGCCCTTCACAGACTGGCCTGCCTGTGCGGCTCAACAGAAATAAAAGAATGCGTAACTCGAAAAAACCAGCAGACACAGCATGGCACAGACTGGATACTTACTACCAAATTCGCCCATTAAATTTATGGACTTGATCCTTTTTCATCAAGACTGTGCCATATCTCAACAAAAAGCGCAGATATTTGAATGGGTATTCAACGACCAAAGCAACTTGGCTATCAAACAAACACAAAATCTGTTTCGCTTAAAAGGGCTCCTGCCAGCTTGGCGACCCAGATGGTATCGTCAGCACCATAATCGACCTCGCATCCAAAACCGCGCTTGCTAAGGGTCAGATCCTCAAAGCTCAAACCATTCATCTCGATAAGATCTGTGCCAATCTCAAATCCGTAAACCCGGTCAATGCCGTCCCCAACGGTAAAGACAAAAACATCTGCTCCGCTGCCGCCATCAATTGTATCGTTTCCTGTACCACCAATCAGACGGTCGTCATCGGTCCCACTGCGCAGACGGTCGCTCCCTGCCCCACCATCCAACAAATCGGTCCCCGCACCACCGCCCAGACGATCCACACCATCACCACCAAAGATGCTGTCATCGCCACTCTTACCAAACAGTCGATCTGTCCCGCCAAGGCCCTCAAGAAGATTGTCTTTGTCATTTCCTCTGATGTAGTTGTTGCCGTTATTACCGGTTGCATGAGAGCCATCAGCAGCTGCTTTTTTGAACACAAGGTCCTCAAAGTTTGCACCAAGTGTCCAATCAACCGAGGTCTTGATCAAATCGTGTCCACCATCCACAGCTTCGATCGCTACATCGCCTAAGCTGTTTATGAAATAGACGTCATTGTCTGCGCCGCCCTCAATCGTGTCTTCGCCTGTGCCGCCACGCAGCTTGTCACGCCCGGCGCCACCCTGGATAAAATCGTCTCCGGCATTTCCATCTATATCATCTTCGCCGGCGCCACCGATCAGTGTGTCATCCCCTCCTCGGCCGACCATACGGTCTTTACCACCGAGGCCTGTCAAAACATTCGCAGAGGCATTACCCGAGATAAAGTTGTCAAGCTCATTTCCGGTACCAGAAATAGCCGTCTCTACCTCTTCTAGGAAAAGGTTTTCGAAATTTGCCCCCAGCGTCCAGTCCACCTGACTGCGGATCTTATCCGTACCGGCGTTGGCGTCTTCCTCTACGACTTCATACGCCGCTTCGACCCAGTAGGCATCATTGCCTGTACCACCGCGCACTGTATCCTGACCGGGCCCACCTGACATCAAATCATTTCCTGCGCCGCCCATGAGCAGATCATTACCGCCGGCCCCACGCAGGTTATCGTGCCCGTCGCCCCCCCAAAGGGCATCGTCCCCGTCGCCCGTAAACAGCTTATCATTGCCGCCGTAGCCCAACACGACTTCGGATGCTCCGTCAGATCCGCCAATTTGATTGCCTTGTTGATCCGCACGGCCATTGCCAGACAAATTATCGTTGTCAGAAGTCCCATCCACAGGTGAGGTCAAAACCTCGATATCGCCATCATCGCTGAGGCCATCCTGATTAACGATGGTGTAGCTAAATGTTTCTGCCTCATCGCGCACAATGTCTGCGCCAACAAAGCGCATTTGCCCTGCCCCGAGGTAGGTTGCCTGTGTTCCCGATGTCAGCGTTATCTGCAACCCGGCAGTAGCATCTTGGCCATTGATATGCGTGATCGCGAGGCTGCCACCTTCATTGACATTATCATTGTCTAATAAATTTACGGTGGTTTCCCCTCGCGCCGTAACAAGCACGTCATCATCCATTGCAACAGCGATCGACACCACTGGCGTTCGCAAAAGAACTGTCGACGATGCGTCAATACCCAAAAAGGGATCCAGTACGCGCGGATCCATCGCGCCATCATTTGAGCCAACCGCAGGTGCCGCCGAAAGCAACTCCAAAGCGAGATCACCGTTTTCAAGTGTTTGCAAACGGTAAAAGCCACCCGCATGATCCGTATGGGGATTAAGGTCGTGGTCACCAGAGTTTCCACCCACGTACAAATTACCAGACGCATCCACCACGGCTGCACCAAAAGTCATATTGACCGTACGCCCATCAAAAGCGCCGTTGACGATGGTCCCGTCAATCTCGGTGATGGTCATATCAGCCTGACCGCCAGCTGGTACGTCTGAAATGTCTATGCGCACCAACCGCTGGTTGCCACCCGAGGTTACACCATAAAAGGCACCCTCTCCCTTGTCATAAGCAAGATCAGCCAGACCCCGACCGGGGATCGACGTTCCAAGACTGAAAACAGTGGTCTGGACATTGCCCTGTGCATCCACGTTGTTGATATCGTAGCGAACCGCGTAAGAACAACTGCCGGGAAAGGTCCAAAGGTTCCCGTCTTCGTCAAAATCACCCACGAAATGGGAATATCCCGAATGACCCACAAGATAGCTGGCGCCACTGGCATCCAAAATTACCAAGTCACCGCTTACAACACTCAAGCCAGTGGCGTCCGTACCGTTTGCACGCGCGATGCCATAAATCAGATCATCTAACGCGTTGAGACCAACAGCGTTGATCTTGTACGGCCCATCAAAGTCGGCGTCTGCGTAGCTGGAGCTTTCGATATCAAAACGTACCAATTGTCCCGAGAGAACTTGGTAAACATAGGGCTGGCCCGGCGCAAATGCTTTGAGTTCGAGCGAGCGAGCACCAACGGAAACAGTCTTAAGGTAATACGGAATAACCGTGTCGGTAACGATATTCTCTGTACCACCTTCGCTATTGTCGACGATGGTAAAGACAAGATCGGCAGCACTGCCGGTGCCTGTGAACAAGAGCTCTTGTTCAGCAAACAAAGCGCCGCTGTGATCGAAAGTCCCAATATCCTGACCTGCGTAGGAAACTTGGATGGCGACATCTGTTGCTTCGGCGGCAAGGTTCGCGGCCATCGAGAATTCGAGAAGATATGGCAAGCCGACTTGGGTTTCGATTGACGCCGTGAGTGTTGCGCGCCCATCAGCATCCAGACCTCCCGTCCAAAAGTCCGATATGGCATACTGATCAAAGGTGACGTTGCCGTCTACGTCTTGAAGTAAATTAGCCATGATGTCCCGTTCGCTTGTAATTCTGCCCTCTACTTATAGCGGCAGCGCTGAACGGTTAGCAGATAGCATGTGGGTGCTTTTGTAGGGCTTTGGCACAATCAGCTTAGCCAGGAAGGCAGATCAACTATGCCAAAGATAATGGATGTGGTCCCGTTAGAAACGAAAACATAACCCCTTTGGCTTGCAACTATTACGAATGGTTTCAGCTGTCCTGCAACGCACGAATGAGACTGATCGGGGTCACCACCCCTCCTATGAACTCCAAACTAGCCAGCATCTCATCCAATGCAGCGTTCCATGTTGAGACAGGACTATTGGGCACATAGACCACATCACCCGGTTCTAATTGGTAATCCAAAGCAGCCCCCGTCAGCATTGTCTTCATGTTGACAAGAATGAATTCAGCGCTGGTGGGCGACAAGGGACGCAAAATGCGTACTTGCTCGGGAAGAGCCGCCTTATCAACCAGACCGCCAGACATTGAGACGGCTTGCAACAGGCTGCGGCCATCAGCACCGTACGCAACGCTGCCCGGGCTGCCAACAGCCCCCAAGACATAAACGCTCATATCCTCTTTGCGCGGTGCAAAAATCGCGTCCCTGGCTTGAACCGTTACGTTCTGGGAAAAATCGCCTTCCCTTAAAAGGGCATGTAAATCAACCGTACAAATTTGATTGTTGCGCAACAACCTAGCACCAGCGAGATAGGCGTCCTCTTCTAGTCCACCACCCATGGCTATGGCCTCGATCACATTTGTCGGGCGTTCCAGATACGCCACGCCCGCGCTACGGAATTCACCTAGAAAATAAATCGGCTGGCTTTCGGCGACATCCAATTCGACAGTCAACCAGGGGTCATTGAAAACCTCACTGAACAGAACCTTCAGTTGCCGGTGGATTTGACGCGTATGCAAACCTGCAACATATACCAGTTCAATAACAGGCAACTGCACAAATCCGGCGTTGTCCACTCGCGCCTTGACACTGTTTAATCCAGCCTCCCCAAAGATATTAAACAGAAGCTCATCCCCCGGTCCAACAAGGTAATCCGGCGGTGGAACCGGGGCATTATGCAAGGGCTGAAGACCCTTGATCCCAGATTCCAGCACAGTTTGGCCACAAAACGGACCACGAT
Organism: Pseudoprimorskyibacter sp.; assembly: GCA_029251265.1. Classification (GTDB taxonomy): domain Bacteria; phylum Pseudomonadota; class Alphaproteobacteria; order Rhodobacterales; family Rhodobacteraceae; genus JAQXDR01. Next base: position 926 of record JAQXDR010000210.1, on the reverse strand, counting down.
CCCGGGCAGCGACAGCACTGACAATAGTTTTTCTGTAGATTACGCCATCGGTCTCAAAATCATCAGTGTTCAAAAGGGTGTCGCAGCCTGTCAGTAGGGCTAAAAAAATCACCACCTTTGAAAATGTTCCGAAACCCATCAAACTGTCCTATTTCGTTCTGGCACAACGATTCTTGTAGCGTGCGATTGGCCTTTACGAGACGCTAAAGTTTGCAAGGCCTTAACGCAAACGTAATTCGCTACTGGACCCCAGTTGGATACAAACATAGCTACAAAAAATTGTGTATCAGAAGGTTTTTCCCGCACTCCGGTACCAACAGAAGACAATCCACGACCTATGCGATGAGTGCGAGATAAAATAGCCATCTCCATTGACGGAACCATTGCCAAAACCCACGGCAAATGCCGAAGCGACAAGATTTGCAGGCACACTTAGCCCCATTGTCAGCGATGAGAATTTTCCGGCGCACAACGCGGTAAAGGGCGTCGGCCCACTTCCTGCAAGCACTCTGGCCTCGCAACGGTTTCGCTCCGGTCTCTTTTCAGCAACATTTGCTATGAAGGCGAATAAGAATGGCAGCGAGATACACAGACGAGTTTCGGCGTGATGCAGTCCGTATTTTGGTTACAAGCCACTTAACACGACCGCAAGTTGCATCAGATTTGAGCGTAGGTCTTTCGACTTTGAACAAGCGGATTCAGAGGCATCCGCATGACGATCTGATGTCGGGTCCGCACGAGGGCGTCGAAAAAGAGACCGAACGCCTTCGTACAAAAGTCCGGCTGCTGCACGAGCAGAGGGACGCGTTCAAGTTGAGCCGTTTAGCAATCGCTCCTTTGGACTGATTTTAGGCGATACCGCTGCAATCTTCTTTGCGGACCAAAGCCGATGAAGTCCGCTTCCATCGATGCCTGGAAAGACGTTT
>JAQXDR010000209.1 GCA_029251265.1 Pseudoprimorskyibacter sp. | reverse complement strand
TATGACGTCAATGATGAAAACATCCTTGGCGATAATGGCGATCTGGATGGGGACTATACAAATTTCAATTTGGGCGATGCGGATGACGATACGGATGCAGATGAGCCCGTACCAGGACGAACAGTCAATGACGCGGTTGCACTAAACTCAGATTTAGACTGGCGCGACAATACCCGCCCCCCCATAGCGACTGATGACGAGGCTCTGATACAGCCAGGCACAGGCAAAGTCCTAGATCTTATTGGGTCAGATAATGGCAGTGGCATTGACAGTGACCCTGACGGCGACACGCTAGAGATCGTCGAGATCGAGGATCCTGCCAATCCAGGTGTTGCTATTCCATTCGCGTCTGGTGCGACGATCACTTTGGCGTCCGGCACAGCCATTACCTTTGGTGCGACAGCGAATGATCCCGTAACCGTGGAACAGCCGCATTATTCGGACGGCACAGAAACCTTTAGCTACACAATTTCTGACGGCAAAGGCGGGCGTGACAGTGCCACCGTAACGTTGTTGACGGATACAGACGGGGATGGCGTTGCAAATAGTGACGACCTCGACGACGACAATGACGGGGTGCTTGACACCGAAGAAGGCTACTGCCCGGGTAGCGATGATATCGCGTTCGATCCAACAACCGGAGCACTGACAAATATCATCGGCGGTGATACAGCCCTGTCATCTGCAACGGAATATGTGATTGCCTCGGGTGGCGATCCCGAGCCAAACGGCCTGCCCTACATAAACGGCTATGACACAGCAGGCGGGTTTGGCGGGTTCGACTATGAATTCGATTTTCCGATCACACAAACTGCCGCTGAGCAGGTCGTTCTATCCGTCAACTACTACAATGCGGTCGCGGGTGGTGTTGATGAGGCTGCCAATGATGGCACAGGACTGGCAAACTATCCCAATTTACTGCCTGCGGGCAATAACACCAGCTATGGCGGCAACTTTGATGTCACGCTGAAAACAGATCAGGGCAACCTTCCGACAACGGTCACGCTCAGTGTGGCCCAGCTGACTGCGCTGCAACAGGGGCACTGGGTTCCACTTGACATTGTAATCGACGTCCCAAGCCCCGGGCCGCTCCAGATTATCGGGTTCACTTTTGCACTCGAAGGGATCCTTGCAGGCTTTACGCCGGGCGGTTTCGACCCGGTCAACTCCGAAGTCTTTGCTTTGTCCATTTCCAATATCACCCTGCCGGAAAAGTCGGTCGATTCAGATGGGGATGGGGCTGCCGATCATTTGGACATCGACAGTGACAACGATGGCGTGACAGACAATGTCGAGGCGCAAAGCACAGCTGGCTATCGCGCTACATCCGGTATCGATGCCGATAACGACGGGCTGGATGATGCCTATGACGCCAATACCGGAGCAAGCACCGGCAGTCTGGGACTGACACCCGTTGATACTGACAGCGACGGCACAGCAGATCTGCTGGATGATGATAGCGACAATGATGGTGACCCCGACATCGCCGAACGCGGCGATGGGCAGGCAACCACGACCCCCGGCACGCTAGATGATGCCGATGGCGATGGTCTTTTGGATGTGTTCGAGGGCGCTGATTCAAATGATGGCTTTGACGTCAACGACGAAAACATTTCCGGTGACAACGGCGGCGCAGATGGGGATTACACCAATTTCAACATAGGTGACCAAGACACCGACACAGATGCGGATGACGCCTCGGCCGGACGCACCAGCAATGATGCCGTGGCCATGCTGTCCGATCTTGATTGGCGCGACGACAAACAAATGTCTGAAGACGTGTTTTTCTATGGCGTTCCGTGCGATCCGAATGATCTGCCCGACTTTGACACCAAATGGACCGTCTACAATGGCAGTGAGAAGCTGAGGCTAGAGGTGAAAATCCCGATCGAGACGATCTTTGGTCCCGATTCAACTTATATTTTCGACAGTGTGGATATCTCAGCCTACGAGACAGTTTTTGCTAATTTGGGCGCCACCGGCTTTAGCAAAGAAAAAGTGAAGGTCAAAAACAAAGAAATTACCATCCAGCTTGTGGCCAAGGATATGCCACTGACGCCGGCCGAAATTGCCGCTTTGCCGGACGAGATTGATACGCCAATTACCATTGTAGATGTTTATGGAAATACACGCACTGTGGATGTCTGTGTGGGTGTACACGAAACAAAGATCAATACTCCCATTGTATTGGACCTGAACGGCGACGGAGAAATTGGTGTCACTGGACCGTCAACTGCCAAAGTGCGCGTCGATGACGCTTTGGGGGATGCTGTCTGGTTTGACATTGATGGTGATGCGTCTTTGGATCGCATTGAATGGCTGTCAGGTGATGGCGATGGGCTTTTGGTCGATAACCGCGACGGCCGTGCCTCGCACGACATGAATGGGACCCGACTTTTTGGGGATGACGGCGGAACTTATGCAAACGGCTATGACAAGCTGGCAACACTGGACACCAACAACGACGGTAAGCTAAGCGGAGCAGAGCTGGACGGTCTGGCCCTTTGGGTTGATGATGGAAATGCCCTTGTCGATGGCGGCGAAATGCACGCTGTTCAAGACCACGGGATAGACTCCATTTTGGTCACATCAGCGACGGTTGTGAACGATGCAGGCGAAGACTTGATCCGTTCGAGCTTTGACTTTGGCAGCTCGGGCCAGTTAAACCCCAACACCGATGGCATAGACCTTTTGGTTGCACGTTTGGATCTGGCCTCCGATACCCTGCAAACCGGCGACGATTTGATCGTCAATCTGGATGTGGCCAACATAGGTAACGAGGACGCCTCAAAAGTCAGAAGCCACATTTATTGGAGCGCAACTGATACCTTTGACATCACCACTGCCGTCAAGCTGGCAGAGGACGGCCACGGCCAGCTTCATGCAGGAGAGCTGGACGGTAACGAGCGGGTCAAAATCAACTACGCAGATATTGCGCCATTGGGCGATGGCTTCATATTTGCCAAGATCGACGCTACCGACCGGCACGATGAACTGGATGAAGGCAACAATGTCTCACAGGCGGTTGCAGTCAATATTACGGGTGGACCTTACCAGTCGGATCTGAGG
>JAQXDR010000195.1 GCA_029251265.1 Pseudoprimorskyibacter sp. | reverse complement strand
AACCACGCTCAAAGCGCCATCGGTGATGCTACTGGCATGATCTATCCCCTAAAAAAGGGGGACGCACAAAAGCATGATAATAGACATCGCGTTGGTTCGACATGTACGACAGACGCTTTGTGTCCGAGGTGAGCTGGCGAAGAACATGGGAAACGCGGCCGCAGGCCGAGACAGTGATTTTCGCATATATCGTCGGATTTCTGACTCTATAGCGCTGGCGCTGAGTCGCGGGATGGGCCAGCGCTGTTTCATTCATACGATGGCTGGCTCAAACAGCATCTATAACGACGAAAAGCGGAATATGCGCAGCATTGCATGCCTAAAGACTGTCTTTGGGAATGAGTGATCAATAACATTATTTTTAGTGTTTATATCGATCCGTTACGCGTGTCCTTAGTTCGCTGTAGGCATACGTCTTTCAACGATCCTTGCCAAAATTGAAGCCCCAATTGGGAGCATATCGGTGTCTAGAACAAAGCCGGGATTATGCAGTGGCATTGTTCCTGCATGTCCTACCATGCAATATGCCCCAGGCACTTGTTTTAGCATATCGGCAAAATCTTCAGATCCAGTGGCAGGTTGCACCTTGTCTGAGATGTTTTCAACGCCGACCACATCAGCGGCTGCTTCCATGTAGGCGTCCGACAGCTGATCGTCATTGACCAACACATCAAAAATATTGCGGAACTCTGGGGTAATATCGACGCCATAAGCTATTGATAATCCCTTGCACAGCTCAGAGATGCGGGTTTCAGCCAGTTCGTATACATCGTCCTTGAAATAGCGGATGGTCCCTGACAGCGTTGCGTCTTTGGGGATGACATTATAGGCGGCACCTGCGTGGAATTGTGTGATGGATATGACGGCGCTGTCCAAGGGGGCCAAGTTGCGTGACAAAACTGTTTGTATCTGACCCACCAACGCGCTGCCAATGACCACGGGATCGCGCGATTGCTGCGGCATGGCAGCATGACTGCCGCGCCCGCTGATCGTAATGTCGAAAAACGCCGCCCCCGCCATGGCGGTACCTTTGCAAATACCAACCTTACCGGGTTCGCCGTTGGGGTAGTTGTGCATTCCGTAGACCTCGTCTACGGGGAAGCGGTCAAAAAGACCCTCTTGCAGCATCCCGCGCGCGCCCCCCAGACCTTCTTCGGCGGGTTGAAAGATCAAAACAGCTGTTCCGTCAAAATTACGCGTCTCGACAAGGTGACGCGCGGCCCCAAGCAGCATGGTAGTATGGGCGTCGTGTCCACAGGCATGCATGACACCAGCATTTTTTGACGCGTAGGGAAGGTTGGTTTCTTCGTCGATCGGCAGCGCGTCCATATCGGCACGTAGACCGATGCGGCGCGGTCCTGTACCTTTGCCCTTGATAATCGCGACGACGCCCGTTTTGGCGATGCCTTCATGGACTTCGTCCACACCCATATCACGAAGTGATTTAGCAACGATACCTGCTGTGCGCACCTCGGTGAACCCGATTTCTGGATGGGCATGCAGATCGCGATAAATCTCTGTTAGTTCTGCGCTTGCGGCGTCAATCAGGGGAAGAATGCCCATTTGTGTCTCCGTATTTATTTTGAGCTTCAGCCAACGGCTGAACCTTGTCCAAATTCAACGTTTGCGCCCGGCGCTGCATCAAGCAGAAGGCGCGTATAGCTGTCTTGCGGGGCTGCATAAACCTGTGCGGTTGCGCCTTGTTCGACAATTTTCCCTGATTTCATGACGATGAGGCGGTCGCAAATTTGCGCTGCAACCCGCAAATCATGGGTGATGAAAAGCATGGCAAGATTGTAGCGTTCGCGAATATCATCCAGCAGTTCCAAAACTTGGGCCTGCACGGACACATCAAGCGCCGACACGGCTTCGTCTGCAATTAGAACATCCGGTTTTACCGCCAGCGCGCGCGCGATGCAAATCCGCTGGCGTTGCCCACCCGAAAACTGATGCGGATAGCGGTCAAGCGCGTCCGGAGACAACCCCACCAGCGACATCAAATCGCGTGCCTGTGTCAGGGCGTCTTGGCGTGTTATGCCAAAGTTCATTGGGGCTTCGGTCAAGGATTGGCCAACGGTACGACGGGGATTAAGCGACCTGTAGGGATCTTGAAAAACGATCTGGACCGCCCGGCGATATGGACGCAGCCGCGTTTCAGGAAGCGTCGCGATTTCCCTTCCCTGCAACGTGATAGATCCTTTGGTCGGGTCTATAAGCCGTGCGATACATCGCGCGACGGTAGACTTTCCAGACCCGCTTTCCCCAACAATCCCCAATGTCTCGCCCTTGCGTAACACAAACGATACATCCTGTGCGGCCTGCACGATCCGGGATTGTGATAAAAAGCCACGTCGTCCGTACGTTTTGTCCAAATGAGAGACGGACAAGGCCTCTGGTCCACCAACGGGTGTTCGTTCCGGAGGCGTCATTGACGGCACGGATGCCATCAGCATTTTGGTGTAATCCTGCTGAGGAAAGCCCAGTATCTGGTCGCGTGTGCCTTGTTCAATAATCCTGCCGTGTTGCATAACGACGACCCGGTCCGCGATTTCGGCAACGACACCAAAGTCATGGGTGATAAACAAAACACCTGTACCGCGCCTTTGCTGCATCTCTTTGATGAGCTTCAGAATCTGCGCCTGTGTAGTGACGTCTAGCGCAGTCGTCGGCTCGTCCGCGATCAAAAGAGAGGGATCTAGGACCAAGGCCATGGCGATCATGATCCGTTGACGCTGTCCGCCGGACAGTTGGTGGGGGTAGGCGTCCACCATTTTGTCGGGATCAGGCAGTTGCACGGCATCCATGATTTCAATGGCGCGGGCGCGACGCTCGGACGCGGTCAGTTTTGTATGAATTTCTAGAACTTCGGCGATTTGTGTTCCAACGCGGGCGACGGGGTTCAAAGCGGTCATTGGCTCTTGAAAAATCATCGCCATTTGCGTGCCACGCAGGTCGCGCAATCGTTGTGACGAGGCGGTCAGGGTATCTTCACCATCGAGCCGTGTGACGCCTTGGGTCGGCGTCAGTTCTCGCGGTAAAAGTCCCATCACGGCCTGTGCTGTCACGGATTTTCCAGACCCGCTTTCGCCCACAACGCATACGATTTCACCAGGGTTCACGGTAAAGCCTATGTCTGTCACCGCGTTGTCGCGGTCTGCACTTGCAGGCAATCGAACGGTGAGGTTTTGAATTTCCAGAACGGACATATCGGTCATGACTCGGCCCTCACATCCGGTTTGCAAAGCGTGGGTCCAGCGTATCGCGCAACCCATCACCCAACATATTCACGGCCAACACGGTCACGGCCAGAATAATACCGGGAAATAAAATCTGATGTGGGTGCAGTTGGAAATTTTCACGGGCCGTGCCCATGATATTGCCCCAGGTGGGAAATTCATCCGCAGGAATGCCCACGCCCAAAAAGCTCAAGATTGCTTCGACGATGATGGCGGAGGCCACGATAAACGTTCCCTGTACGATCAGTGGTGCCACGGTATTGGGCAGGACATGCCGGTACAATAAAAGGGGCACGCGGGTACCCGCCGTGATGGCGGCTTCGACGTAAGGCTCTTCGCGGATGGAGAGCACGATAGAGCGCACAAGTCGAACAACACGCGGCACCTCGGGGACCACAATTGCTATGATGACACTGGTCATGCCGGCATTGAAAACCGAGACAACAGCTATGGCCAACAAGATTGCCGGAATGGACATCAATCCATCCATGATGCGCATGATCACCGCGTCCAGCATACGAAAATACCCTGCAACAAGCCCGATCACCATGCCAAGAATGATTGATATACTGGCAACTGCCAGCCCAACCACCAACGAAATCCTCGCTCCGTAAACCACGCGGCTGTAAATATCACGCCCCAGATTATCAGATCCCATCCGGTACAGAACGGGCACTTTGACCCGACCTTCATCCGTATATATTTTCATCACGCCTTCATAGCCCGGCGGCTTCAAACGCGTTGATGTGGACATTTGGTTGGGGTCCAAGGTGTCCAAAAAGGGTGCGAACACAGCCATCAGGCATATCAGCGCAACCAATATACCTCCAATTAGAACCGACGTATTTCGTACCATACGCCGCATTGTTTGACGTCCTGGAGACAGGGCTTGACTGGCCATCAGTATCGGATCCTTGGGTCTAGCAAAGTATAACTGAGATCAATCGCGAGGTTGATCATCACATAGACAAGCGAAAACAAAAGGACCACAGCCTGTATGGTTGGAAAATCGCGGTTCAAAACGGCATCTACTGTCAAAAGACCCAAACCAGGAATGTTAAAGACACTTTCGGTGACCACAACGCCCCCGACCAGAATTGCAAAAGCGAACCCGATAACCGTCACGATTGGCACTGCTGCATTTCGTAGCGCATGACGCATCAGTACCTTGGTTTCTGTCTGTCCTTTTGCACGCGCGGTCCGGATGTAATCTTCACCCAGAACCTCTAGAACCGATGTCCGGGTCATTCGGGCGATGAACGCCACAAAGATAACGGACAATGCCAATGCGGGCAGGATCAGATTATGAATCCATGGCGTCACGCCGTTTCCAATACGATTGTAACCTTGCACTGGAAACCATGACAGTTGCAGTGAAAAGACATAGATCAACCCAAAACCGATTACGAACACAGGCACGGAAAAGCCCAGCACAGAAAAGCCCATGACAATACGGTCAATCCAGCTGCCGTGGCGATAGGCTGCAAGCACACCGATCGGCACTGCGATTGCCACGGTAAAGATAATTGTAACCAGCGAGAGTGACAGTGTGGGTTCGATCCGGGCAACAATCAACTCGCTGACCTGTTTTTTAAAGAAAAAGCTCTCGCCAAGGTCACCCTGCAGGATGTTTCCGATCCATATGACGAACTGCGTTAGCAAAGGCTCGTTCAGTCCCAATGTCTGTCGGATTTCATCTATTTGGGCTTCGGTGGCGTAATCCCCGCCGATCATGGCGGCAGGATCTCCCGGGGTGAGCCGCAGCAGCAGAAAGATGAACACAGCGACAACCAACATCACAGGGATTGTGGCTAAAAGCCGTTTTAAAAGATAGGGACCCATCAGTATGCCATATTCAAATTGGGGGCGCTGCGGCCCCAAACGGGACCGCAGACCGTGTTTTTAGTTCTTTTCTACGTTCCAGAACACTGGCACGCCTGCCGACAGATAGCCCGTAACGTTGTTACGCAGCGCAGACGGCGTATTGAACTGACCCAGATGGATATGCGTTGGGTATTCAACGAAGCGCGCCTGAATCGCTTCTACGATGGCAAACTGCTCTTCAAAGCTGCCAGCGCGGGCAAAGTCATCGCGCAACTGCTCGATCTGGTCATCGCATGGCCAGCCGAACAGAGCCGTGTCACAAGAGCTGTTCAGAAAGGCCATGGCCAAGGGGTTGAACAGATCGCCTGCATCCCATGCAGTGGCAAAGGCATTCCAGCCACCTTCGGCTGGATCATCCTTTTTGGAACGACGCGCAACAAGAGTTGACCAGTCCATGGACTGCATATCCACAGTCATGCCAATGGCTTCCATCAGTTCCTTTGCGACTGGTGCCAGATTGGTCAGCACTGGAACGTTGGTAGAATGCATCAGAACAACCGGTGTGCCGTCATATCCCGCTTCGTCGAGCAGTTCACGCGCCTTGACAAAGTTGGATTCCAACAAGTCTTCCATATGGGCGTTGGTCTCGAATGGAAGGCCACAGATGAACATTGCCTTACATGCCTGAAAGTAGTCAGGGTCGCCGATTGTTGCCTCAAGGAAATCCTCTTGGTTAAACGCATAAAGCAGCGCCTGACGAATTTTCGGGTTATCGAACGGGGGATGCAACACGTTAAAGCGGAAGGTGTACTGCAAGCCCGCCAAGTTTGGCGACTGCGTATAGCCTTCACCACTCGATGCAAGCAACGGCAGCAGATCGGGTGGTGTGGATTCGATGATATCAACTTCACCTGCCACCAACGAGTTGATGGCGGCCTGAATATCGCGATTTGGTGTCCATTCAACCCGATCGACTTTGGCGATTTTCGCGCCGGCAAGGCCGTTCGTGGGCTCTGAACGTGGCACGTAGCCTTCAAACCGGTCATACACCACTTTGGTGCCGGGCTCCCATTCTGCGTCATTGAACATGAACGGACCGGAGCCGACATATTCGTCGATCTGCTCGCTGCCCGGCGTCGCGGCAATACGCGCTGGCATCATGAACGGCACGTTGGATGACGGTTTGGCCAGTGCCAATTCGATCAGTCCTGTGGGCGAGTTGAGTGCGAAGACCATAGTGTGGTCATCGGTGGCGCTCAGGCTGTCGACAAAGGTCATCATCTTTTGACCCATCGCGTCTTTACCAGCCCAACGGTTGATTGAGGCCACCGTATCGGCCGCCGTAACCGACTGTCCATCGTGCCACATAAGCCCATCACGAAGGGTTATGGTCACGGTCAAGCCATCGTCAGAGCGGGTCACAGTGTCAACCATTTGCGGCTGTACGACACCATCGCCATCCAAGGAAAACAGCGTGTCGTAAATCATGTATCCATGGTTGCGCGAGATATAGGCTGTCGTCCAGATCGGATCGAGGATTTTCAACCCAGAATGCGGGACAACCCGCAAAACGGTTTCCGCAGAAGCGGGGGCAGCATTAAGCGACAAAGTAATCGCAGCTGCTGCAACCCCTGTAACAAAGCTGCGCCGAACTAATTTCAGCATGATAGACTCCCTTTTTGATGCGCAGGTATAGATGCGTTCCGACGTTTCTATAGTATGCGACGTGCAAAGTTGTTGAGTCAAACCCCGAGGCCTGACAATATGTTACCAATAGTGTTGTTTGCCGATAATCCATTCAGGAGACCCCCATGCCGGACACAAAACTTTGGCAGGCATCGGCCTGTGAATTGGCGTTGAAAATTGCCAAAGGCGAGGTTTCGGCGCGCGAGGCTGTGGTTGCTTCGATTGACAGAATGGCGGACGTCAACCCGTCTTTGAACGCGGTTGTTGATGATCTCAGCGATGTAGCGATGTCCGACGCAAAAGCATTGGACGAGGCTTTCGCACGCAGCGGACCCGTCGGGCCCCTACATGGCGTACCGGTCACAATAAAAGAAAACATTGATCAAAAAGGGTATGCCACGCCCAATGGCGTTGCTGCGTTTAAGGATCTGATTGCCCCGGACGATTCGCCATTTGTGACCAATCTCAAAAACGCCGGTGCCGTTGTCATCGGGCGCACAAACACACCAGAGTTTTCCTTTCGCGGCACGACCGACAATCCATTGCACGGGCGCACCTTTAACCCTTGGAATGATTGGGCCAGTGCAGGTGGATCTTCAGGTGGTGCCGGGTCTGCGGTGATGTCGGGCATGGGGGCCATTGCGCATGGAAATGACATTGGTGGCAGCCTGCGCTTTCCAGCAGCAGCCAACGGCGCTGCAACAATAAAACCGGGACTGGGGCGCACCCCTGCCTATAACCCAAGCCAAACCGCAGAACGGGGTATTTTGGCGCAAACGACCTCGGTTCAGGGCGTGATTTGTCGCGAGGTCCGCGATGTGCGTTTGGCCATGCAAAGCGCAATCGCCTATAGCCCTATGGATCCCTGGCAGGTGCCGATGCCATGGAATGGTCCCGCAACTGACGGTCCTGTCCGGGTGGCCTTTACCCGCGAAACTTACGGATTTGAGATGCATCCCGCTGTTGAGACGGCTCTTTTGACGGCGTGTGACGCTCTGATCGATGCAGGCTACGAGGTGGTAGAAGTCGCCCCCCCCAACGTGGCCGAAATAGGGGCCGAGGCAACGCGAACTCTTTTCGGAGAGGTCAAAATGCTAATGCTCGAAGGGATGCGTGAATTCGGCAGCGCGGAATTCAATACTTACTTTGACCACTGTTTTGACATCGCGCCCCCCTATGAGGGCGCAGAGCTCTTGCAGGCCTATGCAAGACGCAGCACCTATCTGCGCAACTGGCAGGTTTTTCTATCAGACTATCCCTTGGTTCTGACACCGTTTTTGTTGCAGCCGACATATGCGCATGCACGGGACTATGAGGGACGCGAGGGGGCTGAAGACATCATGCTCAAGGCGTTCTATAGCTTTGCCATGAACTACATGGGTCTGCCTGCCGGTAATGTGCCGGCGAATTATAACGATGGTTTGCCGGTTGGTGTGCAAATTGTCGGTCGGCGGTTCCGTGAAGACATGATCCTGGATGCCTGCGAGGCAATCGAGGATCGGGTTGGCGTCATGGCTCACCGACTCTTTGAACGCGGATAACCAATTTCTAGGCCGGGCTTGAACCGGCCCAAGGATCCGCCATCCTTGGCCAGAATTGATTGTTACGTTTGCTGTAGGGGATCTGACCATAATCCGGACTGATGGTACCGGGGCCGTTTATGTAGACAACCTCAGTGGCGATCGGGCCGAAACCTGCATAGAAATGCTGCGAGGATTTAACCACAACGGCCCTCAATTTTCCCAGATCCAATCCCAGATCAGTAAAACCTTCGGGGTGGAAAGCTTGGGTTCTGGTATCGCAAAGCACCAGATGCACACCGTCTTGTTCGATCCAGACACCTGTGCCCATGGGCATCCTGCCTTCGCCCATACGTTGGCTCATGTCCGGCAACACTGCGCGCACTGTGACCTGCATATCCACAGGTTGGCCCGAACTTGGTGCAACTTTGCCCCCCACACGTAATCGAAGACGGGCGCCGACGCCTGCGTCCTGACACAGACGTACTGCTCCAGGGTCCCAAAACAGACCCAGAGCGATGTCCTTCATATGGCGATCCAGTATTTTTTGGAGCACAAACGTACTGTCGGATGGCGCACCCGCGCCTGCATTATCAGCAAAATCGGCCAGCACAAGCGGGCCTGCATGCGAGGCCTCTATTTTGTCGAGCGCGGCATCAATATCAGGCCAGTCGGGGGCAATTTCGGCCCGCAAGGACCACAGCATTTGCCCATAAGATCTGGCCAGCTCTTCGGCCTGTTCAGCGCTGTTATCACAAATCGCCAAGACCCGCGTTCCGACCTCTGCGACATCGCCCCATGGAAAGCCGTGGATGAGGGACAGAGACAAGGCCCGCCCGTGTTTTTCCTCAGCCAACATTTGGTCCACGAAAGCCCGCATAGGCGCACGGGTTGTGTGATACATGGACACCATCCGGCAATTGTAATCCCGCATAACAGGCCTGATCTGGCCAAGAGCCGTGCGTGCGGCCAGATCAAACAGATCGCGGGCGCGGTCTGCGCTGTCGGTATGTGGATATTCTTTATAGGCGACGATCAAATCGGCCCCATCTCGCATAGCTGGTGTCAGGTGACTGTGGGGATCAATCTCGACGCCAATCACAATATCAGGCCCGACCAATGCGCGGGCCCGCGTGATCAGGTCACCTTCACAGTCATCATAACCTTCGGCAATCATTGCGCCATGCAAAGACAACAGCACAATATCAGGCGCTGCCATAGCAAGCGCAGATAGGATTTCGTCCCTGTAGCTTTCATATGTGGCGCGCATGGTGATGCCCGACGGCTGAGCAAAAGCGGCAAGGCCCTCGCAGACCGCCCAACCGCGGCCTTCCGACAGGGTTCGCCACACATGCATCGGAGCTGAAAACAGATTTGCGGGCTCTTTCGTGGCGCTCCGAGACACGAAGGTGTCTTGGAATGCCAAATGGCCTGTCGGCATTGGAGAAAAGCTGTTGGTTTCCGTGGCCAAGCCAGCAATAAACACCTTCACCTAGTGTTCCTTTCCGCTGTCGGTACGCAAGACGGGTCCGCCTTGTGCCTCCCAGGTGGAAAATCCTTCGCGCAGGTGGGAGGCGTCAAAGCCCATATCCTGAAGCGTCGCCACTGTCAGCGCCGACCGCCATCCGCTGGCGCAGTGAAAGACATACCTCTTGCCCTTCTGCGCAAAGATGTCTTTGTGATAGGGACTGTCAGGATCTACCCAGAATTCGATCATGCCGCGCGGCGCATGGACGCTGCCGGGAATAAATCCGGCACGCTGTCTTTCACGGATGTCGCGAATGTCGATGATGACCGTGTTAGGATCATCGAGAGCCCTGATAAGATTGGTGGTTTCGATTTCGTCGATACGGGCGCGGGAGTCCGCAACCATCTGCGCGGCAGTTTTTTTAAGTGAAGACATTCTGCGATCATTCCTTGCTTTGACTGATTATAAAATGACGAAGCGCGACCCATCTGCATAGCCCCCTAGTCTGAAAATACCTGCGGTCGTGCCGGACGGGTGTCGGCATATCAGACGCGACATTTTTGGCTTGTCTGGTCCAGTTTTTCGATACAGTGCATTTTCGCCAGATTTGGGGGGCAGGCTGCGCCATTAAAGCAGTGATTGGTCAGACCTGCGGTTTGCGGAAAACAATCCAAGCCTGATACCCTTGGCGGGGTGCTAGTTGGGACGAAAAACGCCGTGTAAAAATATGTTAAGGTCCTTTGTGGCACTTGGCGGCAGGACATGGGCCACATATTGATCCGGTCGTACCAAAACCATCGCACCGGTTTTGCGATCAATGTCACGTAGCGCATAGATGTCCGGTCCGACCGGATCCGCGCAAAAGACTTTTTCATAATCATGCAGTCCCAGCGCGCCTTTTTGCGGCCAGACCAAATCAGGCATCTCGGTAATGTTCAGGCTGTGGGGATGCGCCTGCAAGACGGCACGCACATCAATGACTGCGTCCACATCCGAGCCATTCGGTGTGACAGAGGCGATGATTGGTTTCAGTTCGTCGCATAATGCCGTCAGCAGCCCAGTTTGAGAATATCCGTTGTCGCAGGGTAGAAATAATACCAGAAGCCAGTGGGCGTCAGTCTTTTGAACATGTCCAAGCTGCACGTTTCGTCCGTCTGCCAGGCGGATAACAGGGGCAGAGTGAAATCGCATTCCGATATCAAACCCGCCGGCCAAGGATTGCCAATCGCTCGGTCCGGTCAGGAACGATGGTGGGTAGCGAACGGACAGGCCAGCTGTGTATCGACCATGTTCAATAAAATATCTCTGAAACAACGGCAGGTTTTGACCGTCAGCGTCCCGTTCCTTGGGCGGGGCGCTCATAATTTCGGCCCACTCCTGATCAAAGGTGATCAAAGCCTGTGCGACCGCCTGTCGTTCTTGCGAGTAGCTGGCCAGCAGTTCGGGATCGGACTGTCCAGACAAAGCGTGCACAAGTTTCCAACCCAAGTTGAAACTATCGCCCATAGAGACATTCATCCCCTGACCTGCCTTGGGACTGTGGGTGTGGCAGGCATCGCCTGCAATAAACACGTGGGGATGGGACGATCCATCATCGAAGCGTGCACAAAGCCTCTGGCCGATCTCGTAGACGGACCACCAGACCACTGCTTTTACGTCAATGGTATAGGGATGCAGGATGCGATTGGCTGCGGCAATGAGGTTGCTGACCCCCAGATCGCGCTCACTGACGCGTTCATCCGGGTTGAGCTTGTCCAGTTCGACATACAAACGCACAAGATAGCCGCCTTCTCTAGGTATCACCAAGACGGTGCCCTCGGCCGCGGATTGAACCAAAGATTTGAACCGGATATCGGGAAAATCTGTGGTTGCCAGAATGTCCATCACGCCCCACGCCTGATGGGCAGCAGCTCCGCTCAAATGTTGACCAATAAGTCCGCGAATGGTGCTGCGCGCACCGTCGCAGCCAACCACATAGCGGGCGCGTATTGTCTGCAATTGGCCTGCGGATGACAGAGCTACCGTGACACCTGTTTGGTCTGCGCTAAGATCGTCTACTGAAACGCCATAAAATGGGGCTGCCCGGGTTGGAGCATTCCGCATTGTTTGCAGATACATATCGTGGACACGTGCCTGATTCAGGATCACATGCGGCATTTCTGACAAGCCGTCCTCGACATCCCGCACCCGCCCGCTTCGAATTATGTGAGCCGGTTTTTGGGGATCTGGTTTCCAAAACGTAGCCTCATTGACCCAATAGGCTTCGCGCATGACTTTTTCCGCAAAGCCAAAAGTCTGAAACATTTCCATGGACCGGCAGGACACTCCGTCAGCCTGCCCTTTGGTCAGGGGACCCATTTTTCGTTCAACCAAGGCAGTGCGTATTTTGGGAAAATTGGCCAGATATGCAGCCAGTGTTAGGCCGGCAGACCCTGCTCCGACAATAAGCACGTCCAGATCTTCGGGAAGTGTTGAAGGGGCAGAGGTATCTGCAAGAGCGACATCAGGATCGCCGGGATGATAGCCGTCACTGTGATACTGCATGGTATGGCCTGTTTCAAAATGTAACTGCAAGGCTAGGATGCAAATGGGACCGAGGCAACGTTCAACCCGTGCATCATCCCGGCTCTTGTCCGGAAATGAGTAGGGCCAGTGGTCTGTTTAAACCGTCACAAGATCGTTGCCAGGTTTCACCGGGATTTTAATTTTAAAATTTCCCGTGTGTTGAGGCCGCTCGGATACCAAACAGCTTCAAATTTTTGCATGACGCTGCGTCGCGCCGCTACGTTTCATTTTGCAAGCGCTACTATTCATGGTTCGTTGCAGTGAATCAGTATTAGAGGTATCCGACATGACAACTTTGGCAGAATTAAAATCCCGCATGCGACTGCCGGTCATCGGCGCGCCCTTGTTTTTGATTTCCGGCCCCGAGCTTGTGATTGCCCAGTGCAAGGCCGGGATCGTTGGATCTTTTCCGTCCCTAAACGCGCGTCCCATTGAGATGCTGGACCAATGGTTGACCCAGATCAAAACAGAGCTGGAAGACTACGATGCCGCACATCCTGATGCGCCATCCGCGCCATACGCTGTCAATCTGATCGTTCACAAATCCAACACGCGACTGGCTGAGGATGTTGCGCTGTGCGTGAAACACAAAGTACCGCTGATCATTTGCAGCCTTGGTGCGCGGGTTGAAGTTTACGAGGCCATTCATTCTTATGGCGGTATGGTTTTACATGATGTTATCAACCAAACCTTTGCTCATAAAGCGATCGACAAAGGCGCGGATGGTCTGATCACCGTGGCCACGGGTGCGGGTGGACATGCTGGTGTGCAGTCTCCGTTTGCGCTGGTGGCCGAAACCCGTACATGGTTCGATGGACCGATCGCTTTGTCGGGCTCGATCGGGACAGGGGGGGCGGTTCTGGCGGCACAGGCAATGGGCGCCGATTTCGGATATATTGGTTCGCCTTTCATTGCCACAGAAGAGGCGCGCGCGATGGATGGGTACAAGCAGGCCATCGTGGACGGAGCAGCCGATGATATCGTGTACACAAATCTGTTCACGGGTGTGCACGGCAATTATCTCAAGCCATCTGTCGTTGCTGCCGGACTGGATCCGAATAACCTTCCCGAGAGCGATCCATCTGCGATGAATTTTGGATCTGGTGGCAATACGGATGCGAAAGCATGGAAAGACATCTGGGGATGTGGTCAGGGTATCGGCGCGGTCACCTCGCTGGGACCAGTGCAGAAAATGGTAGACCGGCTTGCGGCCGAATATGCTGCGGCAAAGGCTAGTATTGGTTGATAGCCGGAAATAAGTAACGCTTTGGAAGGCCCGGCGATCCAGAAAATCGCCGGGCCTTTGCGCATTAGTTCAAAGCAGCATCTGTGATGGCATGGGTCCATGCGCCTGATGGCTGCATCGTAATCACAGGATCAGATCCACCGGCCAAGAGCGAGGCCACGGTACGTTCGTAATCTGCTGTGTCCAAAGCACCATTGGATCCGGCTGTGAGTTTTGCAATCTCACCCATCATGCGAACCTGATGCTCTTCTGTCTGGGCCCCCGTCTCGTCATAATCCAGCACAATCATGGCTGCGTCTTCTGGGTTCTCTTCAGCCCATTTCCAACCTTGCATGGACGCCCGGACGAAGCGTTCCATTTTGCCTGCAAAGGCTGGATCTGACAGGTTCTCTTCTAGAACATACAAGCCGTCTTCAAGCGTAGCCACACCCTGATCTTCGTATTTGAAGGTGATCAGGTCATCAGGTGACAGACCTGCATCGATCACCTGCCAATATTCATTGTAGGTCATGGTGGAAATACAGGCTGCCTGTCCGTTAAGAATTGGATCAACGTTGAATCCTTGCTTAAGAACTTCGACACCCGCGTCGCTGCCATCGGTTGGAATGCCAAGCTGGCTCATCCAGCTGAGAAACGGGAATTCGTTTCCAAAGAACCACACACCCAGGGTTTTACCCGCGAAGTCATCCGTGCTTGCCACACCGGCATCCTTACGACAGGTCAGCATCATACCTGACGACTTGAAGGGTTGCGCGATATTCACCATAGGCAGACCCTTTTCGCGGGCGGCCAGAGCAGCGGGCATCCATTCGACCGTTACGTCTGCGCCACCACCGGCCAGAACCTGCGTCGGGGCAATATCCGGGCCACCCGGTTTGATCGTGACATTTAGGTCCTGATCGGAATAGAAGCCCTGATCCAAGGCCACATAGTATCCGGCGAACTGCGCTTGTGTGACCCACTTAAGCTGCAACGTGACATCATCGGCAGCCAATGCATTGCCGGCGATCAGCGACAGCGCGGTGGCTGCCAAGGTTGTTTTCATTTTCATTGTTTTGGTCTCCTTGTTGGATGCAAGTTTCAGTAAATGACTAACCTCGTTGGGACGGGTGCCAAAAGGTCACGTGTTTTTCTATCCAGGCCACGATGCCATAAAATCCGGTTCCGACAAGGGCTGCGACGGTGATTTCGGCCCAAACGAGGTCAATGGACAAGCTGCCCACCCCGGTCGAAATCCGAAATCCCATACCACGTGTCGGAGATCCGAAATATTCGGCGACTATGGCTCCGATCAGGGCCAGAGTGGTTGCGATTTTCAAGCCGTTAAAGACAAATGGCATGGCCGCAGGCAAGCGCAGTTTTAGCAATGTATACCCATATCCTGCGGCATAGGTCCGCATCAGATCACGCTGCATTGCGTCTGTTTCCCGTAATCCCTGCACGGTATTCACAAGAACGGGAAAGAACACCATGACCACGACAACAGCGGCCTTGGACTGCCAGTCAAAGCCGAACCAATTCACCAAAATAGGCGCTATGCCGACGATTGGTAACGCGGCGACAAAATTGCCGATGGGTAAAAGCCCCCGCGTCAGGAACCGGCTGCGATCGATTAACACGGCCACGACAAACGCAACACTGGCGCCGATCACATAGCCTCGCAACGCGCCCTTCAAGACGGTCTGCTTTAAATCGATCCATAAGATATCTGTAGATCCGGCCAACGTTTGGGCAACAAGACTGGGCGCAGGCAAGATAATTGGCGACACATTCAGGCCGCGGACGATGCCTTCCCAAAGAACCAAAAGGGTCGCACCGAATATCAGTGGCACCACGATGCGCACCGCAAGTGATTTAGAATACACGGAATTTGCCAACCGGATATTGAGCATCCAGGCCGCAACCCAAAAGACCAGTGAAAAACCCAGCCAGATCATGATCTCATTCCCATGCGTGACAGGACCACGCGTTGTAGCACATCGAGGCAGGTCACCATCACACCTGCAAGAATTGCGGCGGCAAAAAGCGCAGACCATATCGCGAAGGGGTTGCCAAACTGATCGCCGATGAGGATCCGCGCACCCAGTCCACTGATCGCACCGGTGGGCAGTTCACCGACAATCGTGCCCACAAGGGCAGCGGCGATACCAACCTTGAGCGACGTGAACAAAAACGGGACGCTGGCCGGTAGACGCAGCTTCAAAAAGCTTTGTGTGCCGGATGCGTTATACGTCTTCAGCAGGTCAAGTTGCGCCGGGGCAGGGGACCTCAGTCCTTTGACCATGCCCACAAGGACTGGAAAATAACACAGATAGGCGGAGATTATGGCTTTGGGCACAGCGCGCTCTTCGATACCGACCTGATTGGACAAAACGATGATCATGGGCGCTAGGGCCACAATGGGCACAGTTTGAGATATTATCGCCCAAGGCATAACGCTCATATCTGCGACGCGCGAATAGGTTATGGCAATGGCCCCAAGGATGCCAATTGATGTACCCAGCAAAAAACCCCAAAGCGTTGAATTCAGGGTGATCCAGCTGTGATAGATCAAGGATCGTTTGGACCATGTGCGCCCACGCTCTACCATTGCGCCGGTAGTTTTCCATAATTCCGACCAAACCTGCTGGGGTGTGGGCAGCCGCGGGCGTTTGAGGTCATAGCCCTGTGCGACATGGTCGGGATTGTCCAGCATTAACCGCCATACTCTGACGTCGCGGCGCGGCACAGAGCCCTCTGGGACAATCTCGGCCCCGCTTCTTTCAGCGACATCCAACGCGCCGCGAATGTTCATAGGGCCTACAGCCAACACCCATAATCCCACGATCGCCGCCAAGACAGTTATGACAGGGACAATACTACGCACTGTCTGTCACCCGACATGCAAACGGTCCCGGCCCCTTGGCGCATACCGAGGTTAACAAAGACGTTTCCGCCAGCGAAGGACGGAGAGGATCGACAAGATCAGTCATAGGAATGCCCGGCCCTTAGCCCTTCACGTACGCGATGCGCAATGCTTAGAAATTCCGGCGTATCACGGATTTCAAGCGGGCGTTCGCGTGGCAATGGACTGGTGATGACATCCGTGACCCGTCCCGGTCGTGGTGACATAACGACGATATGGGTTGATAAATAGACAGCCTCGGGAATCGAATGAGTCACAAAGGCAATCGTTTTTTGTGTTTTTGCCCAAAGTTGAAGAAGCTGTTCATTCAGGTGGTCACGTACGATTTCATCAAGAGCGCCAAATGGTTCATCCATCAAAAGGATATCGGCATCGAACGCCAGCGCCCGCGCGATAGAGGCCCGTTGCTGCATCCCCCCAGATAGTTGCCATGGGAATTTCTTTTCAAACCCATTCAGATCAACCAGATCCAGCACCTTTGCCACGCGTTGCATCTGATCGGCCCGGCTATAGCCCATGATCTCTAACGGCAGACGAATGTTTCCCGCGATGGTTCGCCACGGATATAGGCCTGCTGCTTGAAATACGTATCCGTAGCTGCGTGCCAGACGCGCTGCACCGGGCGATACGCCATTGACAGTGACGGTTCCACCAGTTGGTTGTTCAAGATCGGCCATAACACGCAAAAAAGTTGTCTTGCCACATCCTGATGGCCCGATGAAAGACACGAAGTCCCCTTTAGCGATGTCCAAGGTCACCTCGCTAAGCGCGTGCACGGGTCCATCATTCGTTTCGAATGTAAGACTTAGGTTCTGAGCTGAAATGACAGATGTCATGGGGTATGCATGGTCCTTATACGTTTAAACGCCTGTCACAGGGATCCCCGTACGCTCCACTGGTCGGGGAGCCGTCAGGTCTTTCCATTGCGACAACGCCTTATTGATCGTGCCATTGGGCGCGCGTTCGACAAATTTTCCGTGGCCTTCTTGTGTGCGGATCTCGCCATCCATGACGGCGACCTTGCCCCGGGACAGTGTGTAACGCGGCAGACCTTTTACGGCTTGGCCTTCGAACACATTGTAATCAATTGAGGATTGTTGTGTGCCGGCTGAAATCGTTTTTGTTTTTTCAGGATCAAAAACGACCAGATCCGCATCAGCCCCCACAAGGATTGCGCCTTTGCGTGGATAGCAGTTCAAGATCTTGGCAATGTTGGTCGAGGTCATGGCAACAAATTCATTGGGCGTCAGTCGCCCTGTTGCAACACCATGCGTCCACAGCATGGGCAGGCGGTCTTCAACTCCACCTGTTCCATTGGGGATTTTAGAAAAATCGCCGACGCCAAACCGCTTTTGCTCCGTGGTAAAGGCGCAGTGATCGGTGGCCACGCAGGACAACGATCCCGACATCAATCCTGCCCAAAGGCTGTCTTGGTGTTTTTTGTTCCGGAAGGGGGGGGACATGACCCGACGCGCGGCATGGTCCCAATCGGGGTTGAAGTATTCGCTTTCATCAAGCGTCAGGTGCTGAATAAGCGGCTCGCCCCAGACACGTTTGCCGTTCTGCCGAGCGCGGCGGATAGCCTCGTGTGCTTCTTCACAGCTGACATGAACAACATACAAAGGCACGCCCGCCATGTCTGCGATCATGATGGCACGGTTTGTGGCCTCTCCTTCGACTTGAGAGGGGCGTGAATAGGCATGCGCTTCGGGACCATTGTTGCCTTCGGCCAACAGCCGGGCTGTCATCTCTGCCACCACATCGCCGTTTTCAGCGTGTACCATGGCTGTTGCACCTAGTTCGGACAGACGGCTAAAGCTCGCAAACAATTCATCGTCATTGACCATCAATGCGCCTTTGTAGGCGAGAAAATGCTTGAAGGTATTGATGCCACGCTGCTGGACGACGGCCTGCATGTCGTCAAAGACCTGCTCGCCCCACCATGTGACCGCCATGTGGAACGAATAGTCGCAATTTGCGCGGGTGGATTTGTTGTCCCAGCGTTTGATCGCATCCAGCAGGCTTTCGTTCTGGTTGGGAAGGCAGAAATCGACAACCATCGTTGTGCCGCCTGCCAAGGCCGCACGCGTGCCGGATTCAAAATCGTCACTGGAATATGTTCCCATAAACGGCATTTCCAGATGGACATGCGGATCAATGCCGCCGGGCATGACGTAGCAACCCGTGGCGTCCAGGGTTTCATCGCCAGACAAATTCTGGCCGATTTCTGTAATGACACCATTGTCGACCAACACATCCGCCTTGTAGCTAAGATCCGCTGTGACGACTGTTCCGTTTTTGATGACTTTTGACATGGTCATTTACCTTTGGTCTGATAGCTTTTGTGAAGGGTATGCGCGCCTTCCGTAGGCAAAGACGCAAGGACAATCGTGACCTGAGCGCAGTGCGCTGAACGGATTGAATTGGCCCATGGTTAGCATGTCGCGGATCATTCTACGATCTCGGCGGCGTCCAGAACGGCGTGCAACAAGACATCGGTTCCGGCTTGTGCCCAGTCTTTGGTGATGTCCTCAGCCTCATTATGGCTGAGACCGTCAACACAGGGGCACATGATCATGGCCGTCGGGGCGACGTCGTTGATCCAGCAGGCATCGTGGCCCGCACCCGAGACTATGTTCATATGAGAGTACCCCAGAGTTTCGGCCGCATTGCGCACGGCCGAAACGCAAGCCTCGTCAAATGCGGGGGGATCAAAGTGGCCCACAACCTTGGCACTGAACGTGACGTCGATTTCGGCGCATAGCTCCGGTGCTTTCGCCATAAAGTCGTCGACCATTGCGTTAAGCTTGTCCAAAAGATGTGTGCGCATGTCCACGGTAAAGACCACCCTGCTGGGGATGATATTACGGCTGTTGGGATACAGGTCGACATGGCCGATCGCGCCCACGGCATTGGGCTGGTTGTCCATGGCGATCTGGTGAACCAGTTCGGTGATACGTGCCAGTCCCAGCCCGGCATTTTTGCGCATGTGCATTGGGGTTGAGCCGGTGTGGCTTTCTTTGCCGGTAATCGTGCATTCAATCCAACGCAGACCCTGCCCATGGGTAACCACGCCAATATCCTTGTTTTCAGCTTCCAGAATGGGTCCTTGCTCGATATGCAATTCGAACATTGCATGCATCTTGCGCGCTCCGACCTCTTCGTCACCAATCCAGCCGATCCGTTTTAGTTCCTCGCCTACTGTCTTGCCCTCAGCATCTGTGAGCGCATAGGCCCAGTCTTGGGTATGCCTGCCCGAAAAAACACCCGAGGCCAGCATTGGTGGCGCAAAACGGGTGCCTTCTTCGTTGGTCCAGTTCGTCAAAACGATGGGACGCTTTGTCTTGACACCCATATCATTTAGGGTGCGGATGGCTTCCAGACCGCCCAGCACTCCGAGGACGCCATCGTATTTCCCGCCTGTGGGCTGGGTGTCCAAGTGCGAACCCATATAAACGGGCAGCAGGTCGGGGTCTTGGCCTGCTCGGGTTGCGAACATATTTCCCATTGTGTCGAGGCCCATGGTCAAACCCGCATCCTCGCACCACGATTGAAACAGTGCGCGACCTTCAGCGTCCTCGTCCGTGAGCGTCTGACGGTTATTGCCGCCAGCTATGCCTGGCCCGATTTTGGCCATCTCCATCAAACTGTCCCATAACCGATCCGGATCGATCCGCAGATTTTTGCCATGCGCCATTATTATCCCCGTGCAATTCACCAGACGTTGCCGTCTTCTTTGACTTGATGCTGAGAAGTTCTGCACGATCGGTCAAGGTTTTTCTGACAAATCGGACACGAAATGCTATGCTTGGCGGCAAGACATCAAAACTTTAGCATCAAAGGCAGGGTTAATGCGGGCTCATCAGGGCGTACAATCACGCCAGCGTCAGGAAATGATGCACCGGATTCTTATTGCCGCAGAGCAGGTTTTTGCTGATTATGGATATGCCGGAGCGTCTTTTGGACGGATAGCTGGGGTCGCAGGACTGCCCAAATCGAATGTGGTCTATTATTTTGAAACAAAGGAAACGCTATACCGTCGGGTGGTCGAGGACATTTTTAACGTCTGGCGCGCAGCGGCGGATTCACTGCAGCCAGATGCAATGCCCTATGATGCTCTGGGCAGTTATATAGACACCAAGCTAGAGCTCGCGCGCGCGCGGCCCAATGGATCCAAAGTCTGGGCCAACGAAATAATTCAGCGTGCGCCCATCGTTCAGGATTATCTTGAGGGCGAACTGCGCCGATGGACGGACGACCGAATTGCAATTATTGACGGTTGGATCGCACGGGGGTTGATGCGCCCGATTTCGGCGCGG
Source organism: Pseudoprimorskyibacter sp. (assembly GCA_029251265.1). Taxonomy (GTDB): domain Bacteria; phylum Pseudomonadota; class Alphaproteobacteria; order Rhodobacterales; family Rhodobacteraceae; genus JAQXDR01. The sequence goes on along the minus strand of JAQXDR010000195.1, from coordinate 15,162 downwards.
CATTTGCTCTACGCGATTTGGGCGACGACCCAGCATTACGCCGACTTTACGCATCAAATTCAAACGCTGAACAAAAGCAAAGCCTTATCTGATCCGCAGTGGCTGGAGACAAAAAAGTCTGTCAAAGAGATCCTCTTGCGTGGCGTGATTGCCTAGCTGGCCTTTGTGCGTAGCAATAAGACCATGGCGCACAAGGTTAGCCCTACGCCACCATAAACAATGATCGGTTCTGTCTGCCCGAGGGGCAGTCCTTGCAAGACAACCCAACATGGTACGAGATAGGTGTAGGCCATAAGTTTGCCCGGCCCTAATCGCGGCACGGCGAACTGCAACAGGAAAAAGGTCAAAGCCGTGGTTATTACGCCAAGGTACAAAGCAACAACCCAAACCAAGGGCCGCAAGGCGGAAAAGTCGGTTTCAAGCAGGTCAGGAAGGCTGTAAATTGACGTTACAACAAGCGCTCCGGCGACCGATCCGGTGGCGACCTGAAATGTCGTGGCGCCATCACTCAGCCGACGCGAAACTGCAGGAACGGCCGCGTGGCACACAGCGCCGAGCATAAATATCGCTTCGCCCGGGCCAATATCAAAGGCCAATACCCGGTCGATATCGGCGCGAAAAATCACCCAAAGAGACCCAACGCCCCCCAGCCCCAATATTGAAAGCGTCCCAGGACTGGTGGGTTGTCTTAGGATAAGCCACCCCAAACTTGCCGCTATGAATGGCGTAAGCGTAAAGACAGCAGCCGTCGCGACCGGTGATGTGATTTGCAGTGCTTCGAACATTGTAATGAAATAGATGGCCATAAGCCCACCCAAGATCATCCACCGCCATGCTCGGTGGAAAAGTGGCGCGAGCGGCTGACGTAAAACCACTGCCAGACCGACCATAACGACAAGGGCAATGGCAAAACGGACAGCAGTCAACACGCCCGCGGAAATTTCGGCTGCGATTAAATGGCCAAAGCTGAATGAAAAAGAAACCAATGCAGAAAAGGCCAGCATAGCCGCATGTCCTTGGGCTTCACGGTCAAGGATCATGTTGGCGTCAGCAATTTACGGTACATCGGTACGAGAAATGCATCTGCATCTTCCCAAAGCGTTGGTAGTCTATTTGGAGACAACCCAGCAATCTGCGCTTCAAAATCGGCATAATGCTGGGTTGTGGCCCAGATTGAATACATCAGGTGATGGGGATCTTGTTGGCTTATCCGGCCTGCATTTACCCACCGATCGATCAGCGAAATTTTAATGTGAAATGTGTCACGCAGGGGTTCGAAAACGGCGTCCTGCGCGTGTGGAATGCCCATAAGAATTTCGGCGGCGAAAAGTCGGCTTTCGCGTGGAAAATTGCGGGACATATCAATTTTTCGCTGGATGTAGGCGCAAATCTCTTCGACAGGGTCACCGCTTGTCTCGTTAAGAGCATGTAACGGACCCAGCCAAAGTTCGATGGTGCGCCTTAAGATGGCGCGGTACAGTGCTTGTTTATCGTTGAAATAATAGAGCAGGCTGGGCGTAGACATGCCGGCTTGGGCTGCAATTTGGTTGATAGATGCGCCGCGAAACCCGTGGGTTGAAAATACGTCCAAAGCTGCTTGAAAAATTTGTTCCTGCCGCTCTCGTTGGATACGCGAGGCTTTTCTGGGTGCATCGTCTATTTGGGTCATATACCGGGAGCACTCCGGGCAAGTGCCCGGAGCCTTTTTAAGTGTCGGGGAATCTGCCCCGGGTCTATCGTTTAAATGGCACTGGCAAGTCCTAGGACAGCGCTGGGATAACGGTGCGGCCATATTCAGCGATTATGTTTTCTTCATCGCCGTTGTCGAGGTAGATGTTGAACTGGGTTATGCCCGAGGCTTCCAATGTTTTAAGCTTGGAAATGTGATCATCCGGGGTTCCGAGGACGGCAAAACTGTCAATGATATCATCGGTAATAAAGTCGAGGTACGCGTTATCGCTTTGACCATGTTTCGAGTAATCGTAGCCTTTGCGATCCTTGACATAGGCTGTCAGGCTCTCGGGGATATCAGATCTTTGCGTTCCATATTTTTCAACGATATCAGCAACATGATTTCCGACCATGGCCGGGAACCATCGGGTCGCCTCGCGGCAGCTGTCCATGTCACCAAAATAGGCAGGGGCTGCGGCCATGATACGATAGTTTGACATATCACGCCCTGCCTTCTCGCCAGCTTCAATTGCCTGACTGCCCAGCCACTTACAGATTGCAGGCTCGGCGATCTGTAGGATCAGACCGTCCCCTTTTCGCCCCGCACTGTCCAGTGCCTTGGGCCCATAGGCCGCAACCCAAACAGGCAGCTCGTACCCCGTGGCCCATGGAAACTGAATTGGATTGGGGACATCGCCGTATTGCTGCTCTTCTCCACGAACAAGCGCTTTGACCACATCGATGAACTCGTCCATCACGGCAAGACGCGCGGGTTTGCGTCCCATGACACGGACCGCGCTGTCTCCGCGGCCCACACCAATGTCGAACCGGCCGCCCGATTGCGCCGCGAGCGATCCGAAAAGAGATGCCGCTGCTGACCATTCGCGGGTATTGGGGTTTGTGACACATGGTCCAAAGCGCATGTTTTTGGTATGCTCCATACACATCGCCATGGCGGGATAGCTTTCGCGCCAAAGGATATGACTGTCATAGAACCAGCAGTATGTGAAGCCTGCCTCTTCGGCCTGTGCGACCAGCTTGCGCGCGCGCGCAGGTTCCATGAAGCCTTTGAAAGTGATGCCAAATTCCATTTTTTTACTCCCTGTCTTCAGTGTTTTTTGGGGGGCCAGATGTGAATGCCGGCATGGGTGAACGGCACGGCCTTGGACATGTTTATGCGTATCAGGATTGGGGTCAGCGCCTCGATGCAGCGGGCGGCCTCTGCGTCGCCTGCATTGAAGGCTTTGACCCCTAGATGTTCGATCAGGGCCATTACCTTTTTACGAGCGGCCAAGCCGTTTCCGCAGACCAAGATATCGCAATTGATGTCGGCCTGCAGGTCATTCAACGTATGTGCAGAGACGTTATGCAAAGCCCCCATAACCGAGATATCGGGGCCAAGCAGAGCCTGTGCAGCTTCGGTCGCGGACCCCTCGGGCGGCATGTCCACCTTTTTGGGGTCACCCTCTTTCAGCGGGACGACAATATCGACAAGAATTTTATCCTTCAGACCCGATGCAATGTCTGTCAAAGTTGCATTATGCCCCGACCACGGCACTGCGAGTATCACCATTTCGTCAGCAGCGGCGACAGCGCCGGCATTGTCATGTCCGGTGATGGCTGCACTGCCATCGGGAAGCTTTGCCGCAAGATCGGCCGCGACGTCGGCCGCACGAGCCGCGTCGCGTGAACCGATCGCAATCGGTATGCCAGCTAAAGCAAATCGCAGGGCAAGCCCACGTCCTTGGGGGCCGGTGCCCCCGATAATGGCCACGGTCATCGAAACATATCCTCTTTGGTAGCGCGCAGGATGTCTCTTGCGCTTGTGGTGTCGGACGCAGTCCATTCCAGTCCCCGCAGACGCACAAGGGGCGTACGTGCTGCTTTGCGCACAACAAGCCCGGTGGCGGCTGCAATTTCATCTGATAACGCAGGCTCTGTGACTGACAAAGGGCGCCCCCATGCATCGACACCGCCAATTTCGGACGTTTTAGCGGGAACACGATACAACCCTATGGCCACATTGACCTGACCAAGCCTCCAGGGCCGCCCAAAGGTGTCGGTAATGACCACACCCAAGGGAACGCCAAAGCGGGTTTCTAGGGCTTTGCCAATGGTGCGCGCGCTGGCATCGGGATCGTCTGGCAAGGTAATTACGGTGCCGTCGGATGTATTGCTTTCATCGACAGCCGCATTGGCCGAGATAAAGCCCAGACGGTGTTCGCAGATCAAGGTTCCTTCGTTTTGCGTGGGTCGTTTGAACGCGCGCACCACGCGGGTTGACTGGGACAGAACAACCTCGACCTTGGAAGGGTTTTTGTTCAGCTCAGCGGCGATGCGCAGGGCCTCGGCGCCGGGTTTTATTGTTGCCAAATCGATGACGTTGCCTTCAGCTTTGGACACAATTTTATGTGCTAGGCACAAAATATCGCCTGCCTGAACGCCACCTGCATCGCGCAGAGCATCCCCAATTATGTCCGCTAGATCATCGCCGGGATGGATGGAGGGCAGGTCACGGAGTGCATCTAAGGTGACCATCTTCAGTTGTCCCGGATAGCTTGGGCAAGGTCTGGATATTCTCGTATCGCAGGGCCCAGTTGCGCGGCGGTATCAAGATCATACTGAAAGCTTTTTGCATAACAAAATGACGGTGTAAGACCTGCTGCTTTTGCAGCGTCGTAATGCAGTTGCGCCGAATTGGGACCGTAAAAAAGCCCTGCAGAATAGGGCAATGTGACGACCAACGCATTGGTGCCCCCATCATGAGCGGGACAAATAGTTACTTGCGTATTGCTGGCAAGTAGCCGTGCCAAGTCCTCTGCAATGGGATCTATTAGATCGGATGGTATCAGGGCCAAGCGCTCGTATCCCGCTCTGTCTGCCCAGTCGATAGCTTCGTCTCCGGCTGAATTCAGACCGGCTGCACACTGTTCGCGAATAACATTAACCCCCATGGCCTGTGCCACGCGCGCAACTTGTGTGCTACTTGTTACGACGGCAAGATCCCAGCCTGCACGTATACCCGGGGCAAGGAATACAAGCGTGCGGCGCAGCATAACGCTTGCAAGACGGCTTCGAGCCGGTTTGCTCAGGTCAGAAGCGAGCCTCACCTTGGCAACGCTTGGATCCTTTACTGGGACAGCAATAAGAGTGCGCGCAGTCACATCGATACCCTTTTGGTTTCGGAGACAAACATCTGAATTACATCGCCTGCGAGCCGTGTTTTTGCCGCGAGATCAGACATAAGAATATCTGTAAAGACTGGACGCATCCCAACATCTTTGATCTGCGTCGCAAAGCTGCTGTCTGCGCGATCTGCGACAAAAATATCCAAAATTCCAGCATAATGTTCGGCCACACCCAAGGCGTTGGGGCGCAGCCCCAACGAGGCCATCATGCGATCAGCCGGACCTTTGACTACCTTACCCGCGATCAAGGGCGATACTGCGTAAACCGGCGCACTTGCCGCCCGCATCGCCTCTACGATCCCCTCAATCTCGAGGATTGGGGCGATGCTGACCAACGGGTTGGACGGTGCGATGACAATCAAATCGGCGTCCTTTATTGCGTTCAAAGTTTCTTGTGTGGGCTTGGCAGCATCGATGCCTTCAAAATGAAGAGCGCTGACAGAAGGTTCACAGCGCAAGCGAACGAAATAGTCCTGAAAACTGAGCCATCCCTGTTCTGTGCAAACCTGCGTTTGCACCTTTTCATCCGTTGGGAGCAAAATGCGTGATTTGATCCCAAACTGTTTTGCTATGTCCAATGTGATGTCAGTGGGGCGGTGCCCTTGCCCTAACCGTTCTGTCCGATAGATGTGCAGGCCAAAGTCACGATCACCCAAAAACATCCATGTGTCTGCGCCCAGCTCTGCCAAAGTATCGAGTGCACGGCGCCCTTCGTCTGCAACCCCCCAGCCCTGATCGCGATTTATACGACCTGATAAGGTATACAGCATGGTGTCGATGTCCGGAGACACCCATAATCCGTGAAAGTCCTGATCATCCGCGATATTTCCAATCACGGTCAACGCCACATTGGGCAGGTTGGCAAAGCCTTCGGCCATTTTTGCACCGCCGACGCCTCCGGCAAGCAATGTCACCCTTAGGGCAGTCATGCGGAAGCCTCGGGAAACATACGCAAAAAATCCAACGGATCTTTGTTCTGACGGGCAACCAAAGGGGCCAAAGGCGCCGGATCATGATCATCATAGACATCGATGACTTTGTAGGTTGTGTTCCGGCGCACCGGAATCCTTCCGGCCGCCCGGATGATCTGGCACAGCTCTAGCGCGGTAATCTCCTGACCGTGATCTGCACCTGCGCTGCGCGAGATGCTTTCATTCATTAAAGTGCCGCCCAGATCATTCACGCCGCGAAATAACATATCTTGCGCATGGGCCGGGCCAAGCTTGGTCCAGCTGACTTGAATGTTATCGATGTAGCCGTGCAGCATAATGCGCGACACGGCGTGCATCAGATCCACTTCGTTAGACGTGGGCCCGGGGCGAACGTTTTTTGGGTCCTGAGTGTAAAGGGGTGACTCCGTGTGCACAAAGCTTAACGGGACAAGCTCTGTAAAGCCGCCGGTGTCGCGTTGGATATCGCGCAACAACGCGATGTGGGCGGCCCAATGTGTGGGTCCGTCTACATGTCCGTACATGATCGTGGCTGTTGTCGGGATACCAACCTGATGTGCTGTGCGAATGATCTCGACCCACTGTGCGGCGCTTAGCTTGTTTTTGGTCAGTTTCTGACGCACCTCAGTGTCCAGAATCTCAGCGGCTGTACCGGGCATTGAGCCCAATCCACACTCCTTGAGATCTGTCAAAAAATCGCGATAGCTGAGACCCATTTTTGTGGCGCCGTACCAGACCTCGAAAGGGGAAAACGCATGAATATGCATATCTGGCAACCGTGCTTTGATCGCCAGTATAATGTCGCGGTACGTGGTGGCAGGCATTTTCGGATGCAGCCCCCCCTGAATACAGACCTCGGTCGCACCACGATCCCATGCCTGCTGGGCGCGCTCGGCAACTTGATGTGGTTCGAGCCATTCTGCGGCGGCGTCTTCCTTGCGTTTCGCAAATCCGCAAAACCGGCAGCCCATGTAGCACACGTTGGTAAAATTGATGTTGCGATTGACGACAAAACTGACGCGGTCTTCATTCACTTTCTGACGCAGGCTGTCTGCCGTCGCACAGATCGCGGTGATGTCTGCTCCTTGCGCCTGAAACAAGGTGGTGCCCTGTGCTTGGGTGACATCGTGACCCAACAAAACCCGATTCAGAATGCGCCAGACAGGCCGCGAGGCAGCCTCAAGCTGGGCTTGCAAATCGACTTTGCGACGACGCTGGAACTGATTGGGTCCGTCTTTCATTCTGCTGCCTCCAGCTGTTGGGAACGGGCCAAACCGTCGCCGCGTGCCATGGCCGCAATCCGCGCAGCGAGACCGGGGTCCAGATAAGCACTGCGCGCGGATATGAAACGTGGATAGACCGTCAGGCGTTCGCATAGATCAAAACCGGATTGCGCACAGCCGTCGGCCAATTTGGTGATTTCGGGCCAATCATGGCCGGGATTGATATAGTCAATTGTAACAGGGCTGATGCCGCCCCAGTCATTAATTCCCGCCTGTAGATAGGCCACGTGCCGCTTGTGCAGATTGGGCGGTGCCTGAAGGCTGATATCTGGCGACAAGATCAATCGCGCCGCCGCAATCGTGCGCAGCATATCGTCCAAAGCAGGCTCAGGGTGTTTTGCCATGGCAATATCCGGCTTACGCTGGAAATTCTGGATAATAACTTCTTGAATATGACCGTGCCGTTCATGAGCCGCGTTTATGGCCTGAAGCGCTTCTATCCGTTCATCCCATGTCTCGCCGATACCGATCAGTAACCCGGTCGTAAACGGCACAGCCTGTGCACCTGTTCGGTCTAATGTCCGAAGTCTCTGCAAAGGGACTTTGTCAGGACATGCATGATGCGGCATTCCGGGGCGGGTCAGGCGCCGACTGATGGTTTCCAACATCATCCCCATTGACGCCGCAACGGGGCGAAGTCGCGCAATTTCGTCTTCGGCCAATGTGCCCGCATTCACATGTGGCAGAAGCGACGTCTCGCGCAAGACCAAGGCGCACATGTCCGCCAGATAATCGGTCATTTTGTCGTAGCCCAGATGTTTGAGCGCCTGACGCGCGGTCGCATAGCGCAACTCTGGTTTTTCACCAAGGCTGAACAAAAGCTCCTTGCAGCCCTGTGCCTCGCCTTTGCGCGCCTCTGCAAGTACCTGATCGGGGGTCATGATTTGTGCAGCCGGGTCTGACGGGTGCTTTACAAATGTACAATAAGAACAGGTATCCCTGCACATGTTGGTCAGTGGCACAAAGACCTTGCGTGAATATGTGACCCTACGTCCCCAATGTGCGTCGCGACGCGCAGAGGCCAAAGCCATGATTTCAGCCGTCGGCATCTTATCAAGCGTCTGCGCGGTCCATGCATCGTGCGACATTTTGTTTTCTCCTCGTGGTCAGCCTGCGCGCTTCGTTCGCCTGCCGTCAATAAAAAAATTTACTAGCTACTAAAAAAATTATATTACGCCGTAAAATCGGGCATTTGGAACTTTTTGCGTTCAAAGGCTTGGCTAAATCGCATCAAGCCTCTAGGTGTAATTGCAGCGGGCACACGCGTGAATGCCGCGATCTTCCACACCATTAAGCAAATACAGATAAATCAGCGACAGGCTGGTCACTGTCTAATTTTTCTGACACATTGACTGTAAGGCTTGCATGGACAACGAGCCGTTGTCATTGTAACTCTTCTTTAAGAGAAGGTGTTTTCTCGCTGGTTTTTTCCTTTCAGAGGGCCATCGCAAAAGCACAAGACCGACTTGAACGGCGTGCCTTGAGCGCTGTAAAAAATGGCTAAGTGCCGAGGGATGAGAGGCCGCGTGAGTAAGGCTGAAACGCATATGACGCCAATTCCGACCCAGTGGGTTGGACCAATTCAATTTCGCGGCAACCTTGTCGATGGGCCGGTGCGTGTGCCGATGACCACCTACGAGACCCCCTTGTGGCCTTCCACTGCGCGCGGGGCAGGGGTGTCACGGCACGCGGGTGGTATAAACGTGACTTTGATTGATGAACGTATGACACGATCCATCATGGTGCGCGCGCAGGATGCGGCGTCAGCTCATGCAGCGTGGCAACGGATCGAAGCACGATTTGATGACATTGCTGACGTCGTAAGATCGACGAGCCGGTTCGCACGATTGTTGCAGCTAAACCGTCAGATTGCCGGTAATTTGCTGTATATTCGGATGGAATGTGCGACGGGTGATGCGTCTGGACACAACATGGTCACAAAAGCTGCCGATGCCGTGTTGTCGTGGATACTTCGGCAGGAACCTTCGCTAAGTTACGCGTCGATATCTGGAAATCTGTGTGCTGACAAAAAGCCTTCGGCTGTGAACGGACTGCTGGGGCGTGGTAAATACGTTGTTGCAGAGCTCGACATTCCCCAACGCCTGTTGCGGCGGATGTTGCGCACCACGGCAGAGCAGGTCGTCAGGATCAACACGGAAAAAAATCTGATGGGCGGAATCCTTGCGGGATCATTGCGCAGTGCGAATGCCCATTTTGCGAACATGTTGTTGGCGTTTTATCTTGCGACGGGCCAAGACGCCGCGAACATCATCGAAGGAAGTCAGGGATTTGTTCATTGTGAAGACCGCGATGGCGATTTGTATTTTTCCTGCACATTGCCCAACCTGATTGTCGGCTCTGTTGGTGCGGGGAAAGGAAACCCCATGGTCGAAGACCATCTTGCCGCGATAGGGTGCAAAGAGGACCGGCCTGCTGGTGACAATGCGCGCCGTTTGGCGGGAATTTGTGCGGGTGTGGTTTTGTGCGGCGAACTATCCTTGTTGGCGGCTCAGACGAACCCGGGCGAATTGATACGAGCCCATCTGGAATTGGAGCGTTGATGTCGGACGAGGCTGTGGATCGCTCGGTCGCGGGGCGCAAACTGGATCATCTTCGGGTTCTGGCGGATGACCCCGGTGTTGAACGCTCGCAAAGCGGGTTTGATGGAATAAACCTGACCCATAGAGCTCTGCCAGAGCTGCATCTCGACGAGATTGATCCTTCGGTAGATTTTCTGGGGAAACCCATGCGGTTTCCTTTGTTGATTTCGTCCATGACCGGTGGCAGCGGTGATGCGATTTTAAAGATCAACCAGACCTTGGCAGAAGCCGCGGAAGCCTGCGGCGTCGCGATGGCGGTTGGCTCCCAACGTGTGATGTTTGCCAATCCTGTTGCGGGCCAAAGCTTTGATTTACGTAAATTCGCACCGACCGCACCCTTGATCGGAAACATAGGGGCTGTGCAGCTGCGCGCAGGGCTGACGGCACAGCATTGTCAGGATGCTGTTGATGTCTTGCAGGCAGATGGCCTGTACCTTCACCTCAATCCCTTGCAAGAGGCCGTGCAGCCTGAAGGTGATCGCGATTTTTCGGGATTGGCGGCCGCAATCACGGATTTGGTGCCGCAAATGTCGGTCCCTCTACTGTTCAAAGAGGTGGGGTCGGGTTTGTCGGCTGCGGACATCCGTTTGGGATTGAAGGCAGGTGTGCGCCATTTCGATGTGGCTGGACGCGGCGGCACATCCTGGAGCCGGATCGAATACCACCGTCGCGCGGATGACGCAGATGATTTGGGATTGGTGTTCCAAGACTGGGGTCTGACAACGGTCGAAGCGCTCCAAGACGCACAGTCGGTTTTGCCAAAGGATGCGGTGTTGATTGCCTCGGGCGGTATACGCAATGGCATAGACATGGCCAAGGCAATTATTCTGGGCGCGGATGTTTGCGGGTTGGCGGCCCCTTTGCTGTCGGCTGCACGCCAGTCAACCCAGGCGACAATTGACGTAATTTGCCGGTTGGATCGTGAATTCCGCACGGCTATGTTCCTGTTGGGTTGCGCAAATTGCGCAGCTCTGAAAAACAACACTGGTTTGCTGAGATAACGAGGGCTGACATGACCAAAATTGGCATTGATGCAATGAGTTTCTACGTTCCACACCGCTATATTGCGCTATCGGAGCTGGCTGAACATCACGGGATTGACCCGGGTAAGTTCTCGCGCGGGATCGGACAAGAAAAAATTGCGATGCCCGGTGCGGATGAAGACATTGTGACGATGGCCGCCGAGGCGGCACAGGTCTTGATCGACGATCACGGGGCTGAGGGGATCGACACTGTCCTGTTCGCAACAGAGACAGGAATTGACCAGTCAAAGGCAGCAGGGATTTACGTCCACCGGCTTTTGAATTTACCGGAGAATTGCCGTGCGGTAGAGCTGAAGCAGGCCTGTTATTCGGCCACGGCAGCGCTTCAGATGGCGTGTGGTCATGTTGCCCGTAAACCCACCGCGCGGGTGCTTGTTATCGCATCTGATGTGGCGCGGTATGATCGCGATACCTCGGGTGAGCCCACGCAAGGCGCCGCCGCTGTGGCGATGTTGGTCTGTGCCAATCCGGGTTTGATGGAGATTGATCCGGAAACGGGCTGCCATACCGAAGATATTATGGATTTTTGGCGTCCGAATTATCGGCGCACCCCCTTGTTTGACGGTAAATACTCTGCGCTGCGATATCTGGATGCCGTTCTGTCCACATGGCGCGACTATCAGGCTAATGGCGGTCGTAGGTATGAGGATCTGACGCGCTTTTGTTATCATCTGCCATTTTCGCGGATGGGGGAAAAAGCGCATCGCCATCTTGCCAAACATGCAGGCGCCAAGCCGGATGCTGCTGCTGCGTCTGATGGCATGACCTACGCACGCCAAGTTGGGAATTGCTATGCGGCCTCCCTGTATCTGTCGCTGATTTCAACCCTCGAGACGTCTCAGGACGATTTGACCGATCAGGCCATCGGTTTGTTCAGTTACGGGTCTGGGGCAGTGGCTGAATTTTTTTCAGGGCGGATCGTGGCGGGATACCGGGACCGGCTCTACACTGCGCGGCATGCAGATCTGTTGCAGCATCGTGATGCTGTCAGCTATAGCGGTTATACCGAGCTTTGGGAGCGGGTAGATCCACGGGATGGCACTGCCGTGACCCTGCCAAAACAATCACGAGGTCAATTCCGGCTGGCAGGGTTCAATGAGCATCAGCGTCTTTATGTCAAGGACTGATACAGTCCGCGCATATGCTCCGGGCAAGCTGATCCTGTCTGGCGAGCATTCCGTTGTCTATGGCGGGCCCGCACTGGCGGCAGCACTGACCCGTTACGCCGAAGTCTGGTTCAAACCGGTTCGGGTTTTGGAAGGATTGAGGACGGCCTTCGAAGGGCTGTCCCAGGGAGAGGTCTATCCACTCAAGCTTTTGTCGCAGTTCAAGCGCGGTCTGGATCAGCGGTTTGACCAATTTTCACGTGGCGAACTGCCGGTGCATAAAATTCTGACTCGACCGGATGATCTGGCAGTCTATACACTTGCAATGCTGCTGCAGGAGGCCCCCGTCAAAGGCATTGGCGCAGTGGGCCACCTTCCACACCCGGGTCAACTGGGAAGCATTTCGGATTTACCGATCGGCGCAGGTCTGGGATCATCTGCTGCGACGATTGCAGCCACGACGATTTTGTTTGAACATCTTTTAAACCGGCCCAAAACCCCGATAGCCCGCATAGACCGCGTGCGCTTTTGTGAGCGATTGCAACACGGACGCGCCGGCGCGATTGACGCGTCTACTGTTGTTCATGGCGGCTGTGTTTTGGTACAGGATGAAATTGCCACACCCGTGTCGCACTCTGGCTTTGGGGCAGGGTGGTTTTGTGTTTTAGACGGTGTACCAGCCAGTTCGACCGGGGAATGTGTCAGTGCTGTCGCCGCATCACATGGTCATGATCGATTGCTTTGGGATGCATTTGCAGCGTGTACTTTGTCTCTGTATCACGCGCTTTCGGGTGATCCGGATGATGCCATTCGCGAAAATCACGCCTTGCTGCAACGTATCGGTGTTGTGCCAGAAGCAACGGCCGACCTTATTACATCCGTCGAAGAGCTGGGCGGCGCCGCAAAGATCTGTGGGGCCGGATCGGTGCGTGGCGATAATGGGGGGGCCGTTTTGGTGCACTGTACGGATACTGCGGCTTTCGAAAATCTGATGGCAAAACGCCTGGAACGCGACTGGTTTGCGCTTGAGATATCGCAAGTGGGTGCAGGGTTTGGTCCGGCCCCGGTTCGGCCCTCGGGACAGGGTCGGTGATCCGCGTCTCGGCACCTGGGTCGATCATGGTGACCGGAGAGCATGCGGTTGTTTATGGGAAAAAATCTATAGTGGCGGCGATTGATCAGCGTTTGACGGTAACGTTGCGATCGCGTAGGGACCGCAATCTTGAAATTCACTCGCACATTGCTGATCCGCAGATCACGCCTCTGGATGCATTATCCCTTAAGGGACCTTACCGGTTTGTCATGGCTTGCGTGTCACACGTCAAGGATCGGCTTCGGACAGGCCTGTCAATCAACATCAGTTCAGAAATCGATCCGACCCTTGGCTTGGGATCATCTGCGGCTGTGACGGTCGCATTGCTGGCAGGTTTGCGACATTGGGTCGGGCATGGGGGGCACGATCTTGAGGATCTGCATGTGGATGCCTGCGCGATTGTGCGCAATATTCAAGGGCGGGGAAGCGGCGCTGATCTGGCAGCCAGTTTGATGGGCGGCATGGTGGGCTATCAGATCGGATCGCCGGCGTGGATCAAACCGTTGCCATCTCCGCCTGCACTGTCGTTGTGTTATGCAGGCTATAAGACACCGACTTCGGAGGTGCTGGCACTGATCGCAGATCGCATGGCGCAGGATCCGGACAAATACAAAGAACTTTATCGTAGGATGGGCCTGTTATCCGAGTATGCAATCGACAGCGCACAGACGCGCGATTGGGCCACATTTGCCGATAACCTCTCGGCATTTCAGGTCTGTATGGCAGAACTGGGCGTATCGGACCGCGTGTTGGATCGTCTGGTAATGGATGCAGCAGCCCATCATGGCGTCTTAGGCGCTAAAATTTCAGGCTCGGGGCTGGGTGACTGCGTGTTGGCACTTGGATCTGTGCCCGAGGGATTCACGCCCGTGTATTTGGCAACAGAAGGGGTCAGAATAGATGACTAATGCCGCTCATACACTCGTGACATGCGCGATGGAGCGCGCGATCTTGCCACAAACATTTACCTCTTATGCCCCAAGCAATATTGCGCTGTCGAAATACTGGGGCAAACGAGACAAACACCGCAATTTGCCGTTGAACAGCTCTTTGTCGATCTCCTTGGCAGATTGGGGCACAAAAACCACCGTCGCACCCAGCACGGATGACCGTGATCGTATTTGGCTGAACGGTGCGGAGGTCCCATGTGACGATAGTTTCGCGGTCAAAGCTTTGGCATTTGTTCGACTGTTTCGCGCGAACCGGCAGATTCCCCTGCATATCAAAACAGAAAATAGCTTGCCCACGGCGGCGGGGCTCGCGTCGTCTGCGTCCGGATTTGCAGCTTTGACGCAGGCGCTGAATGGAGCTTTTGGACTGGAGTTAAGCTTGCCCCAGCAAAGCATGATTGCCCGTCTGGGCAGCGGCAGCGCGTGCCGATCTCTCTGGCATGGATTTGTGCGGTGGGATCGGGGGATTGCTGAAGACGGCCATGATAGTTTGGCAAGTCCACTGGATGTGATCTGGCCCGAATTCCGGATTGGAGTGGTCGCAGTTGATACGGGGCCAAAGGCACAGTCGTCGCGCAATGGAATGAACCATACGGCCGAAACAAGCCCATTGTTTCAAAGCTGGCCTGAAGCGGCTGAGGCCGACTGTGCCAAGATTGAAGCGTCCATCATAGCCCATGATTTTGTGCACCTTGGCCAACTTGCAGAAGCAAACGCGCTTGCCATGCATGCAACAATGATGGCGGCACGACCCAGCCTTAGTTATCTGAACGCGCAAAGCTGGGCCGTGTTAGAAAGGCTTTGGCGTGCACGACAGGATGGGTTGCAGGCCTATGCGACGATGGACGCAGGCGCTAATATAAAATTACTCTTCCTAGAAGCGTCGACGGAGCCACTTCAAGAAGTCTTTCCAGACGTTCAAGTCATTGAACCATTCGGGTTTTGCACCCAGCAAACCAGAGTTTAGCAGCCGTGTTCAGGCGCGGCACTTAGATTCAAAGCGTTGCGCATTTCGAATGTGCCGAAATGCGAATACTCTTTAGAACGTAAGTAAGAGTTATTTATGTAACGTACGGTTAGAGGTGGGATTGCGATCCCGATTATAACTTTTCTCTTAGGGCTTCGTGAGGCGTATTTCCGTTGTGTGCGCCATGCGGTCGGTGGACGTTATAAAAGCGCTCCCATTCGTCCAGTTTGGCTTCGGGATCTACGTCGTCTTTGTAGCTGAGAAGTTTGTAGAACTCTTGACCATCGGAGCGCCATAGATGTGGCCCTAGT
>JAQXDR010000193.1 GCA_029251265.1 Pseudoprimorskyibacter sp. | reverse complement strand
ACGCTCAGAGCGCCATTGGTAATGCTGCTGGCACGATCTATCCCCCCTAAAAAGGGGAGAGGCAAAAAAGCATGGTAATAGGCATCGCGTTGATTCGACGTGTACCGCAGACGCTTTAGGCGGTCAAACTTATGACCTGACCTCTTCTACAAGTGGCAACCACAATTTCAGCAACACAAACGAAAATGACGATAACGATTGGCATCGCCCTGATCGAGGTGCCGATGATGATCCACGTGCGGGCAATAAGCGCGACGTCACAACTCTCAAATGCGCATCGGCCCATGTGCCACTGTTTTTAACAGGGTCCACGCCACAAATACGCGACAGATTCATTTGGATGTTAAACAACGCACCCTTCCGGATGATGATCTATGATTAGATCAGACGAATCTGCGCATTGCCCACATGCAGGGTGCGCGGTGGCCCCTCGCAGGATATCTCTATATCAAATTTGCGATCTGGTTGTATCGTTTTGATCAGGCCAACCGATGTAAGACCGAATTGAAAGGTTCCCATGACATCGGTCTGAGCTTTGGGGAATGCTTGTTCGTATAATGCATGGGACCCGGCCACGTCGTCCACGTAGACGCGGACGCAACCGAGCCCTAAAGCCCCGTTCCCATGGCCCTGCACGTCGTCCAGCGGAACCCGGACGTCAGGCGCAGTAAGATCCTGTATCAAAAAAGGGAGCCGCGCGTCGACAGAGCTGCCCAAACGCCACCGAGCCGTTTGACCATCGGGTCTTGTCCGTTCGAACTGCGCCGTTTCAAGACACGGCAGGCCCGTGTCTGTCCAGTGTGTCAAAATGCTGTCCAGCTGTGGAACACAGACGCAGATATCCACTGGCCCAAACGGTTGCGCAAACCATGATGACAGGCGTCGGTAGATGTCTGATTTCCTGTCCAGCAGCCGGTCCAGCAGACCCACTTTTGCAGCCATCCTTAAAAACTGCCTTAGCGCGTTTGATCGCAGTGTAATCAGTTCGAGGTAGGTGCCGTCGGCAAATAAAACCATGGCCATCTCTGTGCGGCCATGTGCGCCACCCCGCGTCACATGAAATCCAAGCTTCGAGAAGTCTGTAATGGCTTGATCAAGATTTTTAACGGTGATGACAACGTGGTCGAATGTGACGGTCATGCTGTGGCTCCATCCCAATTGTTCAGACCCTCTACGGTCTGGTGTATTATGTGCCGACCCGCTTGCAAAACGCGCTGCTGCCATTGCCGGTCATCTGGGCAAAACAGACGCAAAAGATCGTTTTCAAGTTTCGTTTTTACGGCTTCGGACGTGGTCGGGGGGGCATGCTGCAACCATCTGTCCAGCAACAGTCCCCTCAGCATTTGTTTGTTCGGATATGTGCCAAACTCGATGACTGCCCCGGTTGTTTCAGCGCCAGTCGTTTGTGCAATCTCTTGGGCTGCCCGGATCAGCAAGCCATTATAGGACGGCCTGACCCCTGCATCAAAATGATCGGCACTTTGTGCGACGGCGTCTCCCCACCAGTCGACCGCCCGCGCAAAGCCAAGCGATCCGGGCGCCTCAAAACATAAAAAAGAGGGGTCTCCGTATCCGCCGATCCCGGTGTGCCAGTCAATGATTGCAACACGTCGCGCCTGTGAAAGCCGGTCGCGCCATAGATCGCATAGGGTAGTGTTGGACCATTCGGGGGCGTTTCCGCCAAAGCCAACACCATCATGTCGTGAATATTGTCCCGCAGTGATCTCGTTGGTGACAGTTGCAAGGCCATGGCGCAAACCGAGCAAAAGTAGTAACGTCAGCACGCGTCTCGCATAAGGTCCCGACGAACCACCAAGGCTCAGCGCGTTTTGTACCTTTTGCGTGAGTGCCCCGCCGGCATGATCAGAGTCAAAGCGAATAAAGTTGCGGTTCAGATCTACATTATTTTCCGTAGTTCTGCGGTTTTTTGCGCAGCCGTAGGAATTTACCCCATGAACCAGAAACACAGCCGTATTTGGTGAACGAAAATGCGAAAAGTCTTGCATCCAGATCTGTTGCATGGCGCTGCCCGCAAACAATTCCGGTCCATGGGTGCCGCTGATCATCATCAGAACATTTGCCGCATCACGCGGTCCAAACCATGCTGTGTCTATGCCAAAGCTTTGGGTGCCTTCAATCGGGGCAGATGGATGTCTGAAAAATCCAGTTGTTCCACCCGCTGATTGTGCAAATTGGCGAAATCTATCGCGCGCATTTGGATAGCTACGTACCCAAAACGAAGGATCTGAGGCTGGCGTTATCATCAGTGATTTTACCTTTTTAAACTCCGAAGCAGCCAGACTAGTTACGCACGTGGATATCAAGTCTAAGGCCTGACCCAAATTTGCAACTATTGGCAGTTTACATAACATTACCATCAAACAAAGAGACCCTTTCAGGGCCAATCTGCTTTGGGGGAAATCGTGCCTTGCAGGCCACGAAAGCTGCGGCATGGTTCAAAGGGAAACAGTTCAGAGTGAATCTTTCCCTATCTGTTTCACAAGCTGGGGACGGTAAGATGATCAGCCTCCTCACACCGCTCATCGTTTTTTTAAAATACAAAAATAATTATTCTGCCATTAGATCGTGCGCCGACCCAATTGTCCTCTGGGCAGGAGCAGATTGCACTGATAGACGGCTGTCATGCAGTCAATTTGCCATTCATCCGCTATAATAGACGAAGCGCGCCGCGTTCTAGAGATTGAAGCTCGCGCCCTAAAAAACCTTTGTGACGCTGTTCCTCAGGGCTTTGCTGATGCCGTAAAGGCCGTTTTGCAAGCGAAGGGACGGGTTATCGTCGCGGGACTGGGCAAATCCGGCCATATTGGCCGCAAGATTGCAGCCACATTGGCCAGTACCGGCACGCCAGCAAGCTTTGTACAAGCGGCAGAGGCCAGCCATGGTGATCTAGGGATGATTACCAAAGAAGATATTTGCCTTTTAATTTCAAATTCTGGTGAGACCGCCGAACTTGGCCCAATTCTGGACTACACGGTACGTTTCCAAATTCCGGTGATCGCGATAAGCTCTAGGGAGGACAGCACATTGATGCGTGCTGCAACCTACGGGCTTCTTCTGCCGTCTTCGCCCGAAGCCTGCCCGATAGGACTGGCGCCCACCACATCAACAACACTAACACTCGCACTTGGTGACGCGTTGGCTATGTGTCTCATGGCCGAGCGCGGCTTTGCCACCGAAGACTTTGGCAGGCTTCATCCAGGTGGGCGTTTAGGGGCACAGTTGATGCGCGTCGACGGCCTCATGCATACGGGCAGTGCTCTTCCCCTTGTGACACCCAAAACGCCAATAACAGAGGTTCTGGTGCAGATGTCATCAAAAGGCTTTGGCTTGGTTGGGCTTGTTGAAAATAATCACCTGATTGGCGTCATCTCGGACGGTGACCTGCGACGCAATATGGCAGATCTGATGGACGCAACGGCAGAAGATATTGCAAATGTCTCACCTGTGACCATTGCCCCCGACGCGCCAGCCGCAAATGCAGTAAGGACTATGAACAGTCATCAAATCACCGGCCTTTTCGTAATTGATGGGGACAATGTTCCAATTGGGATCGTTCATTTGCATGATTGCCTCAGGGCAGGAGTCGCATAACATGACCACAACAATCCTTATTCCTGCGCGGTACGCCTCAACCCGGTATCCGGGCAAACCGCTTGCGCTTTTGCGTCAAACCGACGGCAGTAAAAAGTCTCTGATCCAGATGACATGGGAGGCTGCCCAATCGGTTGCAGGCGTGGACGAGGTGTATGTCGTGACCGACGACATTCGTATATCCGATGCGGCGAAGGCGTTTGGCGCGTCAGTCTTAATGACCTCACCCGAGGCAGAAAACGGAACCGCCCGGTGTGCCGAAGCTGTGGCCAAAGGTTTGATTGAGGCTGATCTGATCATCAACCTGCAAGGAGATGCCCCGCTCACCCCCCCATGGTTTCTTGACGCATTGATCACCGCGATGACGGCTGACCCCACCATCGGTATGGCCACTCCTGTTCTTCGTTGCGATGCCGAGACATATCGTCTTTTCACCGAGGACCGACGCGCAGGACGTGTCGGCGGCACGACCGCTGTTTTCGACAATAATCGGCGCGCCCTTTATTTCTCTAAGGAAGTTCTCCCGTACATCGCGCCTGATACGGTATTTGCCGAAAGTCCCCCTGTGTTTCACCATGTTGGCGTCTATGCCTATCGACCGGACGCCTTGGCAAAATATGCGACGTGGACTCCCGGTCCATTAGAACAGCATGAAGGGCTTGAACAACTTCGTTTTCTTGAACAGGGTCAGCCTGTGACCTGTGTTGAAGTAGATGCCAAAGGTCGCATATTTTGGGAACTCAACAACCCCGAAGATGTGTCACGTATCGAATCCGTTCTGGAGCGTCGGATATGAGCCGAACAATAAAAATTGGGCAGATTGAAGTCTCTGCCAATTCTCCTTTTGCGCTGATATCGGGGCCCTGCCAGCTTGAGACTTTGGACCACGCACGCATGATGGCCGAATGCTTGCTGGCCGCGTGTGCGTCTACAAACACGTCTTTGATATTCAAAGGAAGCTTCGACAAAGCCAATAGATCGTCTATTGGGACACAACGCGGACTTGGGCTTGATGAGGGACTTTCAATACTCGCAGCCATTCGTGCAGAGTTTGACATTCCCGTTTTAACGGATGTGCATGATCCCGCACAGTGTTCAATGGCTGCACAGGCCGTGGACGTCCTGCAAATTCCGGCCTTTCTGTGCCGTCAGACAGATCTTCTTTTGGCGGCTGGTGAAACCGGAGCGGCGATCAATGTCAAAAAGGGGCAGTTTCTTGCGCCTTGGGACATGGGAAACGTCGCTGACAAGATCGCATCGACCGGGAATGAACGTATCTTGTTGTGCGACCGTGGCACAAGTTTTGGCTACAACACGCTGGTTTCTGATTTTCGCGGGCTACCGATCATGGCCCGCACAGGCTACCCAGTCGTCTTTGACGCCACACATTCCGTCCAACAACCGGGTGGTCAGGGCAGCACCAGTGGCGGCCAAAGGGAATTTGCACCCGTCTTGGCCAAAGCGGCAGCCGCTGTGGGCGTTTCAGCAATATTCATTGAAAGCCACCAGAACCCGGACATTGCACCGTCAGACGGCCCGAATATGATACCAGTCGACGAGATGGAAAGCCTGATACACACACTGGCCGGATTTGACCGGCTGGCAAAAGGACTTGATCCCTCAAACGTTTTTTAAAAGGAAAATTTTATGGCGCCCAAATTTGGCACAAGCGGATTGCGAGGTTTGGTGACCGAGCTGACAGATGCGTTGGTGGACAATTATACAAGAGCATTCCTGACAGCCTGTCCAACAGGAGGCGCCGTGCATCTGGGCTGGGACCTGCGGGAAAGCTCTCCGAATATTGCGGCCTGCGTGCAAAACGCCTTGGTTGCCGCTGGTCAAACGGTTATTGTTCATGGTGCCGTGCCAACACCCGCGTTGGCACTGGCCTCCATGGCGGCGGGTCAGGCTGCGATCATGATTACGGGCAGTCATATTCCTGCTGATCGCAATGGTCTGAAATTTTATATTCCAACAGGCGAGATTGGCAAAGATGATGAAACCGCCATCATCAAGGCGCGAACAAATCCTGCTATTGATGCGCCCGGCGGTCAGGTTATCCAAGCGGGTGATACGGCCATTACGGCCTATGCCGAACGCTATATTCGGGCCTTCGGGGCTGATGCTTTGCAAGGCCAGCACATCGGCGTGTATCAACACAGCTCTGTTGCCCGCGACGTCCTTTGTACCGTGTTGCAAGGCCTTGGTGCCAAAGTGCAGCCTATCGGCAGATCACAAACCTTTGTTCCAGTGGATACCGAAGCCGTCGATCCAGTAACACGCACGCAATTCATCGCTTGGTGCGACACATATGGGCTCGATGCTTTGGTCTCAACGGATGGTGATGCTGACCGGCCCATGGTCTGCGATGCAACCGGCACGGTCATACCGGGGGATGTGCTGGGGGTTCTGACCGCCAGCTTTATAGGTGCACGTACTGTCTGCACCCCGGTATCGTCAAATTCTATGGTCACAGATATTTTCGAAACCGTGCGCAAAACACGCATTGGATCTCCTTATGTCATAGCCGCAATGGAGGACGAGATCGACGCGGATGGAGTTGTCGGTTTTGAAGCAAATGGTGGCTTTTTGCTGGGGTGGAATGCCAAGGGTCCTGCCGGACCATTGCAAGCGTTAATGACCCGCGATTGCCTACTGCCGATACTTGCCCCACTAGCAGCAGCGCGCGCGTCTGACCAGAACCTTGCCCGGTTGGTTGCTACCCTGCCCGAGCGCTTTACCGCAGCTGATCGATTACAAGGTATCCCCAGCGCAACCTCGCAATCACTGATAAGGGCGCTGTCTTCAGACTCGAAAGCCCGCGCACAACGGTTTGACATGCATGGCGAAGAAACCGAGGTTGATACAACCGACGGGTTACGCATGACATTTTCAAGTGGAGTTGTGATCCATCTTAGACCATCTGGGAATGCTCCAGAACTTCGCTGCTATGCCGAAGCACGAACGCCTGCCGCTGCCCAAGCGCTGGTTGCCCAAACGCTTGAAATGCTTCACTCTGGACTTAGCTGAGCCCCTGCGGGGCTCTTAATACGGGACCCCCACGATGCAGGAGCCTTTGGCGACAGCAGATACATCTGTGATTTCTGGTGCTGTATATGAGATATACAGTCACCTAAAATTTGAGAACCAAGCAGTTGTTCTTCCTGCAATAATGCGGCTTCGCTTTTTTGATGCCGAAGGTGGTACTGTCACGGCACCGACAGCGGGTTTCGCGGAACTGTCACAGGGTGATTTGGTGCGTTCTATTACAATGGTCGGCGGACCGGCCCCCTTTTCAGACCTTGTGACGTTCCGGGCGCCACAAAGAGCCGTTCGATTGCACATCACTATCAAGCCCATGCCTGCAGTTCAGATGACAGTTGTAGAGCATATAAAGATTCAGCTGGCACCCGTTGGTGATCAAAATGCAGCACAGGTTATGGCAGTGTCGCACCGGCTGGTGGCGCAGGATCTTTTGGATGTGACAGGTCATGACGAGGTTACTTTGACCTTATACGAAGCGTCCGGCAGCACGCCAATTCAAGACGCTGCAACAGTGGCGGTTCAGGCGCTGGATGCAGCAGGCAACGCCTTGGCGCTGCCTCCGACGATCCACCGTAACGACGCTTATGGTCCATGCGTTACTGCACAGCCTGATGGAAATCGCCGGGCGACTGCCATAGTCCCTCTGCCCGACGACGCAGCCCAACTGTCTGTTCAGGTTCTACAATGGAGCCAAACTGGCCCTAATGTCCTGAAATCGGTCACCGCATATCCTAGCCTTGGTCCAGTCCAGACAAAAGCACAGGCCGAGTTAAAACGCGGTAGTGACCTTTTGATAACAAGTCCAATAACCCCGTCACACCGACGTGCAAATCAACCCGCCGCAGTATTGGAAATACGCTTTCTTGATCGTTTCGGAGGTCAAATTAGCGACGCTGTAGATGGATTCAAGCGAAGTCTAACTCAGTGGGATCGCAAGGATTGCAAGGCAGACACCACGCCATTTGTGGCGCGCATCACACCACCTGAATTGGCGCACACCTTGGTCTGCCGGGTCCGCGCGATGGGCGCGGACCGAATATTGGCATCTGTCGGGCCGATACAGATTATTCCTGTAGAGGATATCAATAATTTACCATGGCAAACCGAAGCCCCCTCCGGACTGCCGCCCTTACCGTCCCCTCTTGCCTCACATTTGGCCAAGGGCCTGACAAAGGTGATCTGCGCACATCACGTCCGGCCAAAGGGTGGCTATCTTGAAATCAGGGCAGAGGGGCGATTGCCGCTCATGTTCTGGCCTTGGATAAAACATCGGCGCTCGGGTTGGCAACAAAAGCCATCACCTTTGTTGTTCAACGATCCTCTGCATGGGCATCTGACAGTCAGCTTTACGGCCCCAGACGACCTTAAACAGATCGCGACAATTGCCCTTCCCGAAAACGTAGAACGGGTCGCAATCCTGGCCTTGGTGACACCTGACGCTGATGCATCCTGCACCCGCCTTATTCTGCGTGATGTAGAAGCCGAAGACGTCGTGATGCCAAACGGGCTACTGCAAGATCCACGGCAAAATCATTGCATCTTTGGCTTGGCGAATGCCCTTGGTGATCTTGAGGCACAGGCCGCAGCACTGCGGCCCTTGGCGACGTCACAAGAGGCGAATACAAACATTCGAAGGCAATTCCAGCACCTGAACGATCTGACCCAAGTTTGGAGTGGCAGTTGGAAACCCGATGCTGCACCGCCATTCGCAAATCGAGCAGTTGATCCAGATAGTCTATTTTGGCTGGCGCCACTGAATTTGAATGCCGACGCGTTCAGACGTCAGGCTTTGATGTCAGAACGCAGTTCACAATCCCACTGGGTTGGTCGTTTGTCTGAACGTGCAGGCGTTGAAGAAGAACAAGACCGCGACGGGATCACACAGGATACTATGGGAACGATAACACGTCACAAACTGCTTTATACGGCACTAGACCCACGCCAAATACCCGCCAAGGACCGGCTTTTGCTTGAACTACGGTTGTGGCAGAGACTCTTGCACACAACACGCGCCAGTGTTGTGATTGCCGGTGACGATCCATGGGATCAGGGCCGTGCTTTGGCAGGGCTTATGCTAGCGCGGGCGGAAGGGCTGCCATTTGTCTGGGATCGCACAGCGTTTTGCGAAAATACATGGACGTCAAACAGCCCGAGTGCTGCGGCGCTTCAATCGCGTCGGTACAGCCATATGCGTCTTGCGCAAGAAAAACGTCTTATGGCAGAGGCAGATCTGGTGTTGGCGCCCGGCCTTGCGTTTGCAGCCAAATTGCGACAGCAGGGCCTGCGAGAAAATCGCCTGAGAGTAGTGCCGCAGGGAACAGATGCGCGAGCTCTTGGAACATCTCAATCAAGAATAGCTCTGGGGACATCCCATCTGCCAAAAGATGCAAACCTAGTTGGGGTTTTGTGCCTCGGGCTGTCGCAAGAAGATCTCGAGCAAACTCTCGCAGCACTGGATCGCGCCGCTTACCCTCGCGATATGCATGTCGTACTGATAGACGCGCTGAATTCGCCTAATCTGCAAAAAGCAACCTCAACGGGCCCACTTGTCGGCGTCGAAAGACTGGGCTGGCTTGATATTTGTGAAGTCATCATCGCACCCCGTCCAAGTAAACCAGAAAGTCTCTGGACCCCGCCGTTTGGTGTGCATGATGCAATGGCAAGGCTGCGCCCGGTTTTGCTGGCCAACTCTCCGACCCTCCGGGAGATTGCAGGAGATGCGAACTGCAGAGCTCTCAGCTATAATCCAGATGACCCCAAAAGCCTTGGGACAGCCCTAAAAAGCGTACTGCGCAATCCGTCCCATACAAAAGCACGCTCTTCAGCCGCGCAAAGCTGGGCGGCAAGTCATCTTTGGGGCGACAGTCGCGCAACGCTTGAGGCCGCACTAGAAATTGCCCGACATCACCATAGCCAAGGTCAATCATGAGCGTTTCTTTGCCAAGATCCGACCGCAACGATACAGCTGCACTGCTGGCAAAGCTATATATTTCGGCTGACCGGGCAAACGCAGTCAAAGGGACACAAAGCAGTCCCCCGACGCTTATCGTTGCAATGCCCCCCATAAGTGGCAACAAATACCAGATTTTGCTGTATCAGGAGGCCGCTTCACACGGTTGTGCCGTTATTGGTGCCCGAGCCTTACAAGACTTGCAAGCCATCTCCTGGCCTGGGCCAGTTCTGCTACATTGCCACTGGTTCGACGGATTGTTTAAAGGGGCACACGACGACGCAGCTGCCCAAACCGTTTTGAAAGAGATCACATCAGGCATAGACAGGTTTTGTTATAGAACAGGCGCTAAAACCTTATGGACGGCCCACAACCTGATGCCACACGGGAATGCCTATCCCGAAACATACCTAGCATTACGGCGTTGGATATTAGATCGTTTTGATGCAGTGCATTTATTGGATGACGCGCATGGGCCGATAATTGAAGACGCGTTAAACCGGTCCCTGCCAAAGCACTTTTGTGTACCACATATGAGCTACGCGGGTTCCCTGCCAAATACTATTAATCGCATTGCGGCGCGCGCGCACTACGACATTCCAACAGACGCGGTCGTTTTTGGGGTTTTCGGCTCAATCCAAGCCTACAAGAATATACCCCAACTCTTACATCAGCTGAGTCCTTTGGCTCAATCAAGACCAGACAAAATCTTTGTCCTTATTGGCGGGGTGCCCAAAGACGCCAGCGTGGTGCTTCAAATCCAGAATGAGTATGGCTTTGCCCCTTGGTTGAAATTTATGCCGCGCAAAATCCCTGATGATGAAGTCCAGTATCTGCATCATGCGTCAGATATCATGGTACTTGCCTATGAAAATCTGAATTCTGGTGCTGCAATGATGGCTGCTAGCTTTGGCTCACCATTGTTGATGCCTTCGACGGTCAATCAAACCATTCTAAGCGATCACGGACTTCATCTATTCAATCCCAGGGATCCAAAGTCGCTGGCGCACGCGCTCGGGAATGTTATTCAAAATCCCCCAGAGCGTAGGCAACCCTTGCCCCAATTCCTAAACCCAAAGCAAATAAGCAACACTTTTTTCCATGCAGTTACGTCTTTGTTTTGACAAATCTTCCTGCACATTGGAGTGAACTGGGTAAAAATTCGAATTGATCTGTTTAAACTTTTCCTTAATTCGCGGTAACTAGCACACATTATACATTTGTCGGCCGGTCTTTCATTAATCGGGCAGTCTTTTCTTAAAGGGTATCACAATGCGCATTCATCCGGTCATTCTTTGTGGAGGCACAGGAACGCGGTTATGGCCCCTGTCGCGTAAAAGCTATCCAAA
>JAQXDR010000180.1 GCA_029251265.1 Pseudoprimorskyibacter sp. | reverse complement strand
GTGATACTGTCGCGGTCAACTACCACAAGTTGATCGCGACTCTTTTTTTAAATAATTCCTAGAAAACATAAAGCCATATTTTTTTATGGTGCGATATAGCATTATTTATGCTAAAATTTTCTTACGTTGTTGTCTTATTAATCTAGTGCGAGGACTTTATTAGAATGGACCGAAATATTGAAAATTATGGTGAAAAATCAGTTCTTGCGATATTCTTTGATAATATGTCTCTAACCCTTATTGGGGACCTTATTAAATCATTTGGATATAATGTCACATGTGCGAAATCGATCGATGATGTTGAGAACTTGATGCAGGACGGTCAAAGCTTCGACATCGTTTTTACGCAACTGACGCAGTCAGCAAGCGCATCCACTGCTGGAAATTCCGTTGTAGATATTACCAGTTTGAGGGCATTTACGAAAGGCACACCGGTTGTCATTCTGTGTTCTGGGTCCAACCCTGACAAAGTCCAAGAAGCCGCTGGTTTGGGGGTGTCGGCATGTATCTTGCGCAGCACCAGCACAACTCGGATAAAACACGTCTTTGAGATTGTAATGGACGGTGGAACCAGCTTTCCAAAAGAAATGATGTTTTCGGATCCTGTCAGGGTCTCCGAAAAGGTACGCAGTTTTTCGCCGGATGAGGCGCAGCTGATTTCCCATTTGGCGCATGGCAAATCGAACAAGGAAATCGCCTTTGCAATGAGCACGACGGAAGAAAAGATTAAGCAAAGCCTGCGCGGCGTCTACGAGCATTTAGGGACCAAAAACCGAACCCAAACTGTAATCGAAGCAATGGATTTAAATCCGAGTGATTTTACGAACCGGTTACAAAGTTTATTTAAGGAAATCGCCTAGACCGGCGCTTTGAACCATCGGTTTTGATAAAGCCCTGCTGCAGTGGACAGCGGACTTTTTGACGATTTCAATGTGACCACTGGCAGATTGGTGTTGGGCATATTACGTTTGTGAACGTAATAGCACCTAATGAAAGCTGAACCTTTGGTATTTCGTTTGCTGTCCGACAGCATGACCCGCGGCGTTGAAACTCTTACAGACGGTGTAAGCGAAGCATTTTTTGAACCCGTTATTCGGGTTGGGGTCACCGGGCTGGCGCGGGCGGGCAAGACAGTATTTATCACTTCGCTGATTGCCAATCTGATGGACAGAGGGCGCATGCCGGGACTTCAGGCCGAAACTGATAACCGCATCGCCGCTGCATTTCTGCGGCCACAACCGGACGTAACGGTCCCTCGATTCGAATTTGAGAGTCACCTCCATTCATTGACCGCTTCCGAACCAAGCTGGCCCGACAGTACACGCTCAATTTCTGAATTACGTTTGTCTTTACGCGTTCGTCCAACCGGGCTGCTTGGTGGGCTGCAAGGACCGCGCACGGTGCATATAGACATAATCGACTACCCCGGCGAATGGTTGCTTGACCTCGGTCTGATGGATCAAAGTTATGCAGATTGGTCTACCCGGATGTTGGAACGTATCAAAGGCCGACCAGGGGCCGAAGATTATCTTAATCTGGCGATATCCGAAGATGCCCTAGCACCTCTAGATGAAACTCGCGCACGCAGTTTGGCAAAAGCCTACAGCCGTCATCTTCATGATGCGCGTGCCGCCGGGTATTCAGACTGTGCTCCGGGACGATTTTTATTACCGGGTGATTTAGAGGGCAGTCCTGTTTTAACGTTTGCTCCTTTGCCAGCGCAGGCTTCTGCACCACGGCGGTCCCTTTGGCGCGAACTGGAACGTCGGTTTGAAGCATACAAGACCAAGGTCGTAGGGCCTTTTTTCAAGGAACACTTCGCCCGTCTGGATCGACAGATTGTACTTGTCGATGCGTTAGGCGCCATCCACGCCGGCCCAGCCGCCGTCGAAGATCTACGCAGAACTTTGGCAGATATACTGGGTTCATTTCGTCCGGGGCGAAATGCATGGTTGACGTCAATGTTTTTAGGCAAACGTGTCGAACGAATTCTGTTTGCAGCAACCAAAGCAGATCACCTGCACCACACCCAACACGCTTCTTTGACCAATATAATGGAAACTTTGGTCCGCGAGGCCAGCGATCGCGCTGCATTCAGTGGCGCCGAGACGAAAGCCATGGCAATAGCATCGTTGCGGGCCACAGTCGAAGAAACCCTGCCTCACGAGGGCCAAGTCCTAAACTGCGTTCGTGGCACGCTTCTGGATACCAGAAAACAGGCCGCTTTTTTCCCAGGCAAACTTCCAACAGATCCACAGCATATCCTTGGACCAGCGCGTGCCGGGGCGCAACGGTGGCTGGACAGAGACTATCAGATTATGCGTTTTGCGCCTGCACGGCTGACGCGCCGTCCTGGCGAGGGACCACCGCATATCCGCTTGGATCAAGCGGTACAATTTCTGATAGGGGATCGACTTTGACGCTCCGTCTGCGCGCTGCACGTCCAACAGACGCCGGATCGATCGGCACTATCCTGTCGGAATTTATAGATTCAACAATCTGGATGCCTCGGGTGCACACCCGCGCACAAGACCTTGGCTTTGCAGGTACAATGATTGAACGTCACTGGTGCACAGTTGCTGAAAAAGAAGCGCGCGTCATAGGTTTTTTAAGCCGGGAAAGCGCGACAATTCATGCGCTGTACGTGCATCGGGACTGGCGCGGACAAACGATTGGGCGGCATCTGCTGAACGCGGCCAAAACGCAAAGCGCGACCCTTAATTTATGGACCTTTCAGAAAAACGCAAAAGCGCAAAAATTTTATCTGCGCGAAGGTTTTCACGAGGTACGGCGCACGGATGGGGCGGGCAACGATGAAGGCCTACCCGACATCGAATATTGTTGGACAAAGAAGGAGGCAACATGACCCAGCCGACTGGTCCTGTATTAATTGAACTTGATGACGCCGCACCAGTGCCCAGGGTAGAAGACGCATCTCCTGTTCCTGACCTTGGACATCCGTCCCCAACGGGTCAGGCAATGTCTACTGTGGCAGCTCTTTCGGGCCATGGTGGATCCAGAATGGCGCGTTGGTTTTGGACGCTTGCTGTTGCCAGTATCGGGGCTTGGGTTTCGGTCGCCGCATGGAATACGCTTTGGGCTATTATCGCAGCACAGCCCGTTGCAGGTTATATTTTGGCGACGCTGACTGGGGGATTTGTGGCAGTCGCATTGATCATTGCTGTGAAGGAAGCGGCCGTCTTTGCACGCTTGGCCCGGATAGACCGACTACAAAGAGACGCCCGAACAGCCATGGCAGATGCCAGCCTCGCAGACGCGCGAAAAGTTGTCGATGACATGGTGCGCCTCTACTCTGGTCGCTCAGATATGACTTGGGGGCGCGACCGCCTGAAAGAACGCAAAGACGAGGTATTCGACGCAGCTGCACTGTTCGAGCTGACCGAAGCAGAGCTGTTGGCACCACTGGACAAAGCCGCCGCAGCCGAGGTGGCCGCCGCAGGGCGCCAAGTTGCGACTGTAACGGCCCTTGTGCCACTGGCACTTGCAGACGTTGTCGCGGCACTGGTGACCAACCTGCGCATGGTCCGCAGAATTGGTGAAATTTATGGCGGTCGTTCGGGGACTTTGGGATCATGGCGTTTGACACGCGCCGTATTGGCACATTTGGTCGCGACCGGGGCTTTGTCCGTAGGGGATGACTTTCTGGAGCCTCTCGTTGGCAGTTCCATAATGGGAAAAATTTCACGTCGATTCGGGGAAGGGCTGGTCAATGGTGCTTTGACAGTCCGCGTGGGCGTCGCTGCGATGAATGTATGCAGACCTTTGGACTTTTCCCAAGCGCGCAAACCCTCCGGCAGGGCTATTGGGCGCACAGCGCTTAATGGTCTTTTTTCCAAGACGATGGGCTAGATCTTACAACCTTTGGGGCGCAGCCTCGGCAAGGAAACAGTTGGCACTGTTTTCGTGTCCGCGCCTGTACTGGACCATTCAGAGACGGCCCCCTATAAGCACTTGCATGGCGTACCATTCTGCGATCATACAACGAATTACTGGCCCGGCGCTCTATTAAGAGCTGCCGGGACAAGGCGCTGATATATCCCGCGCCGACCGCATCATCCCTGATTTTGACTCCGTGATCCGAGGACGCCTGCAATGAGCGCCGAGACCCCAGACTATAAAACCACACTCAACCTGCCGAAAACCGATTTTCCGATGCGTGCTGGCCTGCCAAAACGTGAACCAAATTGGCTGGCACAATGGGAGCGGCTTGATATCTATGGCCGATTGCGCGCCAAGGCCAAAACCGAAACGCGGCCGCCCTTTACCCTGCATGACGGACCGCCCTACGCCAACGGCCACCTGCACATCGGCCACGCGCTCAACAAGATCCTCAAGGACATGGTCGTGCGCAGCCAACAGATGATGGGCCACGACGCGCGCTACATCCCCGGTTGGGACTGCCACGGTCTGCCCATCGAATGGAAAATCGAAGAGCAGTACCGCAAGAAGGGCAAGAACAAGGACGAAGTCGACACCGTCGCCTTCCGCCAGGAATGTCGGAAGTTTGCGGAAGGTTGGATCGATATCCAGCGCAAGGAATTCCAGCGCCTGGGTGTAACGGGTATGTGGGACCGTCCGTATCTGACCATGGACTTCCGATCAGAGCGGATCATCGCAGAGGAATTCCAGAAATTCCTGATGACCGGCACGCTTTATCAGGGATCCAAGCCGGTCATGTGGAGCCCGGTTGAAAAAACCGCGCTGGCAGAAGCTGAAATCGAATACCATGATCACAAAAGCCACACGATCTGGGTGCCTTTCGCACCGGTCAATGGCACAGGTGACTTAGAAAAGGCGCGCGTCGTAATCTGGACGACCACCCCTTGGACCATTCCATCCAACAAGGCCGTGGCTTACTCCGAAACGGTTGACTATGGCCTGTACGAGATCACGGCAACGCCAGACGAGTGCTGGGTATCTGTCGGGGACCTCTATATCCTTGGGGACAAGCTGGCCGAAGACACACTGACCAAGGCTCGTCTGGAAACGGATGGCTATCGTCGGTTACGCACCGTCAGCAACGAAGAACTGGCATCCCTCACTCTTGCCCATCCGTTTGCAGGCATCGACGGAGCCGATGGCTTTTGGGACTACGAGGTCCCCATGATCGATGGTGATCATGTGACAGACGAGGCGGGCACCGGATTTGTCCATACGGCACCGAGCCACGGACAAGAAGACTACGAGGCATTCGTTGCGCGCAACTGGGTTGGCCGTATGACCCATAATGTCGGAGAGGAATCAGAATTTCTGCCTCATGTGCCATTTTTTGCGGGGCTCCGCGTACTGGATCGTAAGGGCAAAGAAGGCAAAGCGAACTCTGCCGTGATCTCGAAACTGGTTGAGGCAGGCGGTTTGATCGCACGTGGACGTATGACCCACAGCTATCCACACAGCTGGCGGTCCAAAGCCCCCGTGATCTACCGGAACACGCCACAGTGGTTTGCCGCTATCGATCGCGAGGTCGGCGATGGACAGGATCAATACGGAACGACAATCCGGCAACGCGCACTGACCTCGATCGATGCGTTGGTGCAGTGGACCCCGCAGACAGGCCGCAACCGGCTTTACAGTATGATCGAGGCACGACCAGACTGGGTTCTGTCGCGTCAACGCGCGTGGGGTGTCCCGCTCACCTGTTTTACCAAAAAAGGGGCCTTGCCAACGGATCCAGACTTTTTGCTGCGTGATCCGGCAGTCAATGCACGCATCAACGAGTCATTCGAACAGGAAGGTGCAGACGCTTGGTACATGCCAAACGCCAAAGAACGTTTTCTTGGTGAGGATTACGATCCTGCCGAATGGACGCAAGTGTTCGACATTTTGGACGTCTGGTTTGATAGCGGATCGACACACGCCTTTGTGCTGCGTGACCGTGACGATGGCAGCGATGATGGTCTGGCAGATTTGTATCTTGAGGGTACGGATCAACATCGCGGTTGGTTTCACAGTTCAATGCTACAAGCATGTGGCACGCGCGGTCACGCGCCCTATCGTGGTGTCCTGACCCACGGCTTCACCCTCGATGAAAAGGGCAACAAGATGTCCAAATCGGTGGGCAACACTGTGGCACCCGAGGACGTGACCAAACAATACGGTGCTGACATCCTGCGCCTTTGGGTGGCCCAATCAGACTATTCGGCCGACCTGCGAATCGGTCCCGAAATCCTGAAGGGTGTGGCAGACAGTTATCGCAGGCTGCGCAACACATTGCGCTTTATGCTTGGGGCCTTGTCCAGTTTCACCGAAGCTGATCGTGTCGATCCGGCCGACATGCCCGAATTGGAACGCTATGTCCTGCACCGGCTGGCTGAATTAGACGAGATCGTTCGCACAGGGTATGCGGCCTACGACTTTCAGGGTGTCATTCAACAAGTCTTTAATTTTTGCACCGGAGAACTGTCAGCCTTCTACTTCGATGTCCGCAAGGATGCCCTGTATTGTGATGGCGACACACCCCGACGGCGGGCAGCGCGAACAGTCATGGATCTTTTGTTTCATCGTCTGACCACGTGGCTTGCACCTATCATGGTCTTCACCTGCGAGGATGTCTGGCAGTCGCGCTTTCCCGACGAAAATGATTCGATCCACCTTTATGACATCCCCAAGACACCCCCCAACTGGATCGATGATGCGCTTGCACAAAAATGGGACGCCATTCGCAAAATGCGTCGCGTGGTGACGGGCGCATTGGAAGAACAGCGTCGTGACAAAATCATCGGATCCAGCCTAGAGGCTGCCCCGATCGTCTATATCGCTGACAACGACCTGCGCGCATTGGCCGAAAGCGTCGATTTTGACGACATCTGCATTGTCTCGAAGATCGAGATCAAGGCCGGCATGGCAGAAGGCTTTGCACTCGATGATCAGCCGGGAATTGCCGTCAGCTTTGCCAAGGCAGAGGGCAAAAAATGTCAACGCTGCTGGAAAATACTGCCGGACGTCGGGCTTTATGCACACCCAAACACCTGTGGTCGTTGCAGCACAGCTTTGGGGTAGCAGTCCTGCAATTAGGAAGCCCGATTGTTCAGCTACCTTGGCCAAAGAAACGTTCTCTGGCCAAGGTAGATGTATTTATCGAACAGACATTCGTCTAAATCCCCGGTGCCGCAGGGGAGGCTACTGCGCTTTGAAGGCGCGACATACAAACGGATAGTTTCGGGATCATGTTGTTACAGAGGCAAACTGTATCTCGCCAAAGGCCAGCCTAGTCGCGACGCGGGTCCCTTGGATAAACCCCCAATATTTCAAGCTTTGCTGTGAAATATCGAAGTTCATCCAATGCGCGGCGCACGGCTGCGTCATCCGGGTGGCCCTCTATATCGGCATAAAACTGTGTCGCAGTGAAGCTGCCGCCAACCATATAACTTTCGAGTTTGGTCATGTTCACACCATTGGTGGCAAAGCCTCCCATGGCCTTGTAGAGCGCGGCAGGTATATTTCTGACCTGAAACACAAAACTGGTCATCATTCCATGGTTCCCGCGTTTTTGTATGTCAGACTTGGGTGACATTACAAAGAATCGGGTGGTGTTGTTATCGTTGTCTTCGATATCGCGGGCAAGGACGTCCAGTCCATAAATCTGTGCGGCAACCTCGCTGGCAAGGACACCTTCGACTGAATTGTCTGAGGTGGCGAGTTCTGCCGCTGCACCTGCGCTGTCGACGGCGGCATGCGCCACCATGCCGTGACTGCGCAAAAAGCTCTTTGCCTGCGGCAATAACACAAGATGCGCCCGCACGTCGCGTATATCACTGATCTTGACCGACGGCCGTGCCATCAGTGCAATCCGCACGCGCACAAAGCATTCTTGGACAATATGCAGACCCGATGACGGCAATAAAGAATGTATATCTGCCACCCGACCATAGATAGAATTTTCAACCGGTAGCATGGCCTGCACGGCCGCCCCGCTTTTCACGGCGTCTATGCAATCTTCGAATGTTCTGCATGGCAACGGTGTCAAATCCGGACGCGCCGCCATACAGGCTTCGTGCGAATAGGCTCCGGGTTCTCCTTGAAAGGCGATACATTCCATGATCAAGACCCCTGACATAGCGTTAAATTTACCCAACTGGGCGTTTGGTCGCGGGTTCTACACCTTGCCCCGACCGGGGGAAAGCCGTAGTTGACCTAAACTTAATGTAGCAGAGCGGGCGAGCCATGCTGGATACAATGACTTTCACAAAGATCTTGGGCGGCTTTTGCGGCGCCTTTTTGATCTTTCTCCTCGGCAAATGGGTTGCAGAGGAATTATACCACACCGGCGGCGGACACGGTGGGCATTCCCAGCAATCCTACGTGATTGATACCGGGGAAGACGACGTGGTCGAAGAGGAAGTTGTCGAGATTGATGTTGCGACATTGTTGGCATCCGCGGATGCAGGCAAGGGCAGCCGGGTCTGGAACAAATGCCGCAGTTGTCACAAAATCGCTGACGGCGCGAATGGCACCGGGCCACATCTTTGGGACGTGGTTGGGCGCACCGTGGGATCTGTCGACGGCTACGGATACTCTGGTGCGCTGTCTGAGGTGGCCGAGGTCTGGACTCGCGAAGAACTTTACGCCTTTCTCGAAAACCCGCGCGGATACGCGCCCGGAACGTCGATGGGATTTGCTGGACTAGCCAAGCCAGAGGATCGCGCAAATTTGATTGCCTATCTTGCTGGCAATGGCAGCTGACCGAACACGCACAAAAACTCGTTAAATTTGAACCGCCGTTCCCTAAAAGGAGCGGCGGTTATACGTTTCAGTGCGACGCTTTCGACGCCGATCACTTTTTCGCGCCTTGAATGTGGGCAGAAAGGCACATTAGCTTAGATAAGACAGAAGACGGGCGCACTGGCGCAACATTTTCAAGGGGAGCGTACCACCGTGACAAAACAAAACGCCACTGCAGACGTGTCAATCCGAACCCGCGCGCTGCGAAGCACTGCCTTGGGGGTCACCCTAAGCCTTGTTGCAGGAACCGTGATGGCACAGGATGTGACCACCACCCACGGATATAACTTCTTTGGCAGCCTAGCTTACGGCCCAGACTTCGAACACCTCAGTTATGTCAATCCCGATGCTCCTACCGGCGGCGAAATCTCGATTTGGGCGCAGGGAACATTTGACAGTTTCAACAATTACACGCGCAAGGGCCGGCCGGGTGCATTGGCGACATCCGGGCACGAGGACCTGCTGACATCTGTGGCGGACGATCCGACCGCTCTTTACTGCAACCTATGCACAACAATGGAATATCCAGAGGATCTGGCTTGGGTCATCTACAACCTGCGAGATGATGTGACATTTGCAGATGGCCGCCCATGGTCAGCACAGGATCTGAAGTTCACATTTGATTTGTTCATGGAACAAGGCCTGCCATCGTTCCGCGCCGCATTTGGTGCCATGATCGCATCGGTCGAAGTGCTGGATACCCACCGCGTCAAATTTCACTTCCAACCGGACAGCCCACCGCGCGACCGTATTTCGTTGTCGGGGATTTTTCCCGCATTTTCCGAATCGTGGTTCAATGAAACCGGTGCACGGCTGGATGAAAGCACCCTCGTGCCATTCCTTGGCACCGGCGAGTACGCGCTGGAAAGTTATGAGATCAACCAGCGCATCGTCTATAAGCGCCGCGATGACTATTGGGGCCGCGATCTGCCGCTGAACATAGGACGTGGTAACTTTGACCAGATTCGTGTCGAGTATTTCGGTGACAGCACAGCGTCGATGGAAGGGCTCAAAGCAGGCGTTTACACGTTCCGGATGGAAAACAGCTCAAAGGCTTGGGCAACAAGCTATGACTTTCCCGGAGTTACAGATGGCCATGTCATCAAGACAGAGCTACCGGACGGACGACTGGCGCAGCCTCAAGCTTTTGTGTTCAACCTGCGCCGAGAGAAGTTTCAGGACCGGCGCGTCCGCGAAGCAATTGGCCAGATGTTCAATTTCGAATGGTCAAACGAATCCCTCTTTTTCGGTCTTTATGATCGCGTAGAGAGCTTTTGGGGCAACTCTGATATGCAAGCCAAGGGCATCCCCGAGGGGGCTGAACGCGGGCTTTTGCAAACTTTGGTAGATGACGGTCTTTTGGATGGATCCATTCTAACAACCGAGGCCATTCTACCGCCCGTATCTGGGACACGCCGTCTTGACCGCCGCGCCCTGCGGCGTGCCTCTGCCTTGTTGGACGATGCTGGCTGGGAGGTCGGGGATGACGGCCTGCGTCGGAAAAACGGCGAAGTTTTCACGATCGAGATTCTTGAGAGTTCGCCTGCCTTTGACCGGATCATCAATCCATTTGTGGAAAACCTCAAAGCTTTAGGAATCAATGCGGAACTGGACCGCGTAGATCCTGCACAAGATACGCAAAGACAACGTGATTTTGATTTCGACATGACGACCCACAGTATGCGCCAGACCTACGAGCCCGGATCAGGTTTGCTGCAGTGGTTTGGAACAGAAGCCATGGATCAAAGCACGCGTAATCTGATGGGATTGTCCGATCCTGCAGTGGACAGCCTTATCGCGACGATTGTGGCAGCCGAGACCCAAGAAGATATGAAAGATGCCGTCCGCGCATTGGACCGTGTTTTGCGTGAAAAGCTTTTCTGGGTGCCTCAATGGTACAAAAATGTTCATACGGTTGCGTACTACGACCAATACGAGCATCCCGATCCGCTGCCGCCTTTATCACTTGGACATCTTGATTTCTGGTGGTTTAATCAGGCAAAACATGATGCTCTGATAGCCTCTGGCGCACTTAGGTAAGCGCAAAAAATGGCAGCCTATATCCTGCGACGCCTGTTGTTTGTAATTCCCACTTTGCTGGGCATTATGATCATCAATTTCGCCTTGGTGCAGTTTGTACCCGGTGGACCGATTGAGCAGATCATCGCTCAATTGGAAGGTGATGGTGATGTATTGGCCGGGATCACTGGAGATACCGGCGCTTTTGAAATCGAAAGCTCGGGTGAAAATGAATATGTAGGGGCGCGTGGCTTACCACCTGAATACTTGGCTGAACTTGAAGCAGAGTTCGGCTTTGACAAGCCACCGCTTGAGCAGTTCGTCAATATGATTTGGAAATACCTTCGCTTCGATTTTGGAGAAAGCTATTTCAGATCAATTTCGGTCGTGGATCTGGTGATTGAAAAGCTGCCAGTGTCTATTACGCTTGGCCTGTGGTCGACCCTGATCGCATACCTTGTGTCGATACCTTTGGGTATTGCCAAGGCCGTGCGCAATGGTGCTCCTTTCGATACTTGGACGTCGGCATTGATCATCATAGGTTACTCGATCCCAAACTTCCTGTTTGCAGTGCTGTTACTGGTGATGTTCGCTGGCGGATCATATTGGCAGATTTTTCCGCTGCGTGGCCTTACTTCGGACAACTGGGACCAGTTGTCTATGATCGGCAAAGCACTGGATTATTTGTGGCACATCACCCTACCCGTTTTGTCGACCACAATATCGGCCTTTGCTACGCTTACTTTATTGACTAAAAACAGCTTCCTTGATGAGATCAAAAAGCATTATGTTATGACCGCTCGCGCAAAGGGTCTTTCTGAACGCAAAGTGCTTTATGGGCATGTCTTTCGTAATGCCATGCTCATTGTGATTGCAGGCTTTCCCAGCGTATTCATTGGCGTTTTCTTCGGTGGATCCGTGATAATAGAAACAATATTCTCGCTCGATGGATTGGGTCGTATGGGGTTCGAAGCCGCCGTTGCACGTGATTACCCTGTCATCTTTGGCACCTTGTTCGTGTTCGGCCTGATGTCACTTGTTGTTGGGATCCTTTCGGATCTGGTCTACGTGTTTGTCGATCCCCGAATCGACTTTGAAAGCAGGGAGGGCTGAATGATCAAGCTGTCTCCTCTCAACCAGCGCCGTTGGCAAAATTTCCGAAACAACCGTCGCGCCTTTTGGTCTTTGTGGATATTTGCGGTACTGTTTGGTCTGTCCTTGATGGCAGAAGCGGTTGCCAATGACAGGCCGATATTGGTCAGCTATCGTGGCGAACTGTATACACCGATTACTACCTTTTATCCGGAAACAGCGTTTGGTGGCGATTTCAGAACCGAGGCATCTTATTCCGATCCCGAGGTTGAGTGCCTGATCCTGTCTGGTGGATTGGAAAGCTGCTTTGACGACCCTGATGGTCTAATCTCCATGATCGAGGCGGGAGATCAGCCCAAGGGGGATTTTTCCAAAGGCTGGATGATCTGGCCTTTGATACCCTATAGCTTTACCACCCCGGTGGAACGGCCCGGTGCCGCCCCACTGCCTCCGAATGTCCTTCAAACCTACACAATTGATATCGGTCTGGGCGCGCTCAACCCGTTCTACGTATGGCTTGCCCCAAAAGAAGACCGCGGTGGAAACCTTTTGGGAACGGATGATACCAAACGTGATGTGGTTGCGCGTGTGATCTATGGCTTCCGACTGTCAGTCTTTTTTGCCTTGGTCGTAACCGCGGCGGCATCGATTATTGGCGTTATAGCTGGCGCCGTACAGGGATTTTTTGGTGGTTGGACTGATCTTATATTTCAACGCTTGATTGAGGTCTGGGCCTCGACCCCAAGTTTGTATGTGATCATCATCCTATTTGCGATTCTCGGACGAAGTTTCTGGTTGCTTGTCGTACTGTCAATTTTGTTTGGCTGGACGGCCTTGGTTGGTGTTGTGCGGGCAGAGTTTCTGCGTGCACGCAATTTGGAATATGTGCGCGCTGCAAAAGCATTAGGCGTCAGTAATTGGAAAATTATGTTTCGTCATATGCTGCCAAATGCCATGGTGGCGACCCTGACCATGTTGCCCTTTATCGTCACAGCAGCAATCGGATCTTTGGCGTCTTTGGACTATTTGGGATTTGGCCTTCCATCGTCTGCTCCATCCTTAGGAGAGCTTGCGCGCCAAGCGACTGGAAATCTTCAGGCACCTTGGCTGGGACTAACAGCGTTCGCAGTGTTCGCGGTAATGCTATCGCTTTTGGTCTTTATCTTCGAAGGGATCCGTGACGCCTTTGACCCAAGAAAGACTTTTTCATGACTGCGCTTCTCCAAGTCTGTGATCTGAGTGTCAGCTTTTCGCAAGACGGCTCTTTGATCCCTGCGGTCAACGGCGTGTCATTTGAAGTTCACAAAGGTGAAACATTGGCATTGGTTGGCGAGTCTGGCTCGGGTAAATCTGTGACTGCTCTATCAACGGTTTCCTTGTTGGGGGATACGGCAAAAGTTCAGGGATCAGTGACCTATCGTGGCACCGAAATGGTGAATGCCAACGACAAGACCCTGCGCGGCATTCGGGGCAATGATATCAGCTTTATTTTTCAAGAGCCGATGACGTCACTTAACCCATTGCATACATTGCAAAAACAGCTTGGTGAGAGTCTCGCGTTGCATCAGGGCCTCACCGGGGATGCCGCTCGCGCACGTATTCTGGAACTCTTGCACAAGGTTGGGATACAGGATCCCGAAACCCGACTGGATGCCTATCCGCATCAACTTTCAGGTGGACAACGCCAGCGCGTGATGATTGCGATGGCACTTGCCAATGGTCCGGACCTTTTGATCGCAGACGAACCCACAACCGCGCTCGACGTGACAATTCAGGCCCAAATCCTCGAGCTTTTGGCGGAATTGAAACGCTCCGAAGGTATGAGCCTGATGTTCATCACCCATGATCTAGGCGTGGTTCGTCGTATCGCAGATCGGGTATGTGTGATGAAAGACGGGAAAATCGTAGAAACCGGCCCAACATCCAAGATTTTTGGCAATCCACAACATCCCTACACGCAGATGTTATTGTCAGCTGCATCTGCTGGGTCTCCGGACCCGGTGCCGGCCGACGCCCCAATTGTTGTTGCGGCCGACGAACTGCGCATTTGGTTCCCCGTTCAACGAGGCCTGCTGCGTCGCACTGTTGGCCATATCAAGGCCGTAAATAGTGCAACATTGGCTGTAAGGGCTGGGGAAACAGTTGGTATCGTCGGAGAATCTGGATCTGGAAAAACCACATTGGCTTTGGCAATTATGCGGTTGATCAATTCCAAGGGTGGGTTGCGGTTCGATGGGCAGAACATGCGATCTTGGTCGACAAAAGACTTGCGGTTCGCGCGCTCGGACATGCAGATCGTGTTTCAAGACCCCTTTGGCAGTCTTAGTCCCAGGATGACCTGTGCACAGATTATCGCAGAAGGCCTTGAGGTCCATGGCAGTCCAGACGGAAGGCCGCATGATGATCTAGTCACGGATGTGTTGGCCGAAGTAGGATTGGATCCCGAGTGGCGTCACCGGTATCCACACGAATTTTCCGGCGGTCAGCGTCAACGTATTGCAATTGCGCGTGCCATGGTCCTGCGGCCAAAGCTTGTTGTTTTGGACGAGCCAACATCGGCGCTGGATATGACCGTGCAGGTCCAGATTGTTGATCTGCTACGAAACTTGCAACGCAAATACGGGTTGGCATATGTTTTTATCAGCCACGACCTCAAAGTTATACAGGCTATGTCGCACCGAGTGTTCGTGATGCAAAGGGGCGATGTTGTTGAAGCAGGCAACGCCCACGACATTTTTACCAATCCCCAAACCGACTATACACGAACACTGCTTGCCGCAGCGCTTAGTCATAACGCACCTGACGCTGCCGTTAGTGGATAGGGATAGGTTTTTAAGCCTCTGGACCATAAATTTTACTGGGATTAGGCGCGTTCTATAATGGTTCCGCGAATGTGATGCTAGATCGCACAACAATCAGACTGTGATGCCGCAAAAATTTAGCTGGCCGTATTTAGGGTTTGGCAAGTTAGATGTCGTGCCTGCAACCTGCGACAGGCCATTTCTGCAGCGGACTGTGTCAATCCATAAAACCGTGCATCAAATTTCCCCCCTTGCGCGATAATGCGACGTTCAGCGCCATTGAGTGTTTCCATCTCAAGAAGCGCCGTTCTAAGCAGCATTTTTTGCGCATGAAATTCCATGTTATGCGTTCCGATTGAAATTGCCCATTCACGTGGCCCAGCTCGGCTTCGGCGCGAGACAACGCGCACTTGCGGTTCAGGCTCCAAATCCGTATCTGCGGTACTTTCCAATGACAGATCCAGGGCCCTGATCTGTGGCGCAGGAGGCTTTGACGCAACTTCCATCAGCTGTGCTTCT
Source organism: Pseudoprimorskyibacter sp. (assembly GCA_029251265.1). GTDB lineage: Bacteria > Pseudomonadota > Alphaproteobacteria > Rhodobacterales > Rhodobacteraceae > JAQXDR01. Next base: position 23,615 of record JAQXDR010000180.1, on the reverse strand, counting down.
GCCAAAAGATCGTTCATCTTCTCTTGGCCAATTGTGGGCGAAACATCTTCGCCCCCTCGACTGACCGGGCGTAAAGATCGGGTTACTGCTGCGCGCGCACTGCGCGTGGCCCGGCCTACACGTCCTGGGTCAGGGCTGGCGTTTGTGATGCGGGTTGTCCCTCCTCCCCCATCACGCCCTAAGTACGCAGGCTTTGAAGGCATGGACCGCGCGACTTTGCTTGGAGCCCGTCGAAACCCAAGATCCAACAGTTCAGCTACTTTCGCATTCCGCCAAGTTACGCTGCGACCACCAAACACTGTGGCAATGACGCGTTCTTGGCCACGTTCTGCAGAGGCCACAAGATTGAAGCCAGCCGCGCGGGTGTATCCGGTTTTTATTCCATCGGCCCCACGGTAGCTGTTCAGCAGTCGGCGATTTGTATGCGATACATTGCGCACACCCGCATCTGCAGTCAGGCGCGAGAACAAATTGTAATACTGCGGATAGTCGTAGATCAAGTGACGCCCCAGCGCGGTCATGTCACGGGCGGTACTCAGATGGCCTTTTTCCGTCAGGCCGTGCGCATTGCGAAATCTCGTCCGCGTCATCCCCATCTGTTGGGCAACTCGGTTCATGCGTCTTGCAAAGGCGGCCTCGGATCCAGAAATAGCCTCGGCTAAAGCTGTCGCAGCATCATTCGCAGATTTCACAGCTGCCGCGCGAATTAGATAGCGTAATTTGATCTTTTGCCCTGTTCGTAGCCCCAAACGCGAAGGTTCTTCGCCAGCCGCTTTTCGCGACACAGTGACAAGAGTATCTAGTGAAATTTCGTTATTTTCAACAGCCTGAAATGCAACGTAAAGTGTCATCATTTTGGTCAGTGACGCAGGATGTAGTTGTGTATTGGCATTACGCGCAAATAAAACCTTGCCCGATCTGGCGTCCATAACCAGTGCTGCATACGGTGCGGCTGACACCTGAAAGGCTGAAAGAGCCCACAGAACCAATGCGCATACGGTGAGGATAAGCCGCGCATATGGCCGCACACCCGTCCACAATAGCTGCGCATTTGATCGCGCATTTGCCAAATATATAGCCATAACTGCCTCAGTGCCCGTTGGTTTGATCACGGGTATTGTCGGTGACGCTACCATAAAGCGTCTTACAAATGAAGCGCAGTGAGGGGTAAAATTCACTTTTGCATACCCTTTGAAACACACAATATGTTGTATTTGCATACGCTTATTATACTAAATGAATGTGATATCTTAAGATTGCAAATAAAATCCACAATCCGCCCTGAAAAGACCCTAATTCAAAAGTCCAGCGACCAGCTCAGGCAAAGCACCCAAATCGGCAATTTCGCGGTAATAGGGATGCGTCAATGGCTTTGGTGCCATTTCAAGTTCCCACTCAAGATCATGGGGAACAAAAACACCCCAAGCACCAGCAGCCAGCGCTGGTCGGACATCCGATTTCATAGAGTTTCCAACCATCATGCACGCTGACGGGCCCCCAGATGTCTGCGCAAAAATACGAGCATATACTTCAGGTGATTTATCCGAAACGATATGAACCGCATCAAAAAGCTCTCCCAGACCCGAATGGGCCAGCTTACGCTCCTGATGCAAAAGGTCCCCTTTGGTTATCAGAAAAATCGAATAGTCCGCGGCAAGGGCCTCGATTGCTTCGCGGGCATACGGCAAAAGTTCAATAGGGTGATCCAACATCTCTTGTCCTGTATCAATCAAGGCGCGAACAACCGATCCGGGCACGTGATTGTCGGTTACATCCAACGCACTTTCAATCATCGAAAGCACGAAGCCTTTCACACCAAATCCATAACGTCCAAGGTTGCGTCGTTCCGCCTCGATCAAGCGTGCATTAAGCTGGTCACGCGGCGCATAATCTGACAGCAATTCGACAAAGCGCACCTGGCTCAGACTAAAAAAACGTTCATTGTGCCAAAGGGTATCATCAGCATCAAAGGCGATACATCGTAGCTTGCGTGTCATATTTTTCCTGCCAAATGTAGGTTATCGGCGTGCTAGGACTTTGCATAAGCAAAGAAGGCGTTATATAGCTATTGGTCCTGCGCGGTTTGATGTTTTGAACATATCATTGAGCCACGCGAGATCTGCTTTGTAGATGTTACATGATACTGCGATGATACCATTGATTATGCACTTTAACGACACGGTTATGTCCACTCAAGGTTCTGGAAACCCAGACGACGGGGATACCTCGGTCGTTGTCGAAACCAAACCAAAAACAAAGCGCCCACCGCTGTACAAGGTGCTGCTTTTGAACGACGACTACACACCCATGGAGTTCGTGGTGCATGTGTTGGAACGTTTTTTTGGCCTCAACCACGCACAATCGTTCGAAATTATGTTGACCGTACATAAAAAGGGAGTGGCCGTTGTAGGCGTTTTCAGTCACGAAGTTGCGGAAACTAAGGTTGGACAGGTCATGGATTTTGCACGGCGACATCAACACCCGCTGCAATGTACCATGGAAAAGGAATAGGCGTCGGCTATCGTGGCCCATCGCTTTGAACACTGCCTGAAACATGGGCTGTTGGAGTTGTCTGACGGACACGTAATGTGCTTTGGGTCAGCCATTCCTCCGGTGGCCAAGGACAAAGCCGTGATTGTTTCACCGTCGCGTCCCGAAACGGATGCGCTCAAAAGCATGGGCTGGACCTGCACAACCTACCCCGATGGCACAGCGGCCATGGCACTGATCACGCTTCCCCGTGAAAAGGCGCGTGCCAAATCGTGGATCGCGCAGGCATCCCAGGCAGTAGGGGCCGGCGTGATTGTTGTAGATGGCGCGAAAACCGATGGGGTGGACACGCTCTTAGGGGCTGTAAAAGCCCGGACACAGTCTATCCTTGGGCACGTTCCCAAAGCCCACGGAAGGTGTTTTTGGTTCTGTGGTGGCAAGTTTGACGACTGGTTGCCGAAAATGCGGGATATTGGCGGATTTTCCACGTATCCTGGGGTCTTTTCGGCTGATGGTCCCGATTCGGGATCGCGAGCACTTTTGGCACATCTTCCGGATTTATCGGGTCGTGTAGCTGATCTGGGCGCTGGCTGGGGCTTTCTGTCCCGACAAATTTTAAAACATGAATCAGTAAGTGAGCTACATCTTGTCGAGGCCGACAACGATGCACTTGCTTGTGCGCAACACAATGTCTGCGACGCCAGAGCGCGCTTCCATTGGGCTGATGCGACCACTTGGGCACCTCAGACAAAGATGCACACGGTCATTATGAACCCTCCGTTTCACGAGGGACGCAAGGGCAAACCCGAGCTTGGTCAGGCGTTTATACAGACAGCAGCGCGTATTTTGATGCCAAAGGGCAAGCTGTATATGGTTGCGAACAGACATCTCCCCTATGAGGCCACCTTGCAGACAACATTTTCAAAAATCACCTCGATTAATACATCTGGGGGGTTTAAAATCCTTGTGGCCGATACCCCTCGTCTGAGACGCTAAAATCAAGTACGGTAATATTTGGCAATCGCACAAAGGACCGCCATGTCATTCTCTATCGAAGGCAAAACGGCCATCGTCACAGGTGCAGCAAATGGTGTCGGATTGGCAATAGCACGTCATTTTGCCAATCAAGGCGCCAATGTCATGTTCGCAGACATGGACGAGGCCGGTTTGGAAAATGAGTTGGGAGTCCTTCCCGAAGACGGAGCCATACGCAGTTTTGCAGGAGATCTGCGCGAACGCCTGAGCATCGCAAATTTGCTATCGGCGACACTGGATGCTTTTGACAGAGTGGATATTCTGGTGAACGGAAGCCGACAAATCATTCCCTCTGATCCTTTAAACCTTGACGATAATTCGATCAGCGTGATGCTTGAACAAAACATGATCACAGCACTACGACTGTCCCAGCTTGTCGCCAAGCGTATGATAAAGCAGGCAGATCCAGATTCTGACCGGCAGGCGGGCGCAATCGTAAACTTGTCTTCTATTGCGGCGCGGCGCACGCATCCCGACCTGATGGCCTATTCTGTTTCAACCGCAGCCCTAGACCAGATGACCCGTTCCATGGCCGTGGCACTTGCGCCTAAACGCATTCGGGTAAACGCTGTTGCTTTTGGTTCGGTCATGTCAGAAAGCTTGAAAGGGGCTTTGAAAAAAAACCGCTCTTTTCGTGAGGATATAGAAGATCACACACCTCTCGGGCGAATTGCAGCCCCCCGAGAATTGGCTGATGCCGTGCAGTATCTTGCTTCTGAAGGGGCAGGCTTTATCACCGGTCAAATTATGACTGTAGACGGGGGTCGAACGCTTTTGGATCCGGTGGCCGCACCCGCCCATTAGGAAATGCTACCATGCTTTTTCGTAATCAGCCGCAAGGACTTGGGACACCCAAAAGACAAACCCCCGAACCAAAGGCCGGGGGGTCATCAAAGTGTGTCCACTCTCAGAAAGAACGCCCTTGGGCGATATTACTCAGAGCATCCCTTCGCGCTGCGCTTTCTTACGCGCCAGCTTGCGGGCACGGCGGATGGCCTCGGCCTTCTCGCGCGCTTTTTTCTCGGACGGCTTTTCGAAATGCTGCTTAAGCTTCATTTCACGAAATACGCCCTCGCGCTGGAGCTTTTTCTTGAGCGCACGAAGCGCCTGATCGACATTGTTGTCGCGAACACTGACCTGCATGTGGTTGTCACCACCTTTCTAGGTTTAAGTTGCATGGATTGCAGGAACCCGCGTGCTACCATGATTGTAAAATGGTGTCCAGTCACCCAAAGGAGCAACCGCCCGTGACCAGATTGAACGACCCACAAACCGCCCTTTTGCAAGCCGCCCTGCCCCATGTGGCCTTTGACGGTTGGTCAGACGCCTGTTTTCACGCAGCTGTGGCTGACAGCGGTGTCGATCCCACAGTTGCGCGCGCCCTGTTCCCCAGACGGGCCACTGACCTGGCACTGGCCTTTCACCGGCAGGGCGACGCGGCAATGGAAGCAGCGATAAGATCAAGAGATCTTAATGGGTTACGGTTTCGTGACAAGATAGCGCTGGCCGTGCGCCTCAGGTTAGAAGGTATTGATGATAAAGAAGCCGTGCGTCGGGGGGGCACGTTAATGGCCTTGCCGATGAACGCGCCCGATGGGGCCAAGGCGATTTGGGGAACAGCAGATCGGATCTGGACCATTCTTGGCGACACCTCGACCGATCATAATTGGTACAGCAAACGCGCGACCTTGTCTGGGGTCTATTCGGCAACCGTCCTGTATTGGTTGGGCGACGATTCGTCCGAGCATCAGGCAACGTGGGAGTTCTTAGACAGACGTATCGACAACGTGATGCAGATAGAAAAAATAAAAGGGCAAATGCGCAAGGCGCCCGGGCTTGGGCCGTTTGTGCAAGGCGCCGAAAAACTTCTATCGCGTGTGCGCCCGCCGCAGATGCCCAATGACTTACCAGGGCGATTTAACGCATTTATGTATAAAGATACGCCATAGCATCTGCAAAAACGGCTTGGCTGCACAACTGTCATTAAGGCACGATTTTCCATTAGGTTGGGAACTTGGGGCAGGTCATCCTCTGGTCGCGGCAAACAAGGCTGGCCCATACGGGGCCTTCGCAGGATGTTGGCCGAAAGTGCGCAAACAGGGGATTTCAAACTGACCGACATCGTCTTTGCGCCATCGCGATAGTTTCCCCCACTTCGTTAGCCTGATAAGCTTATGCGCAATGAAAGGACCTCTTATGACCCAAACGATGCGCGCCGTTGAAATAACCGAACCAGGTGGACCGAACGTCTTGAAAATGACGTTCAATCGTCCCTTACCTACTCCGGGTCCCGGACAAGTTCTGCTCAAAGTCGCGTATGCTGGTGTGAACCGTCCAGATGCCTTGCAACGCGCAGGAAGCTATAATCCCCCCCCCGGAGCAAGCGATCTTCCCGGTTTGGAGGCTTCTGGCGAAGTGGTGGCACTGGGATCGGATGTCCATACGTTGGCAATGGGGGATCAGGTCTGTGCCCTCCTGCCAGGCGGGGGCTATGCGGACTATGTTGTTACACCCGCCGCGCATTGCCTGCCAATTCCAACAGGTATGTCGATGCGGGATGCGGCCTGCTTGCCTGAAACATTCTTCACCGTTTGGAGCAATGTCTTCATGCGGGGCGGCCTGCAAGCGGGCGAACGGTTTCTCATCCATGGCGGATCATCAGGAATCGGAACCACAGCAATCCAGCTGGCGCGGGTCTTTGGTGCTCGGGTGTTCGTCACAGCTGGCTCTGAAGAGAAATGCAAAGCCTGCCTTGCACTCGGTGCGGAACGTGCAATCAACTATCACAATGAAGATTATGTGGACGTGCTGCAAAACGAGGGTGGCGCAGATATAATCCTAGATATGGTCGGAGGGGATTACATCCAGCGTAACCTCGCCACATTGGCCGAAGACGGTCGGCTTGTTCAGATTGCATTTCTGCAGGGACCCGTGGTCAAACTGAACCTTGCTCCGTTGATGGTCCGACGCCAAACGATTACGGGCTCGACCTTAAGACCACAGAGTGATCTCGCAAAAGCCCGAATTGCAGATGAGTTGTTGCACAAGGTATGGCCTGTTTTAAATGCAGGCCGCATAGCGCCAGTGTTCGACAGCGAATTTCCCCTGGCAGAGGCAGCCGCCGCACATGCGCGGATGGAAAGCTCTGCCCATATCGGAAAAATCGTTTTGCGCGTTTGTGACTAAATCTATGATCTTGAAACATGCAAAACCGGTCATACCCGCGCCGAACGGAGGAATCTTATGATTCTATGCTGTGGAGAAGCCCTGATTGATATGCTGCCCCGCAATAGTACAGAGGGCGAAGACGCCTTTGCGCCCCATGCAGGCGGGGCGGTGTTCAATACTGCAATAGCACTTGGACGATTGGGGGCCCCTGCCGGATATTTTGGTGGGCTGTCTAAAGATCTGTTTGGCACGCGGCTGACACATCAGTTGGCCGCTAGCAAAGTCTCTTGGGACCTATGTCCCAAAAGCGACCACCCCACCACTTTGGCTTTTGTGACACTCACGGACGGCCAGGCGACGTATGCATTTTATGATGAAAACACAGCCGGACGGATGCTATCGCTTGCAGATTTGCCGGATCTTGGCGCAGAGTGCTCAGCCTTGTTTTTTGGCGGTATCAGCCTTGTCAGCGAGCCCGCTGCAAACAGCTATGCCGAACTGTGCCTGCGAAATGCCGGACAAAGGGTGATCATGCTGGATCCCAATATCCGGCCGGGCTTTATTACAGATGAAAGCGGGTACCGAGATCGCTTAAACCGGATGTTCGGGGCTGCCGACATTGTGAAAGTCTCTGACGAGGATCTGGACTGGATCGGAGGGGGTGTTGAGAACCTTCTAAACCTTGGTGCGCGTTTGGTTGTTGTGACCAAAGGCGCAAAAGGGGCCGAGGTTTATCGTGGCCAAGGACACTTTGAGGTCGCCGCGAAACCTACACGGGTTGTTGATACCGTCGGAGCCGGAGATACCTTTAATGCAGGGCTATTGGCTGGCCTTGATCGCGACGGTTTACTGACGCGCGCTGCCTTGACAAATGCCAGTGATGACGCCCTGCGGCCCGCACTTGATCTGGGGATCACCGCGGCGGCGGTGACCGTTGCCCGCGCCGGCGCAAATCCACCATGGTCTGCAGAGTTATGAGAGCTCTATTACAGCGCGTTACCCGAGCCGCAGTTGATGTCGATGGCGAAACGATCGGCGACATTGGGCGTGGTGTTTTGATTCTGGTATGCGCCATGCAAGACGATGACAGACAGGTGGCCGAAGCGCTGGCAAAAAAAATCTCAAAGCTTCGAATTTTCCAAGATGACGCTGGAAAGATGAATCGCTCTTTGGTGGATGTAGGTGGAGGCGCTTTGGTTGTAAGCCAGTTCACCCTGGCTGCGGACACCAAAAGGGGAAACAGACCCGGCTTTTCCCAGGCTGCACAACCAGATCAGGGGGCAGCCCTGTATCACCATTTCGCCGACTCACTCAAAGACCTGAACATACCTGTGTCATTGGGTCGTTTTGGCGCGGACATGCAGGTCAGCCTTGTCAATGACGGACCGGTCACAATTTGGCTGGATACAGACACCTGATCCACCAGCTTTCGTGATCTACGCCGGATCATCCGTCCCAATCATATGATGAGATAACAAGCGGTAACGGGTCGTGAAGGTCAGCCATCCCGTCCCATCGCGCCAATATGTAGCCATTGCCCAAGGCCGACAGCGTGGCATTATCATAGGCTTCGAACCCATGCGTAATCCTATCCGTTGAAATGCCGCTTAATCGGTCGGAGGATAGGAATATCAACTCATCCTCTTCCCCGTCTGGGCTCCAATAAAAATCAATCTGATGGTCCCATGCAGTTTGATCACCCCTGTTTTCCATTTCATATCTTAGGACGAATTGATCGCGTTCAAGGCCTTCGGCGTGCCAAGACATATGCATTAGAACCGGATCTGCGGGCTTTGGGACCTGCACGGGTTGCGCGAGCGCTATCGGATCAGACATCTGCCCTGTATCACGACTTTCTGCGCGGACAAAAAGCCACCCGTCGCCTGCATGGGTAAGAATATGGTCCTGAATGCGGATCTGTAAGGGCCCATCATCTATGGCTGGGTCGCGTTCAATATCCAAGACTCGCGCAGTCGTCAGGTCAAAGTACGGTACTGGCGACCAATACGTCACAACATCCACCAATGGCAAATCCTGTCCCAGCGTGACGGACAGCCACATATCTTGCCCGTCAGCCAGTACCGCATTCGGTGTCGTGACCGTCTGAACCCAGTCCAGCTGTGTTTCATGCATCAGACGAAGAGCCCCTTGTTCATTAAATGACAGGATCGCCGCATTAGACATGTCAGCAACCACGAGGCTACCATCTGCGTGCAACTGCCAAGACAGATCACTACTGGTAAGGAACACAGAGCCGTCGTCATCCACGGAGAGATCAAAATCAGGACCATGACTAAAGCCCGGCAAACTGATTTCCGGTCCGATAGGTGCGCCAGTGTCATCTATGCGCTGCACCCGGTGGTTATATCCTGCGCCCATCTGAAGGTTCCAACCAACCAGCCATCCGCCATCCGGCAAGGCCAGAACCTGGGCCGCTGACTGATTGCCCCATGCAAAACTGTTGACTTTGGTTACTGGGCCAATTGTACCATCAGCTGCAACGATTACGGCGCCAATACCGCTGCCATGGTCGTCGACGCCCCAACCGGACCAGACCACCAAGCTGCTGTCCTTTTGGGAAGCAGTCGTAATTTGACCACTCATCATGCCAGCCCACAACAACCCCTCTGTGCTTGCTACGCCTTGATCATTGCGCCAAATCACTGTGTGATTATCCGACAGCAGCAGCGCACCTTGTCCAATGCCCAGGATATCTTCTTGCCCCAGCCGATCACGCAAAACGATTTCACGCTCGCCAGTACCATTCGGACGATCAAAAACGATTAAACCATGAGCCAAACCCAGATCAGGGCGCCTTGCACCGTCAGATGCAACCATCTGTGCGTCAGCCAAAGGTCGTCCTATTTTGTCAAAACTTCGCATCCATATTGTGGAGGCAGTGTCATGATCATCGCCATATTCAACCCAAACCGCCTGAAATCCGCCATCCCACACCGTGCCATATTGTAGGTCCTCACGAAACCGCGCGACAGAGGGGGTCGTGATCCGAAGATCGAGATCAGGTAATGAAATCATGCTAAAGGAAACCAAATATTATTTGACACAACCTTTACAGATTATCCGCATACAGTAACGGGGATCAAATTTTTTCCTAATAAATGGTTAAGAACAGCTGTCTAAACCCAGCATCTGCGGCAAAGACCAATACCGTTGTGATGATTGCGGGCCTCAAGACGACGTGAAGCCAGCCCTCACACTTTCCAGAGCAAATTTGCATTAGGTTTGCTGGGCTCGCCCAAAGTCGACGACATGCTGTGCATCATCATCGCAGTGACCGTCGCCTGAACCCCAGGCGCGTGTGACATTTGCACAGATTCACGAACGGTCTTTTTGGTAATTGGTATCATAATATTTCCAAACTCGTCCTGCACGCAGCTATCAACCAAACCGCAACCACGTCAGTATTAAGTCGAAATTTGGCAACAGTATGCCAGTTAAGACGTTTTTTCGCCTGTAATATTTCAATCAGCGAAAGCTTGGACCTTATCTTACTCACAATAATTTTTTGTACTTATTATCAGTCATCTAGGTATAGTTGCATGCTGAGCATGGTCTCAATCTGCGTTGAACCTATACTAAAGAGACGTGATGGCGATCCGTAATTCGACAGTTTGTGAGGAATACGCTTGCAAATTTCGCCACAATATTACCTAGAAATTATATTTCTGATTGTTTTCAAAATAATGAACTATGCTTAAACGGTATCAACTCAACAGACCTGATTCTGGGATTTGAGCTACCGCGCATGCTTACATATCAGCAACATTCACGAGATACGCTGCACCTGCTATCACGACCAGTCCTAAAATAACCGCGGCCAGAATTTTCGGAACCGACCAGGGCCGTTCGCCCTGAACGTTGCCGGTCTGACCATTCACAACGAAACGATAACTGCGCCCTTTGTATTTGTAGGCAGCGACCCACAGTGGCAGCAGGATATGTTTAAAGGTTACATCATCGACTTGCGTGTAACGCTTTGAGATCCGTTGATGATCTCCACCGATGTCACGCCGGATATCCTGTTTGATCTGTTGGTCCATATGAATCTTGGCGTCTTCATACCCATCCAACAAAGACACCGTATAGCCTTCGGCCTGAAACCCTGAAAGAGCCTCGGGTTGGTAGGGTCGCAAAGCCCTCAGATCCCAAGGCTGTAGATTATCCACAATCCATTTTGGCAGCGCTTTTGACCCGAGTATGAGAATATCATTAAAACGTCGGGTCACGTGGCCTGATACCGGTCTCCAATCCGTGCGTTGCTCGCGCCTTGATTTTCCACCAGCCAGCTGAACTGTGACAAAATAATTACGACCACGCAGTCCAGAGTAGCGTGTCTTGGTTGCGGCATCAAACGTCCAGAATGGTGTGTAGATTCCCTGCATCCTTCGACCACCTCTGGCATAAGACTGCAACTTGTGAGGTGCGAACCAAAGGCGACCCAACCAGTCACGCATGGACGCCAAAGCTGCATCCTGATCCAGAGTAAAAAGCAATAGACCCTGCGGTTTGATGTGGCGATGCGTGCCGGTATCTGCCACCAGAGGTGTCGCGCAATACGGACATTCCTTGGCATGTGTGGCGCCGTCCAAAGTGACCTGCGCCGCACAACTCGAACATACAGTCACGCGAGTTTCTTCTATATCCTCAGCCGCTTCCTGCGTTGTTAGAAACTGGCGGATGTCATGTTCACGGCTGACGGATGTCCAGTTTCCTGCCGCTTTGGCCCACGGCCCAAGCGATGGCAGATCTTCCGTTGATCCACAATGATCACAAGACAACCCCGCAGTGTCCGGATTAAAGCGCATGTCCGACCCGCAATGTCTGCACGGAAATCTGAACTCTTCCGTCGGTGTCCGCGTTGCAGGCGGCACAGGGGGCCGGGTCATTACGCTATCCGACTGGTGGAGGAGGCGGTGGAGGCATGATTGTAAAAAGTTGCGCCAATTCGGTCACGTCTGCGGCGCGCTTCCAACCGTCTTGCCCAGCTGTCCAGACGAGAGAGGCACGGCTAAACTGCCCGTCAACGGCCATACGACCGAGACGCGCCTTTGAGTAAGGTCCAGATGTCTGGCCGTTCTCAGCAATATGCCACACGTGTTCGACGGGCGGCGGCGGCGGCGGTGCCGCAGACGCAGGCTGCGGTGCGCCACCCCATGGTCCACCTGTCTGCTGCTGAGCCATAGACATGCCAAGCTGGGCACCAAAGCCCATTTCCATCGCCCCACCGGCAGCAGAGCCAGGCTGTCCCATAGCCTCGGCCGCTTTCCATTTCATATGATCATCAAGGTTGCCGGCAAGACCCCGCGATGTGCGGGCATCCATAGCTTTTTCAACTGCTGGTGGCAGAGAAATATTTTCAATGTAAAGTTCAGGCAATTCCAGCCCATATCCGGCGATCGTTGGCGCAATGGCGTCCGCAACCAGTTTGCTGACATCAGCGGTGTTTGCCGCCATGTCCAGCACCGGTATACCAGACTGGGCGATGCTTTGACTAAAGGCCTGAACGATAATGTTGCGGATTTGATAGCTGATCTCATCCGCAGTAAAATTGCCATCCGTACCCACTATCTCCGCTAAGAACTTTGCCGGATCCGAAACGCGGATTGTATATGTACCAAAGGCACGCAAGCGCACCGGTCCAAATTCGGGGTCACGACACATAATGGGGTTTTTGGTACCCCATTTCATGTTCGACAACCTTGTCGTGTTGACGAAATAGACCTCGGACTTGAAAGGAGATTGAAATCCGTGATCCCAATGCTGCAACGAGGTCATAACCGGCATGTTGTTTGTTTCAAGCATGTACAGCCCTGGCGTAAAGACATCTGCCACCTGGCCTTCGTGCACAAACACGCCTGCCTGACCTTCGCGCACGGTCAGCTTGGCACCGTATTTGATCTCATGACCTTGTCGGTCAAACCGCCAAACCATGGTACCGCGTGTATCATCCGTCCAGTGGATAACATCAATGAATTGGCCGCTCAGAAAATCCCAGATGGGCATGGTCAGGATCCTTCGGATAAAGGTGGGCGTAACGTATTGGCAAGAGCACGCGCACGCTGGCGGGCCTGCCCAGGCGAAAGTCCCGGCGGCATACCGGGATTGTAGAGAAGGCGCAAAAGATCATCATCCAAGTGCGTCAAATATGCAAATTCATCATCATCATTGAACACGGAGGGGCGTGCCGAAGGGCTGTCATTGGACAATCCCAACCCCTGAGCGATTTCTTCATGGTAACAACTTTGACGCATCACCGGTCCCAGCTCTGCGCGGATGACAGCGACAGCCTGAGTGATTGTATTCTTGGCATCTGGGTCTTCGCGCGTAAACACCAGACACTGCACATCGCGGGGCATCTGGGACAACAAGGACAGGGTTGCCAACTGCAATCCCGGTGACAAAATTTGCACACGGTCCAGCAGGGTTTCGCGATCATCGCGTCCAACAACGAACACATGAAAGTTGGGGTTGCGTTCTGTCAAAGAAATAGAATGCCCTGTGATCCGTGTCAGCCGCGTCACCGTTTGGGCAACAAAAAGCCTGTCGCCCCGCCGGATGTCAGACGGCGCACCTGAGCCAAAGGTCAAGGACACGCGCACCGGGGCCGCCCAACGCCGAACAGGGCGGAGCGAAGAACGCGCCGTTTCCAACCCTTGTCCGGGTGCATATTCATTGCGAAGCGCCACTTCGGAAAAACTTTCCACAAGCCGCCTGGCATCGACAGGAATGTCTTTTCCCCTGTTGCGACGCAGGTCCCCACTTGCGATCAGGCCACGCTCCATTCGATAGTAATGCTGGGCCAGATTTTGACTGGCAAGCGATCGGGGGGACGCCGGCAAAGATACAATCGCTACCTCGGGAGAGCCCACAGACGTCATCAAGGGGCTGTCATCAGGATCTGGTAAGGGGATCGTTTCTGCACATCCTACAAGAACCGAAGTCAGGACTCCGATGCATAGACACCTGCAAAGCCGGTCGTGCTGCCCCATCTTATGCGGATGGCGTCGAGGGGGCCGGTGTATTGCCAACATTGCCCTGCTGTATCTTGGCCGACGCCAGCGTGTCACGCAGATCGGTTTCCATTTTCTTTAACTCTTGCTCGGCCGCAGCGCGGGCCCGTTTGCCATCATCCGCAATTTGCAGGCTTTCTTGTATTGTACCGATCAAATCAGCATTGGCAGCTTTTACAGCCTCGATATCGAAAACGCCCCGCTCCATCTGTTCACGTACAGTTTGATTGGCCTGCCGAAGGTTTGCAGCGTTTGATGTCAGCAGCTCATTAGTAAGATCGTTTGCTTCCTTTACTGCAACGGCTGCTTCGGTGCTACGCTGAATGGTCACTGCCTGCGCAAGCTGGGTTTCCCAAAGCGGAACGGTGTTGACCAATGTGGAATTAATTTTGCTGACCAGAGACTTGTCGTTTTCCTGAACCAACCGGATTGATGGCAGCGATTGCATGGTGACCTGACGTGTCAATCGCAGATCATGTACACGACGTTCAAGATCATCCCGTGCAGCCCGCAAATCACGTAGTTCTTGGGCTTTCATCACCTGATCATCCGCTTCGGCAGCAGCAACTTCGGCTTCTTTCGTGGGGACCGACATGTCATCAAGCTCACCGAGCTTTGCATCCCCCGCCGCGATATAAAGAGCCAGTTCCTCATAAAACCCGAGCGTCTTTTCATAAAGCAGGTCCAACGCCCTGATATCCTTTAGCAAGGTATGCTCGTGATCCAGCAGGTTGTCCGTTATGCGATCTATCTGACCTTGGACCTCTTCGTATTTGGCTGTAAATTTGGCCAAGGGTGCCGCACGCCCCATCAGCTTTTCCCACCAGCTTTGTTTGCGGCGGACGTCCAGTTCATTGACAGAAAAGCCCCTGATGGTGGTGACGATATCGCGCAAAGAATCACCCGCCGGCCCAACATCCTTGTTCTTGACATCAGCAAGCATTGCCTGACTGATTTCCTGAAGTTCGGCTTGGGCAGCAGACCCGAATGTAATGATCGACTGACTATCGGTCATATCAATTTCAGATATGCGCGATTTGATTTCGACGGTTGTTGATGGATCGGCTTGCATCAGTGGCACAACCGCTCCGGCTTCGCTCGGAATAGTCAAATCCACACTTGCCACTTCATCGACAATGGCCGCTACAGCACGCGCCTTTTCGCTGATTTCTTTCGACATCTGTTGTCCCTTTTTCGTACGAACCGGCTTAGTCCAGCCTCAGCCCTTCGCGCTGCAGCCGTTCCCGCAACACGTCAATTTCAATGTTCAAATCTTGCGCATTATCTAGCAAAAGTTGTTCTAACTTGCGTCCAAAGCTTGCCTCCAGATCACCAAGCAACGCTTCAAAAGCGTGCTTCGCATCAGGATCGCCTGTGCGTTCTTGGACATCCACGAATTTCAATGCCGCGTCTTTTGCACCGTTTAAATAGACACCTAAAAACTTTCGAGCCGCGCTTAGATCGCGCGGGTCTTCTTCTACAGTTCGAATGATATCGCGCACCTGATCGGTAAAACGTTCCAATCGCGCCTGAATGCGTCGGTCGTCAACCCGTGCGACGGCCTGCGTGATCTGTTCCAGATGTGCCTCGGCCTCAGTGACAACCCGAGCCACACGATCTTGTTGAAAGCTATCAATGCCAGTCACCTGCTTGTCACGCAAAGGATCCAGACCAAAGGCCGCAAGCTGCAGGACTGTGGCTGCACCACCGTACAAAAACGCGGCAAAGATCGACGGGTCGTTCCGCCATGCAGCAAGAGCGATACCAACCCCTGTAAACGTCGCAGCAAAAATCTTGCGGGGTATAGCGGGACGCTTGGCAACACGACGTGCCTCATACGCAGCCTCTCCGGTCAGCCCTTCACGTAACAACCATGCCCCTAACAGCAAAATCGCAGCAGCACCCAGACCTGTCACCATCGACACTGCGCCAGACAACACGGACGTTGAAGCAAGGACCACAGGTGGCACAAATAAGATATTGGAACGCGCCCCAGCTTTCCGAGGTCGCGCACCCCGGTAGGCTGCCTTGGTGTCTGGCGGGGTTTGGTTGTCCATTTTTTCAGGACTGAACGTGCCGCCGTAGCGTTTAGCCATGGGTCACAGCCCCCCGAGCAAACCGGTCACGACCCCAAAGACCAAAACGATCAAAAGAATGTAGGCATATTTCTGAATACTTCTGCCAGACACTGGGGGGTTCCTCGCATGGTCGTTGATAGCAGAAACCTAATGGTTCTGATGCGCGCATTCCAGAGGCAAGATAGAAAAAGCTTTTTTAGAAATTGATAATTTACGCGCGCGCAGCATCGGGTAAATTATCATTGGGCCGCAAAGATTGACGTTCAGATGCCGGCAATTGAGACAATTTTTCATACGTCAGGTCAAAGGCGGCAGAGAGATCTGACAACAGCAAAAGATAGGTGGCTTTCAGCTGTAAATCGGGTTCTTCTGCGTAGGCATCTGTAAAGACTTCTGTCGCATTTGCGACCTCGGTCAACACCTGCCTAAGTGCGGGCGTCACAGCCTCAATCAGGGTTGGATCCTCGGCCATCCGATCCAAAATCGCCTGTCTGAATGATAGCGTTCGTGACAAAACGTCCGCTTCTTCAAGGGGCGCAACCTGTTCTGGCAACAGGTTTAAAACACGTTGAGCGGCCAAAAAAATCTTGTATCCGGTTGTGGTTGCCTCGCGCCGCAACCGCAATCGAAAAGACAAAAGCGGATCAGACCCAAACCCATGGATCGCCAATGCAATAGCCAATATTGCCAAACCTGCGGCGCTCCAGACCGGAAGTCCGCGGAATAACGCCAACAACAGAACCGTAGCCCCTATCAGCACAGCCCCAAGGGACTTTGCAGGCCAGCGGCGCGGTCTTTGCACACCGCGGAATAGGCAATAACCACCAGCAAGAAACAAGCCAAGACCAATCAGCGCGACCAGGACATGACTCGCGTCGCCTCGAAGTAGCCAAAATACCAGCGGAACCGCCGCTGTGGACAGAAAAAAAACTGTTCGCGGCTGTCGCCGACGCAGTGGATAACTTGAACCTGTCAAAACGGAAGGCCCGAAATCAAAAGAACCAGTAGCCAGAGCGCGACGACAGCAAGGTTCCTATGCCATTGATGCAATCGGCGTCTGCTGATAAAAGACGCCCTGATAACATCGCTCACATCGCGGACAATCACGCCCGAAAACGCAAATGTGCAGCAAAAGCTCACCAACAAAAGGATAGACGCAAGGACCGAGATAACCATGATCCTATCTTATGCCGGTCTTTTAGGCAAAAAAAAGGCAAGCCACATGGATCGCACGGTGTACGTCAATTTCGACGCGGTGGTTTGCGACGACGTTGCGGTTTGGGACGGGGTGGTTCAGCAGCATCCAGCCCCAATTGGTCGCGCAAGACGCGACGTCGCACTTCCTCGACCTTACCTGCCCCCAAGGTTCCCAACTGAAACGGGCCGTAGCTAATTCTGATCAAGCGGTTAACTGCAAGCCCAAGGTCCGCAAGCGCGCGACGGATCTCGCGGTTCTTACCTTCTCGCAATCCAACAGTCAGCCAGGCGTTCGCCCCCTTTTGACGGTCAATCGTCACGTCCATTGCCTGAAACCGCTCTCCATCAACCACAAGGCCCTGTCGCAAGGGCTCCAGCGTCTCATCTGTAGGCCGTCCGTTAAGCCGCACCCGATAGCGCCGCAACCATCCAGTGGAGGGCAGCTCAAGTTTGCGTTTGATCCCACCATCATTGGTCAGCAACAACAAACCTTCCGAATTCAGATCCAACCTGCCGACGCTCATGACACGGGGCATATCCTCTGGCAGATCATCATATATCGTCGGGCGGCCCTGTTCGTCTTTGGTAGACGTCACAAGCCCTGTGGGTTTGTGATACATCCACAGTCGTTCCGGCTCCGGCGCGTCCAAAGGACGGCCATCCACAGTGATCTTGGAACTGGCTGTCACATTAAGCGCGGGACTTTGAATGACGTCACCATCCACAGCCACGCGGCCGGCCTGAATCATTCGTTCGGCTTCACGTCGAGAGGCGACCCCAGCACGAGACAGAACTTTGGCGATGCGATCACCGGGGGGGGTGGTCTGAGCGGGCTTGTCGGAAGATGTCGTTTTGGTCATACTGCGGCTTAGCCCGAGGAGAGAGACAAGAAAAGCAGTTTTGCGCTAGGCGTGCCTGCATCTTCAGTTTAATAGGCGCTATGATACCCCGTACACACATGTCTGCCGCACTGATCGAGGCAAAAGCCTCATGGACAAGAGGCGAGGTTCCTGTTGGTGCGGTCGTGGTCAGCCCAAGTGGCATGATCGTGTCGCGGGCGGGGAATCGGACACGGGAATATTCCGATCCAACAGCCCATGCTGAAATGCTTGCCCTGCGGGCTGCATGTGCCGCAAACGGATCCGAACGTTTGCCAGACCACAGCTTGTTCGTCACGTTAGAGCCATGCCCCATGTGCGCCGCAGCTATTGCCGCAGCCAGGATAAAGGTTCTTTATTACGCCGCCAGCGATCCGAAGTCTGGTGGTGTAGCCCATGGCGCGCGCATTTTTTCACATGCGCAATGCCATCACCGACCCGACGTCTTTGAGGGTCTTATGGAACAAGACGCATCTGACCTTTTAAAACGATTTTTTGCAGAACGGCGCGCATGACCCAAATCGTGTTGTTCAACAAGCCGCATGGCGTTTTGACCCAATTCACCGACAAAGGGTCAAAAGACACGCAGCGCCCCACGCTGTCGTCTTTCATAAATATACGAGGCGTTTATCCCGCAGGCCGTCTTGATCGCGATAGCGAGGGCTTGCTGATCCTGACAGACAATGGTCAGCTGCAGGCTCGCATCGCCAACCCACGGTTTAAGCAGCCAAAGACTTATCTGGTGCTGGTAGAAGGCCGCCCGACGCGAGACCAACTGCAACAATTATGCCAGGGCGTGACACTGCGCGATGGGCCAACGCGCCCTGCAAAGGCCAATCAAATCGACCCACCCGACCTATGGCCTCGCGATCCACCCGTCAGATTCCGCAAAACGGTTCCTGACAGTTGGATAAGACTGGTTCTGACCGAAGGCCGCAATCGGCAGGTCCGCCGCATGACTGCACATGTAGGGCTGCCGTGCCTGCGGCTCGTTCGCTGGTCTATTGGAGAATGGTCCTTAGACGGGTTGCCAAGCGGAGAGTGGCGTCATGTTAAACCCATTTCGCCAAAGGTGGCAGGCTCATAAGAACAGCATCCGGATTATGACCTGTTTCAAGACCAAATTTCGTGCCCCGGTCATACAAAAGGTTATACTCCGCATATAGCCCGCGGTGGCGCAGCTGTACGTCCCGCTCTGCCTCATCAAACGCCAAGCTGCGCCGGCGTTCGACTAGCGGCACATAGGCCGGCAGGAACGCGCGGCCAATATCCTGCGTCAGCGCAAAATCCGCACTCCAATCACCAGTACAGCGGTCGTCCATAAAAATGCCCCCCACACCACGTGCACGGCCGCGATGAGGTATGAAAAAGTAATCGTCAGCCCAAGCCTTGAGCCGTGGGTACAAATCGTCGCCATGCGCCTGCAAATGCTGTTTCTGGGTTGCGTGAAAATGCGCAGTATCGTTTTCATATTCGATACAGGGGTTCAGGTCGGAGCCTCCACCGAACCACCACGCTTTTGGTGTCCAGAACATACGCGTATTCATGTGAACCGCGGGTGCATGTGGGTTTTGCATATGGGCCACAAGGCTGATACCAGACGCCCAGAACCGAGGATCATCGCCCAAATCCAACCCTCGACGCCCCGCCATTGCGGCCTGCGCGCGTGCCCCAAGCTGACCGTACACAGTAGAAATATTAACGCCAACTTTTTCAAAAACGCGACCGCCGCGCATGACGCTCATCATGCCACCACCCGCATCTTCGCCATCAGGCGCATCGCGTTTTGTATGCGTAATCTCAAATGTTCCGACAGGTTTATCGGCCAGGGGACCCTTTGAATGGGTCTTCTCCAGGGATTCGAAAGCTGCCACTATTTGATCGCGCAGTTCGCGAAACCACGTTGAAGCCTTTTCTTTTTCCGCTTCCATATCAGGCACATAAGATACGTTCATTGTGGCTCCGTTAAGTTATACATTTTGAGCGGACATCAGATCGTCCAGGATCATCGCTGCCCCTTTTTCAGCCATCATAATCGTGGGGGCGTTCGTATTTCCACTGGTTATGGTTGGCATGGCGCTGGCATCTATCACACGCAAGCCTGCAAATCCACGCAAGCGCATGCGTGCGTCCAATGGCGACGCGCCGTCAGATCCCATGGCAACCGTACCGACCGGATGAAAGATCGTTGTGCCGATCTGAGCCGCAGCCTGTGCTAGGTCCTCTTCGGTCTGCGCCTCAATTCCGGGGCGGAACTCTTCTGGGCCAAATTTTTCTAAAGGCCGCTGCGTCATAATTTTGCGCGTCAGCTGGATCGCAGCGCAAGCCGTGCGTCGGTCGCCAATGGTGGATAGGTAGTTAGGCGCAATCTCGGGTGCATCCCGCCAGTCCGCACTCACTGCACGAACGTGTCCACGGCTTTCCGGCCGCAAATGACACACACTTGCGGTAATTGCAGGAAAGTCGTGCAGCGGTTCGCCAAAAGCATCCAAAGACAGCGGCTGGACATGATATTCCAGATCGGCGGTCGCCAAGCCGTCTCGTGAACGTGCAAAAGCACCAAGTTGGCTTGGCGCCATGGACATTGGTCCACGGCGCTGGAGCGCATATTGTGCGGCAATACTGACCTTGCCCCAAAAGGAATTTGCCATTGTGTTCAGCGTTTTGCCCGCTTGCAAGCGCCATGCACATCGAAGCTGAAGATGATCCTGTAAATTGGCCCCCACCATCGGCATATCCGCCTGTATCTGGATGCCCAGACTGCGCAAATGATCGGCGGGCCCGATACCTGACAAATGCAGAATATGCGGAGAATTTACGGCACCGGCACTTAGGATAACTTCCTTAGCTGACACGTGATGTTCTTTGCCGCCCTGATCATAGATCACGCCAGTGCATTTGCGTCCCTCAAACGTCAAACGCTTAGCCTGTGCTTTGGTCTGAACCTGTAGATCGGGCGCACGCGCACTGCGTAAAAAGGCCTTGGCCGTGTTCAAACGCCAGCCATTGCGTTGATTAACGCGAAAATAGCCAACACCCTCATTGTCACCAGTGTTAAAGTCGTCAACCAACGGCAGACCTGCCGCAACAGCTGCATCGCGCCAAGCATCCAACACATCCCAATGAAGCCGCTGATGATCTACCCGCCATTCCCCGCCGGTTGCATGCAGATCGCTCGCACCATCTGCATTATCTTCCGAACGAAGAAAGAAAGGTAAGACATCGTCCCACCCCCAACCCTCAAGTCCGGCCTGACGCCAGCCGTCATAATCGGCAGACTGCCCACGCAAATAAAGCATACCGTTGATCGAGCTGCATCCACCCAAAGCCCGCCCCCGGGGATAGATCAAACTACGACCGTTCAATCCGGGTTCCGCCCGTGTGCGATACATCCAGTCCGTGCGTGGGTTCCCAATACAATATAGATATCCCATGGGAACATGGATCCAAAAATAGCTGTCGGATCCGCCAGCTTCAAGCACGAGAACCTTCTTGCCAGCCTCGCCCAAGCGTTTGGCCAAAACACATCCAGCGCTGCCGGCTCCGATTATAACCACATCCCATGGCATGGCTTTATTCCCCGCTGAATTCTTTGGCTCGTAGCGTGGCCCAGTCTGTGCGCGGGGGCAAGCAGGTTCAAAGGGGTAAAGCTGTCGTCTGGCTAATCGTTCGCAACGAAAAACTGGACTTCATATTGGCAACCCCCGGCAAACGGGACAAATGTTGACGGTGAATCCGTGCGAAATCCTCGGCATCTTCCGCTACGACCTTTAGAACGTAATCCGCAGTGCCAGCCATAAGATGACATTCCATCACATCCGCAAGACGCGCAACGGCACGCTCGAAAGCTTCAAGCACATCCTCGGCTTGTGCAATCAACGTAATTTCAACAAAGACAAGCGTCGGCAAGCCGATGCGTCGTTCATCCAGCAGGGCCACATAATCCCGAATATAGCCTTCTTTTTCAAGCCTCTGAACACGCCGATGGCACGCAGACGGCGACAAACCTACCATTTCAGACAGATCCGCATTGGAAATGCGGCCCCGGCGTTGCAGCGCACGTAATAACCTGCGATCAGTTTCATCTATTTTCACGATGCAGCAGTTCCTTTTTGATCAGTTCATAAGACCAGGAAAGTCCAGATTAAAGGTCCTTCGCCGCGCCATTCATAGTCCTTTGATCGGAAGTGAGTGACGTTCCCCAGAAAGTGCCAACGTCTCAGTCGACTGACGTTCTGGCCCCAGTCTCGGTGTCCCACCTTGCTGCATAGTCGTCAGGCTTTTCTATGACGATTGAGCTACCCATTGCGAATATATCCAATATTTAGAAGTACAAAAAGATCAGCTGCGAAATTCAGGATCTAATGGAAAAACTGTCTTGAAGTCGTGGAGGCTCGCATCGTGCACCCCAGAAGGCTCAAGTGTTCCTGTCGACCCCTCACGTATGAAAGTTGAAAACGCGTCATAGTTCAAGATTGGGTTATCTTTCCACTTATCAAAAAGGAAAATTGGAAAATGTTGAGCGACTTCTTGTGCGTCCTTCTCTTCTGCGAAAGCAGTCCAAACTTCTCTGAAAATCAGAATGCGCCTCTGGTGTGATGGGCTTATTGTATACGAATGGCCTGGGCCGGTGTACTGAAAAGACGTTCGCGTATAGGCATATTAAAATTCTCTGGAAATAGGCTCGCTTTTTCCTTGTTGACGATTTTTCCGGATATGAAATAGCAGGCATCTGGAGCTATTTCTTGCAAAACGAATTTCGGCTGTGCGCTTAACCACAAACCTCCGGCAAGTACAAATACATCAGGAAGAAAGGAGGCGGCTTTTTCAGAGATTACTATTTTTGGAGCGAAATAACTGCGACAATCTTCCGGTATTTCAATTTCTCCGACGATTCATTTTCTATTCAAGTCTGAGATGTGTAGGGGATTCCATTTCGAGTAGCTTTCTTCATCGATTATCTTTGACGCCTCGTCCATTTCGAAGCGCAGTCGTCTAGCTCGAGAAACTATATCAAATTTCAGAAAATCGCTCAGACCCCACGATAAATCGATGTCATAAAATGGGGCTACGTTTAAGATACTACCTGCATGCAATAGCGTGATCGTTTCAAGCGGAAATTTCATCGATCAGGTCCAGTGCCAAATTTGATGGGGTAAGTTGCCGCCGATGGAGCGCCTTCTATTGCTCTGATGGACGCGAGATATTCTCTTTTCCCGTCAGGTTTGTCTCAATGCTAAATGTTTCAGTTCACTTTCGGTTAGCGTTTCAGAGCACGGAACCTCCTGTCCCATCGAAATAAGAACATCAAAGCAACCATACACACTAAGAGGCCGATAAGGTCCCCGGCCGCAAAGATCGCCCAAACCAGATTTAAAATTAAGTTTCCCACCCATGAATTACTCCATACTTATACAAATTTCAAATTCACTGCTTATTCTTGACACACCACCGCTAAAGCAGTCGAAAGCGCAAGCGATTAGGCGCTCGGGATAAAAATCGACGGAGAGTCCAGAGGTTGACAAAATTGAAAGAGCGCTTTGCCTTGTCACATCACTCGCGTTAGCTGATAGCGCGGTATACGAGAGAGCTGCAGCCTTCTGAGCATCAAGCATTCCTCTTTGTAAAAGAGATATTTGAACCAGCAACAGCTGAGTCGCCGCTATTGGGCTTTCTTCGTATATTTGCGGTGTAAGAAGAATGGATGATACTGGACCAAATTAAATGGGCCAGCTCTC
>JAQXDR010000179.1 GCA_029251265.1 Pseudoprimorskyibacter sp. | reverse complement strand
CAGTGATGTGGTGCGCGCCTTTTATTTCTCCGTTGGCCCGTCGTTGTTCGGGGATATTGCCGACCGGCTTTGTTCGCAGGATCTAGCCACGTCGGACAGCCGCATTGTGGTGGAAAAACCGTTTGGACATGATCTCGCGTCAGCAAAGCTGTTGAATGCAACACTGGCAAAGTATTTTGACGAGGCACAGATTTACCGGATTGATCACTATTTGGGTAAGGAAACCGTTCAGAATCTGATGGCCGTCCGCTTTGGCAATGTCCTGTTTGAGCCTTTGTGGAACTCGCAGTACGTCGATCATGTGCAAATCACTGTGGCCGAAACCGTAGGTGTTGGTGGGCGCGGTGGCTATTATGACAAGTCCGGTGCCATGCGGGACATGGTGCAAAACCATTTGATGCAGCTTTTGTGTCTGATCGCGATGGAGCCGCCGGCCAAATTTGATCCCAACGCCGTGCGCGACGAAAAGCTAAAGGTTATTCGGGCGTTAGAGCCTGTTAAATACCACCAGATTGTGCGCGGGCAATATTCCGAGCACAACGATGAACCCGGCTATCGTCAAGATGTGGGCAATGAGCGCAGCTTTACCGAAAGCTTTGTCGCCCTTAAGGCGCATATCGCCAATTGGCGGTGGGCGGGCACGCCGTTCTACTTGCGGACAGGTAAAAAGTTAAAAGCGCGTGCGTCCGAGATTGTCGTGGTTTTCAAAAATACTCCCCACTCAATTTTTGATCATGAAACTGCACATCACAACGAATTGCTGATCAAACTCCAGCCGAACGAGGGCATTACCCTTCAAGTGACGATCAAGGAACCTGGACCGGGTGGCATGCGGCTTGTGGATGTGCCCCTCGATATGACGTTCGCGGATGCACTTGGGCCAGAGGCGTCCGATGTGCCGGATGCCTATGAACGTCTTATCATGGACGTGATCCGTGGAAACCAGACCCTGTTCATGCGCGGGGACGAGGTCGAAGCCGCTTGGGCGTGGACCGATCCCCTCATCGAAGGCTGGATGCAGCGTGGGGATGTACCGAAACCCTATGATGCCTATAGTGCAGGGCCAGAGGATTCGCTGATGTTATTGCATCGTGATGAACGCAGGTGGCGGGAGATCAAAGAATGACCTTCGAATTTGTTGAATATGCTGATCGAGAGATGCTGACGATTTCAGTGGCCGATCGTCTGGCATCGCAGTTACGGGTCCAACTTCAGCGTGAGGGCCGTGTTTTGATGGCTGTTCCCGGCGGAACCACGCCCGGTCCGATTTTCGATAATCTATGTGCAGCGCAGTTGGATTGGGATCGTGTGGATATCATGCTGTCTGACGAGCGTTGGCTGCCCGAAACCAGCGATCGTTCCAACACGCGGCTTTTGCGTGAACGTTTGTTCGTGGGCCCTGCTGCGCAAGCGACCCTGGTGCCAATGTGCAGCAACGCAGACGTGCCCGAAGACGCTTTGCCCGAACTGGCGGCAAATATCGCGCCAAGATTGCCTTTGGGGATCGTGGTCTTGGGAATGGGAGCGGATATGCACACAGCGTCAATTTTTCCAGGTGCTGATCGGCTGGATGACGCATTGTCTGGTAACGCACCAATACTGCTTGCGATGCGTGCACCCGGTGCGCCAGAGCCTCGGATCACGGTAACGGCACATGTGTTAAACGATGCGTTGAACAAACACATCGTTATCTTTGGAGCGGAAAAGCGCGCAGCTTTGGAGACAGCACGCTCTCTTGATCCGCAAAAAGCACCCATACGGGCTGTTTTGGACAGAGCAATCGTACACTGGGCGGAGTAGGCTGATGTGGGACACCCTGAAATCTCTGGCTGGTAATGTGGCTGACCGGTCCATGCTGGATTTGTTTGATGACAAAAGCCGGGCGGCCTTTTTCAGTCTGTCTGCGTGCGGGATGCTGTTTGACTATTCCAAAACACAGATTGACCACACAATCCTGAGCGCATTGGTGGATCTGGCGGAAACCAAGGATGTAGCCGCGCGGCGGGACGCAATGTTTGCGGGTGCTGCGCTGAACGAGACCGAGGGCCGTGCCGTCTTGCACACGGCTCTGCGTGCGAAAAGTGAGGCTGCTGTTTTTGTGGATGGCCGCGATGTTATGTCAGGCGTTCACAAAACGCTGGATGATATGGAACGCGTCGCAGAGCAGGTACGCGCGTCCGATTTTACTGATGTGGTGAACATTGGGATCGGCGGCTCTGACCTTGGGCCTGCCATGGCCACGCTGGCCTTGCGTCCGTACCATGACGGGCCGCGCTGTCACTTTGTGTCGAACGTGGACGGTGCAGATATTGCCGATACGCTTGCGTTGTTGGATGCTGAAAAAACGCTGTTTATCGTCGCGTCCAAAACCTTCACCACGATTGAAACAATGACCAATGCGCGCACGGCCAAAACATGGCTGGACGCGTCTGGTGTCTCGACCGAGGGGCGGTTTATCGCCTTGTCTTCGAACCAGTCCGCCGCGGCCGAATGGGGTATTCCGGCTGAGCGGGTGCTGGGTTTTGAAGATTGGGTGGGTGGTCGGTATTCAGTGTGGGGACCGATTGGGCTATCGCTTATGATTGCCATTGGCGCAGACAACTTTCGCGCGTTCTTGGGTGGCGCGCAAACAATGGACCAACATTTTCAAACGGCACCACTGGCACAGAATATGCCGGTTCTTCTGGCGCTTGTGGGGATTTGGCATCATCAGGGCATGGGATACGGGACACGTGCGGTCCTGCCCTATGACAACCGTCTGTCACGCCTACCTGCCTATCTTCAACAGTTAGAGATGGAAAGTAACGGCAAGCGTGTGGCTATGGACGGCACGACGCTTGATATTGCGTCGGGGCCGGTTGTGTGGGGCGAGCCGGGAACCAATGGGCAGCATGCCTTTTATCAATTGATCCATCAGGGAACAGCAGTGATTCCGTGCGAATTTCTGATTGCTGCCGAAGGACACGAAAGTGATCTGGCGCATCATCACGATTTGCTGGTTGCCAATTGCCTTGCACAATCAGAGGCCCTTTTACGCGGTCGGTCACTGGACGAGGCGCGCGCCAAAGTTTCGGACAGATTTCAAGGAGCTGAGCTGGACCGGCAAGCCTGCCACCGTGTTTTTCCGGGCAACCGCCCCTCGACCACACTGATGTATCCCAAACTGACCCCGTCTGCTTTGGGTGCGATTATTGCCCTGTATGAACATCGGGTCTTTGTCGAAGGGACGATCCTAAACATCAATTCGTATGATCAATGGGGTGTCGAATTGGGCAAGGAACTGGCAACGGCACTTGGGCCAATGGTGTCAGCCCAGCAACCTCCCGACGGCAAAGACGGGTCAACGCAACAGCTGCTTGGATACATCTCCGAAAACAGGAGCTGATTACGACTGGATGGTGAAGTCTGGTGGAGCAAGGGTAAAGCCGTCAAAGTTAAAGCCTGGCGACACAGTGCATCCCACCAATGTCCATGCCCCTGTGCTGCTTGCTGATTGCCAGTGATCAGTTGGAACAATAATTTGCGGTCTCTGCCCCTCCGCCAGATCGGGGCCTAGGGTTTGGTGAGAAACCGGCCCCTGATCGGTCGGCGAAATTGATAGTGTTAGTGCAGATCCGGCGTAAAAGTGCCATATCTCTGTTGCGTCCACACGATGCCAGTGACTGACTTCGTCGCCTTTCAACAAAAAGTATATGGACGTCCCTGCAGGTCGGCCTGCGCCCTCAGCCTCCCAGATTTGGCGATAATGGCCCCCTTCCGGATGTGGCTCGAGTTGTAGCAAGTCTATGATCTGGTCTGCGGTCATCTGTTTTGCCTTTTGCTTATTTGAATGTGGGTGTGTGGCGTAAAACGGTCCTCAATGTCCTAAAGACTTTGCCAATCGACGACCAAACCCATTAGAAACGCTTTAGAAAATCCAGAAGAGGAAATCAAACACGCTTTGGTGTGGCGGTTGAATTTCCCCGTTTGCGGTGCATATCTCGCACGGTGGCAACCAGCGACTTTTTTGTCAGTGTATTCGCGTTTGTTTAGAAACCTGCCGATGGAGGCCGCATGCGCAACGACATCTGTTGCGGCGGCTAAAACCGTCTGTGATATGGCCCTGAAACCACGCTCAAAGCGCCATCGGTAATGCTGCTGGCATGATCTATCCCCCAAAAAAGGGGCGGATGCACAAAAGCATGATAAAAGGCATCGCGTAAGTTCAACATGTACCAGAGACGCTTTGGGGGCTGTGCTCGCAGGCTGTTCCACAAAAGATCATCTCAAAACTTTACTGTAGATGTTCCAACAGAGCGGCGAGCTAGGCAATAGGCTAAGAGCGCCGTGATTTGTGCGCTGTCGGTTGAGGAGCTAAACGTCAAAGTTCGGCGACAATATCCACCCTGTTTTCAAGGTCAAATCATTTGCGATATGCTGCCCGTAGCAAAAAATTTGATTGCGTAAAAAAAAGGCCGAGCGTGTAGCTCGGCCGAAGTCCAACAGGGAGGTGAAGGCGGTGGTAACTGTACCGCGCCTTCGTGGGATAATGTAGACGCACCCTTGCCTATTTTCAAGGCGACGGCGGTCAATTATTGGGCATACCCGATATGAGCCTGCCGCATGGCTAAAACTTGATCATCCTTCGCGCGCACGGATTTTCCGCCTGTGCGCGATGATTTCTTCCTGCACAAAGTCGCGGAATGCACCGATCCTCTTGGAATGCCTTAGCTCTTCTGGATAGGCGAGAAAGACTGGAACCTCGTTGCTTTCGACATCCGGCAGGACCCTAACAACATTCGGAAAGTCCTCAATAATGTAGTCGGGTAGAACACCAATTCCAAGATTGGACAGAACAGCTTGCAACGCACCAAAATAATTGTTTACCGTCAAAACTGATTGCACATCATGCGTCAGCAACTCTTCGACCAAGCGCAGGCCTGCGCCGACCTGAGGATCGGTTGTGCGCTGACAAATCAAGCGGTGATCGCGTATATCGGCCAAGGACTTTGGTTCGGGATGCAACGCAAGATAGTCTGGTGACGCATATAAACGCATCCGAACGCTCATCAGGCGCTTGCGAATAAGATCTGCCTGGCTTGGTTCCTTCATTCGAATGGCAACGTCGGCTTCCCGCATGGGAAGGTCCAGAACACGTTCCTCCAACATCAGATCGATGTTAAGATCTGGGTATTTTTCATAAAGTTTTGGGAGCCTTGGTGCCAACCAAAGGGACCCAAAGCCTGTGGTCGTCGTCACGCGAAGGCCGCCGAACACCTCTTCTTCGCTGTCGCGAATGCGCGCCGTCGCCGCGTCTACGCGTTTATTCATCGATGATGTCGCGTCGAACAAAAGCTCGCCCTGTTCTGTCAAAATCAGTCCGCGAGCGTGTCGATGGAACAATGTGGTGTTCAGTGAGTCCTCAAGTGATCGTATTTGACGCGAAACAGCAGACTGCGACAGATGCAGTGTTTCGCCCGCATGGGTCAAGCTGCCGGCATCCGCGACGGCGTGAAAGATTCTTAACTTGTCCCAATCCATAGTATTAGCCTTCAGATAAGTTTCAATGCATCTGCAAGACATCCTTTATGGTATCGAGAAGCACATGTAACGGAAAAAAACTGAAGCAGTAGGGCTATGCAGGTCAGTATTTATGACCTACCTTTTATTGACTAAGCAATATGCCGCAGCACACGGAGACGTTTGATGAATGATCTTTCGACACCGCCACGCATTTCTTTGGACGACCGGTTCGACCTGAGCGTTCCCGAGGTCTTGTTGAATGGAACCCAGGCTCTTGTTCGGCTTATGCTGATCCAAAAGGCGCGGGATATGGTGGCCGGCCTCAATACGGCGGGTTATGTAACGGGCTATCGCGGGTCACCCTTGGGAACTGTGGATATGCAGATGACACGTGCATCCAAACACTTGGCGGAAGCAGATGTGCTATTTCAAGAAGGCTTGAACGAAGACCTCGCTGCGACGGCTATATGGGGTAGCCAACAGGCGGAACTGCGTGGAGAAGGCCGGTTCGATGGTGTTTTCGGATTGTGGTATGGCAAGGGACCTGGCGTTGATCGCTCTGGCGATGCCATGCGTCACGCCAATATGGCAGGAACGTCGCCCCGTGGGGGGGTGTTGATGGCTATGGGCGATGATCATACCGGCGAAAGTTCCACGGTTTTGCATCAATCTGAGTGGGCTTTGGTCGACGCCTGCATGCCGATTGTCAGCCCCGCAGGTGTGCAGGAAATTCTGGATTTTGGTGTATACGGATATGCTCTGTCACGGTTTTCCGGTCTTTGGGTTGGTTTGAAAACCATGAAGGACACTGTCGAGGCTACGGCAGTCGTTGATGGACGTCCCGACCGGATGTCGCTTGTCACTCCGGCGTTTGATATGCCCGAAGGTGGGCTGAACATTCGACTGGTTGATACCCCGCATGCTCAGGAATCCAGAATTGCAGATCATAAAAGAGCCGCGGCAGAAGCCTTTGCCTATGTAAACAAGATCGACCGCCGTGTTTGGGGCACAGCGGGTGCCAAGATCGGCTTTGTTGCCGCGGGTAAAAACTGGCTGGATTTACAACACGCTTTGGGATTGTTGGGAATTGATCAAAGCGCAGCAGAGCAGCTCGGCATTACCAGCTATAAAATCGGCCAGACCTATCCTCTGGACTCGCGCAGTTTCGTTGATTGGGCTGAGGGGCTCGAGCTGATCGTTGTGATCGAAGAGAAACGCAAATTACTGGAAGGGCAGATCAAGGACGTTCTGTTTGATCAAAAACAGAAGGTTCGGGTTTACGGATGGTTCAAAAAGGTCAACCACGAAGCAAAAAAAGAAGAGCTGTTCCCGGTAAAAGGTGCGCTGGATCCGACCATGATCGCGCAAAAGCTCGGGCAAATTCTGATAGAAGAGGGGCGCAATACAGACAAGATTGACTCCGGACTACAAGATATTGAAAAGGCAAAGAAATTAGATAATGCGCAAGAGATCAGCGCAAGGATCCCTTACTTCTGCTCCGGCTGCCCGCATAACAGTTCCACCAAAGTGCCCGAGGGGTCGCGTGGATATGCAGGGATCGGATGTCATTTTATGGCACAATGGATGGATCGCGACACCCTTGGGTTTACCCATATGGGTGGCGAAGGGGCGAATTGGATTGGAGAGTCACCTTTTTCGAAAACTCAGCATGTTTTTCAAAACATTGGTGATGGGACCTATAATCACTCCGGCGTTCAGGCCATTCGTGCGGCATTGGCGGCAGAGACGCGCATTACTTACAAAATCCTGTTTAACGACGCGGTGGCAATGACGGGTGGACAGCGCAACGATGGGGCGCTGTCTGCAGATCGTATCGCGCGTGAGGTTCTCGCGATGGGCGTACGCCGAGTTGAGGTGGTTTTCGATGCAAAAGAAGAGCCGGAGCGTTCCGATTTCCCTGAAAACGTCGGATGGACCGAGCGGGCAGATCTGGATCGCGTTCAAAAAGAGCTGCGCGAGACGGATGGCGTCAGCGTCTTGCTGTATATTCAGACCTGTGCTGCGGAAAAACGGCGCAGACGCAAACGTGGACAATTTCCAGACATCAACAAGCGCGTGTTCATAAATACAGACGTGTGCGAGGGATGCGGGGATTGCGGGACACAATCCAACTGCGTGTCGATCGTACCGGTCGAGACCGAGTTCGGACGAAAGCGGGCGATCGACCAGTCTTCTTGTAACAAAGATTTTTCGTGTCTGAAGGGGTTTTGTCCCAGTTTTGTTACAGTAGCGGATGGAACACCGCGTAAATCAACGGGCAAAGCACTAAACATACCCGATATTCCGATGCCACGCCTGCCAGATATAGATGGAACCTGGAATGTTGTTGTGACCGGTGTCGGAGGGACTGGCGTTGTCACCATTGGTGCCGTTGTTGCTCAGGCGGCACAACTGGATGGAAAGGGGGCTGCAATGATGGAGATGGCGGGCCTCGCGCAGAAAGGTGGCGCGGTTCATATCCATCTAAGGCTAGCAGAGCGACCTGATGACATCAGTGCTATTCGGGTTGCCACAGGCGAGGCGGACGCTGTGATTGGGGGCGACCTTGTTGTCACAGCAGGCGCCAAGACGGTTGGATTGATGACGACTGGTCGTACAGCCGCAGTTGTGAATACCCATGAAACGGTGACTGGTGATTTTACACGAAACCGAAACTTTGCGCTGCCGACGGATCAGCTAACGCTTGCATTACAAGCCCGACTGAGGGACGGATTGATTAAATTTGATGCAACAGAGCTGGCGCGCTCTGCTTTGGGGGACGCAATTTATTCGAACATGGTATTGCTTGGGGCAGCGTGGCAGTCAGGGCTTGTGCCCTTGTCAGACGTCTCACTGCGGGACGCAATCCGACTGAATGGGGCCGCGGTCGACGGAAATCTGGGCGCCTTTGATCTTGGTCGATGGGCAGTCTTTGATCCAGATATGATGACCTCGGTGATGTCTTCTGGCCAATCAACGCCTGCACAGCCGACGTTGGATGAAAAAATTGCACGGCGCGCCGATCATATTCAGGCCCACAGCGGCCGTGGTATACGGCGTGAGTTTTTACATCGTTTGGCTGAAATGCCGGATGATGAAATTCGATTGGCCGTGTCAGAAGGATATCACAAGCTTCTCACGTATAAAGATGAATACGAAGTTGCTCGTCTTCATCTGTCCTCTTTGGCAAAGGCGCGCGAGGCCTTTGAGGGTCCTCTAAAACTGACCTATCATCTTGCCCCACCCATGTTGTCTGGGACAACACCAGATGGGCGGCCCAAAAAACGTGGCTTTGGATCAGGAACCGTGTTTGTCTTTCGAATTCTGGCAGCGGTTCGTGGTGTCCGGGGAACTTGGCTCGATGTTTTCGGACGGACCGAAGAACGCCGCATGGAACGCGCTCTGATCGCCCAGTACGAGGAGGATATCGCGCACTTCATTCCCATGATTACGCACATAAATCGCGCAGATATTCTGGCATTGCTTAAGTTACCCCTGGAAATTCGGGGTTTTGGACCCGTCAAGGCGGTTTCGGTGGCAGAGGCTGCCAAAACCCGGGCGCGATTAATTGGCCAAATCAATAATAAAAGTGCAGCACCGCCCATTGCTGCTGAATGACTGATTGATATTGAATTTGCACCCGTTTCGCGCCTATCTACTGATTAAGACAGGTTGTCTTTGTGTTGCAGGAGAAGAGATGTTGGACGATCGCGAAGGTGCACGCGAAATCAGTTACGCTCACTCCGCCCAAACGCGGGGGGGACGCGCTATGATCCGCTTTTTGGAAAATGCATCTGGGCGGATAAGCTTGATAAAACGGGCACAAGGGTACGAGGAAGAGATTGCACAGGGCCGAGATTTTTGGGAGGTCATGGCTGAACGGTACGGGCTGGACTTACAGATCATAGGCGGTTCGATGGCATCTGTTCCAAAGACCGGGCCGCTCATTCTGATCGCAAATCATCCATACGGTATCCTTGATGGGTTGATGATGGGCTATATGCTGTCGCAAGCAAGAGGAGATTTTCGCATCCTCGCCCATAAAATTTTTCGCAAGGCTGATGACCTTAATCGCATTATCCTACCGGTTAATTTTGACGAAACACGCGAGGGAATGAAGGCCAACCTTGCAACCCGAAAGCAGGCGCTCAGCTATCTGTCCGGAGGGGGGGCTATTGGGATTTTTCCGGGGGGTACGGTATCGACGGCTCTCACGCCATTCGACACCCCTATGGACCCGGGATGGCGCAGTTTCACAGCGAGGATGGTTGCAAAAAGCAATGCAACAGTCGTGCCTGTCTATTTCGAAGGTGCAAATTCGCGTTTGTTTCAATTGGCAAGCCATCTGCACGCGACACTTCGCATGGGACTGCTGATCAAGGAATTCAAACGGCGTGTGAATACGCCTTGCCGAGTTGTGATCGGAGAGCCAATTGAGCAATCCGAAATCGACGCACGCGCCAAAGATGCACGTGAGCTGATGGATTACTTGCGAGAGGCCACCTACGCACTATCGCCAAAGCCGCTTAAAAACCTTAACTATGGGTTTGAGTTCGAACAGCACCATAGAAAGCGCGGCTAACGCCGAAGAAGGATGGACACAATGGCTGTAGGGGTATTTGACAGCGGATTGGGCGGATTGACAGTTTTGGATGCTGTCAGCCGGCGGTTACCGGATGTTCCATTCGTCTATTTTGGGGATAACGCCCGTGCGCCTTACGGTGTTCGGGACCCTGATGATGTCTACAGACTGACCTGCGATGCGACGGAACAGATGTGGGATGCGGGGTGCGACCTTGTCATCTTGGCCTGTAACACAGCGTCAGCGGCCGCGCTACGGCGTATGCAGGAAAGCTGGATCCCGGAAAACAAACGTGTACTTGGTGTTTTTGTGCCGCTTATTGAGGCGCTTACGGAAAGACAGTGGGGCGATAATTCGCCCCCTCGGCAAGTGGCGGTGCAGGACGTGGCCCTATTCGCGACGCCAGCGACCGTGCGCTCTCGTGCGTTCCAACGAGAGCTTGCCTTTCGGGCAATCGGTGTTGATGTCGAGGCGCAGGCCTGCGGTGGTCTGGTGGATGCCATTGAAGACGGCGATATGATCCTTGCGGAGGCGTTGGTACGCAGTCATGTGGATGCGTTGCGTCGTAAGATGCCTGAGCCAGAGGCAGCCATCTTGGGTTGTACACATTATCCGCTGATGCAAAAGGTTTTTCAGGACGCATTGGGTGACAACGTGAAAGTGTTCAGTCAGGCCAACCTTGTCGCAGACTCGCTGGCTGATTACCTTATGCGGCATCCGCAGATGGTTGGCACGGGTACAGAAAGCCGGTTTTTGACAACGGGTGATCCTGATCGTGTATCGCGCCATGCCACCCAATTTCTGCGCAGACAGATTGTTTTCGAAGCAGCGCAGACGCGGCATCCTGACATGCGGAAATGACAAGAATTTGAGATGACCCTATGACTCACTCCATCGCCATCATTGGTGCAAGCGGCTACACCGGGGCGGAATTGATCCGCATCATCGCCACGCATCCCTCTTTTGAAATCACCGCTTTGGCTGCGAATTCCAAAGCGGGACAAAGCATGTCGACCGTATTTCCGCATTTGCGCCATCTGGACCTGCCCGAGTTGGTGCGCTGGGACCAGATAGATTACGCCCAAATAGATCTGTGTTTTTGCGCTTTGCCGCATAAAACCAGTCAGGAGGTCATAGGCGCCCTACCACGCGACCTAAAGATTGTTGACCTGTCTGCTGACTTTCGGCTGCGCGATCCGTTGCAATATCAGGCTTGGTACGGGAATCCGCATCTTGCTCCGGACTTGCAGGCAGAAGCCGTTTATGGGCTGACAGAATTCTATCGTAGCCAAATTGCGTCAGCGCGGCTTGTGGCTGGTACGGGCTGTAACGCAGCCACAGGTCAATATATGCTGCGTCCCCTTATTCAAAACCGTGTCATTGGTCTGAACGACATCATTCTGGACCTGAAATGTGCTGTCTCCGGCGCAGGACGAAGCCTGAAAGAGAATCTGCTCCACGCTGAATTAAGCGAGGGGTATAACGCCTACGCCGTAGGTGGCACGCATCGTCATTTGGGTGAGTTTGACCAAGAATTCAGTGCATTGGCTGGAGAAGATGTCAAAATCCAGTTTACACCTCATCTTGTTCCTGCAAATCGTGGGATCCTTGCGACCGGTTATGTGACTGGCAATGGACATGATGTACACGCCGCCCTGAGCGCCGCTTACGGCAGTGAACCATTCATCGAAATGCTGCCTTTCGGGCAAACGCCCTCAACGCATCATGTGCGGGGATCGAATTTTTGCCATATCGGTGTCGTGGCCGACCGATTGCCGGGGCGCAGCATTATCGTCGCCGCATTGGACAACCTGACCAAAGGCAGTTCGGGACAGGCTGTTCAAAATGCCAACCTGATGTTGGGTGAAGATGAAACCGCAGGGTTGTTGATGGTTCCCTGTTTTCCGTAGGATACACTTATGGCACTGAGAACTTTAAAGAAAAAGAGACGCGTGCAAATTGTTTCAGTCGCAGCAGCGATGTTGGCCGCATCGGTTTTGCTATTGTATCTGGGTTTTCAAGACGGCATCAATTTCTTTCGCTCTCCCAGTCAGGTGCTTGAGGCACCTCCGGCTGAGACGGAAGTGTTTCGCATCGGTGGGCTTGTTGAGGAAAACAGTCTGCAGCGTGGACAAGGTGAAACTGTTCGCTTCAATGTGACTGATGGTGGTGCCACGGTGAGTGTGGTTTACACCGGCGTTCTGCCTGATTTGTTTGAGGAAAACCAAGGAATGGTTGGTACCGGACGGTACATCAATGGTGTTTTTGAAGCCACTGAAATACTTGCAAAACACGATGAGACATACATGCCAAAAGAAGTCGTGGATGCATTGAAAGAGCAGGGCGTCTACCAGCAACCTGACAGTTGAACCGTGCGGGCTGTCGTCGCCCCGTTAACCAATAACACGCAGTCTTGATCCCACCTAAAACTTTGGGAAAGAGACACAGCATGAGTGAGAGCAGCGACGTCCGTCAAATTGCCACCGAGATCGTGGCGCGTGAAGGCGGCTATGTAAATGATCCAGATGACCCCGGCGGGGCCACAAAGTATGGTGTGACCATTCACACACTGCGACGCCTTGGTCTGGATTTGACCGAGGATGGAAATATCAGCGCCGATGATGTGCGCAGACTGTCCAAGGACCAAGCCATTGAGATATTTCTGACCCATTATTTCGATGAACCACGCATCAGGGCCTTGCCTGCGCCGCTGCATGCAACAGTCTTTGATATGTACGTCAATGCGGGGCAGGCCGCTGTCGTTCTCTTACAAAAACTATTGGTCAAGATGGGCGAGGCTATCACTGTAGACGGTGTGATTGGTCCACAGACCACGGGTGCTTGTGCGCGGGCATATGAAAACGCGCGTTTTCATCTTGTTGATGCCTACGGCATCGAACGGCGCAACTACTATTTTTCGTTAGCGGACCGCAGACCTGCTTTGCGCAAATATGCAAGACGTCGTGATGGTGGCAAGGGAGGTTGGATCAAACGCGCCGAGGAATTCATCTCGGCCCAATATCACCTGAACACAGTTGATTTTCAGGCACGGGTAGCGTCATGGGGTTGATTGAAGGTTTGTTTGCAATTCTGTTCGGCAGCGGACGAAATGTAATCGGGGAAACGGCCGAGGTTTTTCGCCCCAACGCCGAGGCGCAGGCACAGCGATACGCAGGGGTGCAGATGGCAGCACTTGCGCAGCACGGGGCAGAGTTTGCCCGGTCGCCAGAAGGATTTTTTGATCGCTTCATGAACGGATTGAATCGCGTGCCAAGACCCGCGCTTGCCCTCGGCACGCTTGGGCTTTTCATCGCGGCTATGGTGGATCCGGTTTGGTTTTCGGCACGGATGACCGGCCTTGCTCTTGTTCCAGATCCCCTTTGGTGGCTGCTTGGCGCGATAGTGAGCTTTTATTTCGGCGCCCGCCATCAGGCAAAGGGGCAGTCGCATCAACGTGACATCGCGGCTTTGATGGCACAAACGGCACCGCAAGTCGTCAATGATGTACAGCAGATTGAAGCTTTGCGCGTATCCAAAGAAATCATCCAAGATCCACCCAAATCGGCGGTTGTGAGCCTTTCGGAAACAATTGATATGGATGAAAACCCGGCTTTGCGGGCGTGGCAGCGCAGCAAGACATAAAATTGCGACAATCTGGAGCAGGCGCGGGTCCATTTTCGATTGGCCCGCGTTTTTTGTAAGCCTATACATAAAGGTATGATTACAGAATTAGGTCACTTTGCGTTAATCCTCGCATTCCTCGTCGCCTGTGTGCAGACAGTCGTGCCACTTGTCGGCGCACATCGCAGATGGTCGGGAGGCATGGCTATTGCCGAGCCGGCCGCCACGCTGCACTTTTTGCTGGTTGCACTCAGTTTCGCAGCGCTGACGCAAGCGTTTGTCACCTCTGATTTTAGCCTTCGTCTCGTTGTTCTAAACAGCCACTCGGCCAAGCCGATGCTGTATAAAATATCGGGTGTATGGGGCAATCATGAGGGCTCTATGTTGTTATGGGCGCTGATCCTGTCTTTATTTGGTGCAATGGCTGCATGGTTCGGAGGCAATCTGCCGCCAACGTTGCGCGCCCGCGTTTTGGCTGTTCAGGGATCAATTTCCGTTGCGTTCCTAAGCTTTATTATCCTGACCTCCAACCCGTTTTTGCGGGTCTCGCCTCCGCCGTTTGACGGACGCGATTTAAATCCGCTTTTGCAGGATCCTGGTTTGGCTTTTCATCCGCCCTTTTTGTATTTGGGATATGTTGGTTTGAGCATTTGTTTCAGCTTTGCTGTGGCGGCCCTGATCGAGGGGCGGATCGATGCGGCATGGGGTCGGTGGGTGCGTCCGTGGACGCTTGCGGCATGGATGTTCCTGACGATTGGCATAGGGCTTGGATCATGGTGGGCCTACTATGAATTGGGATGGGGCGGCTTTTGGTTTTGGGATCCGGTTGAAAACGCAAGCTTTATGCCGTGGCTGCTTGCGGCCGCCTTGTTGCATTCCGCAATTGTCGTGGAAAAGCGCGAGGCGCTCAAAAGCTGGACGATCCTTCTGGCAATACTGGCATTTGGCTTTTCTCTTATGGGCACGTTTATTGTGCGCTCGGGCTTGCTCACGTCGGTACATGCCTTTGCTAACGATCCCGAGCGTGGCGTCTACATCCTCTTTATCTTGGTATTTTTCACTGGAGGAGCGCTGACGTTGTTTGCAGCACGAAGCAGCGTGATGGAGGCGCGTGGTGTTTTTAGTCTTGTCAGCCGCGAAAGCGCCATCATTGCCAACAATGTATTGCTGGCGGTGTCATGCTTTGTGGTCTTTATCGGGACGATGTGGCCGATGTTTGCCGAGATGTTTTTTGATCGCACCCTCAGTGTTGGTCCGCCGTTTTTTAATCTTGCTTTTACACCGTTCATGGTTGTGCTGGGTTTGATCCTTCCTTTTGGGTCGATGTTGCCATGGAAGCGGGCTCGGGCAGGGCATGTTTTACCCCGCCTCGTTCCTTTGGTCGTTATTGCAGTGCTGGTTATGGGGTTGGTCTGGACGTTTCAGACCGGACGCAGCCTGCTTGGTCCGGTTGGCGTATTTCTTGGGGCATGGCTGATTGGAGGCGCAGTGACGGACCTATGGTCGCGCACCGGTCGCAGTCGCGACCTGAGACGGCTTTTAAGATTGCCGCGGGCCGATTGGGGGAAGTCTGTGGCCCACTCGGGACTTGGCATCACCATGCTGGCAATCGCGGGTTTGATGGCCTGGGAGCAAGAGGATATTCGCGTGGTCCAACCAGGACAACCCTATGCCGTTGGTGGTTGGCAGTTGGAGCTGATTGGTGTGTCCCGCGAGAAAGGTCCCAATTACCTGTCCACCATAGGGGAAGTATCTTTGAGCAAAAATGGGTCCGAAATTGCGCGGTTGTTTCCTGAAAAACGGATTTACCCCGTCGCGGAAATGCCAACAACAGAAGCGGCCATCGATTACCGGTTTTTACGTGATATTTATGTGGTCATTGGTGATGCGCAGGCCAATGGTGGTTGGGTTGTGCGCACATATATAAAACCTTTGGCCAGCTGGATCTGGGGCGGTGCGTTGCTGATGGCGTTGGGCGCGGCCTTAAGCCTTAGTGATCGTCGTTATCGCGTTGCCGCTGGTGCGGCGCGGATGCAGACGAAAAGGGTACCTGCGGAATGATCTGGATACGTGCAATACTTTTGTCGATATTTTTGGTGGGGCCCGCACAGGCAGTGGAACCCGACGAGGTTCTTTCTGATCCGTTTCTTGAAGCCCGTGCTCGAAATCTTTCAAAAGAGCTACGCTGCATTGTGTGCCAAAATGAGAGTATTGACGAATCCAACGCCTCTTTGGCCAGGGATTTGCGGATACTGGTCAGAGAGCGCTTGGCATCAGGCGACAGCGATCAACAAGCGATTGATTTCATTGTGGCGCGCTATGGTGAGTTTGTCTTGTTGCGACCACAGGTATCAGGGGCAAACATTGTCCTCTGGCTCGCCGCTCCTGTGGTGTTTTTGATGGCCGGAGCGTTGGCGATCGCGTATCTGCACGGACGCAGCCGTGCACGACCCGCACAGGGTACGCCGCTCAGTGACACTGAAGAGGCGCGGATCGCCGAGCTGATCAAAGACGATTAGAAAGTGCGTCGCCTCCGGCCGCGACAACGCCCTTATATCATCATCCATAACGAATTCGGGAGGGTCGCTCTGCCATCGGCCAGTATTCATGGTGAGCGGATATGAGGCAGGGTCATTGACGTGGAAATGCCAAGAAAACGCTGGATCTAAAAAGGCGTCAGACGCGCGATTCACGGTTTATGCTTTGATTGTCCTGAAGACATTATTGAGGCGGCCTGTCGGCCGGTTGAGACTGTGGCTCCCGGGGTGTCGGTTCAGAGCATGCTGGACTTATCGGGCTTGCGTGCCGGCCCAAGTGCTCTCATTTACGCGGCTTTTCGTTCGAATGTTATCGGGCTTTTGGAGCCCAGAGCTGGCTGCCGCCGCCGGGGGTTGTAGAAGCCGTTGATATGCTGCATCAGCGCCAGCTCAGCTCTTCGGTCACCCAAGATCTGCCGTAGTTGGCTAAACTGAGACGCGATTGTTGTTTGATGTGCACCAACGTGACCAGATCAGATCGCTGTTTGCGACTGGCTGGGCTGTTGCGGAAAGCCCGCAAAGAACTGGGTGGCCTTCATCGGGGAAACGCCTCACTGGGGCCTTTCGTGATCCTCTTCAGTTCAGGATTTCCCGCTCCTTCATAAGAAGTCGGTTCCCGTATCGAAGCCGGTTGTTCTGATGGGCGAGGCTCAGATCTTCTGCCGACACCCCACCAGTATCTGGATGTGCTGTGATCCATTTGTTCAGCGACGACATGCCCTACTGGTCAGTGCGATGCGCGTCGCATCATGGCGGAATTGGTCCGCCCGTTTCAGGCCCGCTCGCCAGTGTGCTTGAACCAATGGCGCGC
Organism: Pseudoprimorskyibacter sp.; assembly: GCA_029251265.1. Taxonomy (GTDB): domain Bacteria; phylum Pseudomonadota; class Alphaproteobacteria; order Rhodobacterales; family Rhodobacteraceae; genus JAQXDR01. Next base: position 32,441 of record JAQXDR010000179.1, on the reverse strand, counting down.
ATGGCTCCCTTCGTCCCCTTTGTTGCACTAAATGCCATCAAAGGGGCGGCATCAAACCGTGACAGGTCCAAGTCGGCAGATATGCAGACAAACCCAACAGCCTTGACGTGTGTCCGTCACTCTCAGAAGACTGGCGTATAATTTGAAAAAAAACGTCAGATATCTGTGATCGTTCAGATTAGTGCACCCATCGCGACGGCTGTGTCGGACATCCGGTTGGAAAAGCCCCATTCATTGTCGTACCAGCTCAGAATTCGGACCATGCGGCCATCCAGAACCTTTGTTTGGTCGGTGGCAAAAATTGATGAGCGCGGATCATGATTGAAATCCACTGAAACCAATTTTTTATCGGTTACGCCCAAAATACCCTTTAATGGCCCCGCGGCCGCTGCATGCATGGCGGAGTTAACCTGATCAGCAGTGACATCTGAAGGGACTTCAACCGTGAGATCAACGACCGACACATTTGGTGTAGGAACACGGATGGCAACGCCGTCCAGCTTTCCCGATAATTCGGGCAACACCAAACCGACGGCTTTTGCCGCACCGGTTGACGTCGGGATCATGCTCGTTGCGGCAGCGCGTGCGCGGTAAAGATCCGAATGCATGGTATCCAGCGTTGGCTGGTCGCCAGTATAGCTGTGCACCGTGGTCATAAAGCCGCGCAAAATACCAAAGTTTTCGTTGAGAACCTTAGCCACTGGGGCAAGGCAGTTCGTTGTGCAAGACGCGTTTGATACGACCACATCGTTTGACGTGAGGTCCTGATGGTTCACGCCATGTACGACCGTACGATCGACGCCAGCCCCTGGAGCCGAAACCAGAACCCGTTTGGCCCCGTTTTTTAAATGTAGGGCTGCTTTTTCCCGCGACGTGAAAATCCCTGTGCATTCCATTACGATATCGATATCCGCCCAGGGTAGTGCTGCTGGATCACGTTCGGCGGTCACACGAATACGTCCTCGTCCGACATCGATCCAGTTCTCTCCCACAGACACTTCAGCCGGAAAGCGACCATGTACGCTGTCGTATTGTAAAAGATGAGCGTTTGTTTCTACAGGGCCAAGGTCATTGATGGCCATGACCTCTATGTCCGTGCGACCGCTTTCAATTACGGCGCGCAGTACGTTACGGCCGATGCGGCCAAAACCATTGATCGCTACTTTGACAGTCATTGGGTAGTCCTTCGCCTCGTAAATCCCTCAGATTACATTCTGAGCGCGCGTTATCGCTAACAATTTGTCGCCGTAACAACCATCGAAACCCATTCCAGTCAAGAGACAACTTCTAGGTTGGTTGTGTTTGCAAGACCGATATGCACTGTGGACGAGGAAATAACCGACGCGATCAGGATGTTACTTACCGCGTTAGGACAGGCTACCAGCCCAACACCATCCGTCGGTCGGGCTTATGATGGAATGGGTGTGGCTGCGCGAACAGATGGCGCATGCGTTGATGACACGGCCATTGCAGTGTGTACGATCACCTTCATTATATCACGGCGATCCTGTGCACCTGTGGGGCCTGTTAGTGCAGCAGGCGACCCATTGCTGATGCAACATCCGCCATACGGGCAGAAAATCCCCATTCGTTATCATACCATGCCAGAACACGTACCAGACGTTGGCCCGTGACTTTTGTTTGGTCGGGCGCAAAGATCGAACTGGCCGTTGTGTGGTTGAAATCGATAGACACCTTTGGTTCGGGATCATATTCCATCACCATTCCCATGTGACCTTCGACAGCGTCTTGAACCACTTCATTTACGTCTTTGGCTGTCACGGTGCGTTTGGCAAGAAAGGTCAGGTCAACGGCTGACACGTTCGGTGTTGGAACGCGCATTGCAGTGCCGTCCAGCTTGCCGCGTAAGCCGGGCAGCACCTCTCCCAGTGCTTTTGCTGCGCCTGTTGATGTTGGGATCATCGCCATGGCCGAGGCTCTGGCGCGATACAAATCGCTATGGCGGCGGTCCAGGGTCGGCTGGTCACCGGTGTAGCTGTGAATCGTGGTCATTAAACCGCTTTCGATGCCGATGCCGTCGTCCAAGACTTTGGCCAGAGGGGCCAAGCAGTTTGTCGTACACGATCCATTCGAAATCATCGTGTCGCCCGTAGTCAGATCCCGATGATTTACACCATATACAATTGTCTTTTGGACATTTTTCGCCGGTGCAGAAATCAGGACCGATTTCGCCCCTTGATTAAGATGAGAGGCTGCTGTGGCTCCGTCATTGAATTGTCCGGTGCATTCCAGAACCACGTCGCATCCAGACCAATCAAGTTCGGTCATATCATAGGTCGACATCACCTCCATCGGACCTCGACCAAGATCCATGCTGGTGCCCGATACTTTTATATCACTGGGAAAGCGACCGTGGATGCTATCGTATCGTAACAAATGTGCTGCGGTTTCAATTGGGCCAGTTGCATTGATCTTGACCACCTGAACGTCGTTGCGCGCGCTTTCAGCGATATGGGACAAGGTGCAGCGACCTATACGACCAAAGCCATTGATACCAAGTGTTACAGTCATATCGAAAACTCCGCGTGAACCTGCGCATTTGATAGAATGTTGGGCAAGATGAGAAAAGGAAAAAATATATTTATGACAGTATGTTAGCGTTAAACCTGTTGAATTAAAAATGTTGGCGATAACACTTTTCGAATCATGCCTAACGTTTGCGGTAACGGGGTGCATCGCGGATGCTTCCAAGGGGCGGGTTACAGGTCACCTGCCTGAAGGGAACGTCTACTGTCTAGAGTCGCATGCCAGGGCAACGGTGTGTTTTGCTGGCAAACAGACCAGTGGGGTTGATTCCAGCTGCGCGACGGGTCTTTAGTGGCCTACGGTCGGCAGTGGCCAAACGAAGCTGAGTGGAGATCTGATATGAGCGGCTTACTTGCACTTTTGGATGATGTGGCCGGTATTGCAAAAGTGGCTGCTGCCTCGGTTGATGATGTTCTGGGGCAGGCAGTTAAGGCCAGTTCAAAGGCTGCTGGTGCCGTAATCGATGACGCAGCTGTCACGCCAAAGTATCTGCATGGTTTCGCCGCGAGCCGTGAATTGCCGATCATTTGGCGGATTGCCCGCGGGTCCCTTATCAACAAACTTGTTTTTTTGACGCCAGTGGGGCTGGCTTTGTCAGCATTTGCCCCTTGGGCGATTGCGCCTTTGCTGATGCTGGGTGGGGCGTATTTGTGTTTTGAGGGGGCTGAAAAAATTATTCATGTATTTCAACCCCATGCGAAGGGCCACGATCCGGCACACGGGACGGGTTCCAAAGAAGCGCCTGCGCATCTGGAAGAGGCAAAAATCAAGGGCGCCATTAAGACAGATTTCATTCTCTCCGCAGAGATCATGACAATTTCGCTCGCTGCCATCCCCGAAAGCACGTTTTGGATGGAAGCGGCCACCTTGGCGACTGTGGCTATTATCATCACCACAGCAGTCTACGGAGCCGTTGCCGTCATCGTGAAAATGGATGATGTCGGGTTACATATAGCAAAAGAAAGCGCGTCCACCGTGATGCGCGGTGTGGGGCGAACAATTGTCAAGGCAATGCCGGGGGTGATGAAAGCCCTGACCATCATCGGAACTGCGGCGATGTTATGGGTGGGGGGCGAGATCATTGTACACGGGCTGGCTGGACTTGGTTGGCATGGGCCTGAAGATCTCATTAAAACACTTGCCTACAAATTGTCTGGTCTGGTGCCCGATGGGATTGGGGGCTTTAGCGGCTGGATGACTAAGGCCGCATTGAATGGTCTGTTGGGGCTGTGCTTGGGATCTGCTCTGGTGCCTTTGGGGACGCGGATCGTTGGACCCGTTTGGGTTCGTTTGTTCAGTCGATGATATAGGGACAAGGTTTACGGGCGCTACAATCGTCTGCGCAACTTTCTGACCCGCAGGGATATAAGCCCTACAAAAATGGCGCTTTATCACATGATGTGTGATTTCGCATAAAAAACAGGGTTTGCTATGCTACCTGCAACAAGGGGCTACCAGATTTGATCGGGAAACCTTTGGCCACTTTGTGGATCATGCCTGCCTACCAGTCTGGTCCGTGTTTCGATGCCGGAACTTAGTGTTGCAACAAGGTCCAAACCGTTCAAAAGCTCGACAGAACTGAAATAATCCAGCAGACGGGAGGCCGCACAGGCATCACCCTTTTCGAGCAAAGCACAGGCCGCAGCGAGCATTACGTGTGTGAGATGAGCTAATGTGTCTTCGCGTTTTTCAAAACACGTTGTGACGTCTGGTAGATATCGCTCTGGATCAAGAAGCATCAGATACAAAAGCCTTTTGCCTTCCGCCACAGCGCACCGGAACGCTTCTGTGGTTGGCGTGACCTTTGACAATGCGTCGGTGTCGCCGGAAACGGCTTTGCGAGGGTCAACAAAGCGATGTGCTTCGCCAGCTGTCAGATAACGATGCATTCGGAATTCTTCTGGAATTTGGTGCTGACCCATGAAAACAGGCGCAAACGGGGCTGCGATTGCACCGATGGGGGCATGCCACAGCATCCTGAGCGCATCATGGGATGGTCTGTTTAATGGGACTATCTGGCCATATCCTGCGGTATCACCCGTCAAAGTCGGGGTCCGGATTGCCCATATCATGTCATGGAACCCGATTTTCTCGGGACGGTTTGCCCGTGTGCGCATCTGGGCCTCGATCCATTTTACGCCATCCCAACGTCCCTTGCCGTCGCCCAGTACAGCGTTCACATCGAAATGACCGCCAGTATACCAGCCCTGCTTTTGCGCAAAGTGGATCAAATTCTCGGAGTAGAGAAAATCTGGATGATCTGGCGTGCCGATCGGGATCGTCGTGATGTATCCGGGGCGGGATATGCGGATACTGTCGGGGCCCAACCGTTCTGCGGCCCATAAACCTTGTCCACCGGCAAACTGGATCACGACCCATGCCTCGTCCGCGTCGGCAATCAAATGCGAATTGCCGCCGTATGTGCTGTCGCCATAGGCGGCAATTAGGCTGGCGATAATTTCAACACCGTGTCTTGCGGTTTTGGCTCTTTCCAAAACCATACGAGCCAAATCGCTGTAGTTGGGGCCGCTTTGGGTTTCGGGCGTCATTGCAATCAGGGCGTCTCGCGACGTCGACCAGACATCGCGCACGGCGACGCCATATTCATTTAATCCGCCGTTGGTGAGTGGAGCAGGCGCCCCTTTGTAGTACGAATAGTCGACGCGAATGTTTCTGGCGGTTTCCGATGCTTGTGGGATCTGTGTCAATCGTCCGGGCAGATCGGCGGTTTCCTCGACCCCGACAGTGACCTGCGCGCCGGCCGGATGCTGTTTTCGCGGGTGTATTTCCAACCAATGGCTGGAAGGTTCATCGCCATATCCGGCAAGCCAAGCATGGCCCGTAGCTGAATGATTTTTACCGATGTAGATTGCGTAGCTCATTTAACTGCCGCTTTCAAAATAATCGCTCGCAGTTCATATCCTCATGCCGCTGCGCCCTTTATGTGGGCGACAAAACATGAATAACCCGATTTACCAGCATGTCTTTGGTCTGTGCCGAATAGGCTTTCATATGCGACGATACCGCATGAGCACCAAGGGCCGACAAGCTTGCCCATTTTTCCACTACGACAAATGTATCGGGCCCAAATTCTGCTTGCATTGGTCCGGCATCTTCGGTGTCAACGGTAGCCTCGTAGGCAATACAACCCTCTTCTGCCAATACGGCGGGGACATTTGCATTAAACAAGGCAAGGACGGTTTCGCGTTGACCCGGTGTTGTCGTGATAATTGCAATCACGTGTACTATGGACATGGTTGTCTCCTCGAGAACATGACGAAAACTGGGATAACGCTATCCCGAGCGGTTGGTGGCTGCAAGAACTGAACGGGGCCAGTTATTCAAAGTTTTGCAACAACCCAGTCGCTAAAAAGGGGATGAAGGGCCATGTCTTTTGACGGCACATTGATCTGCTGATTGATTTTTTTGGGCCTGTACGACTGGTATTTTTGTCGTAAATGCGGCTGAACGAAATCTTTGATCGAGGTTAATATTATGAAGTCAGTACACTTCATCCAAGCAGGTGGGACGATAGACAAGGACTATCTGACCGATGATAAAAACCGGGCCTATAATTTTGTAATAGGAAAACCGGCGTATGACGCTATTTTACCGCGCGCCGAAATTATAATTCCCGTTATATTTTCTTCTGTTTGTCAGAAGGATAGCTCGGATATGGATGATCACGACCGAAACGAAATAAAACGGATTTCCGCTGAATCTTCCGCAGACAAGATCATCGTGACCCACGGCACGGATACTTTGCATGTCACGGCACGTCATCTGGCCGAGATCAAGACCAAGGTCATCATTTTGACCGGAGCACTGAAGCCAGAGCGGTTGCGTGATTCTGATGCGGACTTTAATCTTGGGATGGCGGTTGGTGCCGTCCAATGCCTTCCAAATGGCGTCTATATCGCCCTGTGTGGTCAAGTGACGCCATGGAACGCATTTGTGCCTAGATAAACCGTAATTCAAAATCTGTCTCTTGCGGGTTGGTCAATAATAAAATCACTCGCGTCGGAGGCTTTGTCTGAAGTTTTTAGGGAGTTGTAATTGGAGGTGGCTTTTTTCGGGCCCCAGAAATCGCATTCCCGGTGATTGCAGCCAGCAAGAAAAATCCGCCAATCAAGGTGAACGAAGTTGCGGTTTCTTGTAGAAATATCCAGACCCATAAAGGGGCTAAAAGAACTTCTGCCAGTGATAATAAAGTCAGTTCCGCGGCCGGCAAAGTTCGTGACCCAAGGGTATAAAGTATCAGTCCCGCGCCAACCTGAAAAACGCCCATTCCCATAGAAATGGCGGCATCGTTCGGGGACAAGACCAAATTCAGACCAGTAGCCAAACAGATCACAAACGTAATCGGAATTGCAAACAATCCGGATAAAAACACGGATGGAAGCATTTCTCCGGATCGGCCCCAACGTAAAGCGACGGTAAAGATCGCAAATCCCAAAGCCGAGCCAAGCGCTGCAAGATTGCCAATAAGGGCGACACCACCAGATTTATCGGACACCATGATGGCAATACCGAATATGGCGGCACCAATAGCAATCCACGTTGCCTTTCGAACAGGTTCACGCAGAATAAACCAGCCAAGAATTGCTGCTAAAAACGGAGCTGATGCAAACAGAAGCATGGCATTAGCCACAGAGGTAGTCTGAATGGCATAGATGCCACCCGAATAGGCTGCAACGAGGGACAACCCGCCAAGTGCAGCTGGCAGACCGGCGCGCTGAATCTGGCTAAATGGGTTCTCATTCGAGCGCAAAAGGATCAGAAAAAACAAAAATACGCTTAAGCTTATGGAGCGGTAGAATAATATTTGCCAAACTTCTGCGTCGTGGATCATTCTGATGCCTAACCCAACCGTTGACCACAATACGCCCGCCGCAAAGACAAAAAACAGCCCTCGTCTGTGATCGGCACTGTCGCTTGTATCAAATGTTGCACCCGTCATTTGGTTGCCCCGCACAGTTTCTTTGACCCGTCTCTATGACGATTATGGTGAGGTTGACCTGCAATTTGCGACCCTGATTGTCGCTAAGTTTTCAAAACATGTGATTGGAGACTTGATCTGCATCTTTCACAAAAACTGCGTGGATCCAGACCTTTGCCCAAACAAATCGGGAGATCGTTTGCGACCAACATTAAAAAGGATCAACATTAAAAAGACTGTGCAAACGTGCTGGCTTTTGATCAAACCGGGCCCTGTGGAAGTTGAATATTCGTGACGGCATGTTGTGATGCGACGCGGGGGCAGGGACATCTTCCAAGGCGACGGCATAAGGCGGTAAGATGATTTGGATTTTAAAAGACTGAATGTTCGCCCAGATCAACTGTGGTCTGTTCTGTCGCAAGATCACGATAAAATTCTATTAGCGTTTCAGTACCAAATTCGTTTGTCATGTCCGAGCAATACCTGCCGGTTTTTGGGTCCATGACCAGCATGGACTCAGTGGCGTAGTAGCGGCCAATGCACGCTAGTTCTAGTGTGTTCCTAGCTTTGGCGCTAAACAGCCCGGCAAAGCGCAATCCACCTATAATAAGATCTAGAACCGCCACTGGGACTTGCCGAAAACGCTGTGGCTTTTCCAAGGCCGCGAAAAGAGCGCGTCCCTGCTCCAGTGGTGTAAGGGCCGGTCCCGGTCCACCGATTGGTAAAATGGCGCCTTGTCTGTCGGGGTGATTGAGGCTGTCGACAATAAAGCGAGCCAGATCACCATCGCTGATTGGCTTGCAAGATGTAAGCTGTCCAGTGCCAAACACCAAAAAGGGTTTTCCCTTTTTCAGACGATCCACCTGACCGGAAAGCGATTTGAAAAATGCCGTAGGGCGTACGATTGTCCATGCCATATCTGATTGTCTAAGGTCAGCCTCAAAGGCCAGTTTAGCCTTTTGAAACTCCAACACAGGCTTTTGAACGCAGATTGCCGATAACAGCACAAACTGTTTTATGCTCGTGTTTCGAGTGGCATCGAGAAAGGATTTGTTCACTCCGTAATCGACCGCCCATGCGTCTTTTTTGGTTCCCGTCCGGGATGCAATACAGCTGATAATCGCGCTTTTGGTATCATCGGGAAAAAGGTGTTGGCTTAGCCAATCAGGGTCAGACAGATCGCCAATGCAAACCTCGACCTTTGGGTGGTCGTACAAATGAGCGGTTGATTCACAAGGGCGTCTCCGCAGGAAACATTTAACAAAATATCCACGTGAGATCAGACATTTCAATGTTGCCTGACCAATTGTTCCCGTGGCTCCCAGTAGGATTACAGGGGGCGTATATTGGTCAGAATATTCTGACCAATCGAATTTATTTCTTTTTGTCTGGGTCATTTTATCTGGTCAGTCTCCCCGCAGAGACGCAAGGGGCACATCTTTTTTTCGCATCGGCAGGAATTATGAACGCCCCTTTCAGAGATCACGATACATTTTAGCTGGCTTGGAATTTCAAGTGCGTGCTGTGCCATTATCGTTTGTGATCCTATCCAATTCGGTTTTGCAATTTTCATCCGTTGCTGTGCGTGCGTTTTCACTGACTGGTGTTGGGCTGGATCATTTGCATATTGGACTTCTGACGAAGTGTTACAATGATGACCTTTCAGGGCATGGCTGACAACCGCGGATCAGAGGCGTTCCGAAGGAATAATTGCCTTTCAAAAGTGCTCATCTGAGATGCAGCCTGCTCTATTGCGATGAAAAATCCGGCATAAATATCGAATTTCTTAGCTTTTGGCGTGTTTCGGGTAATCGTGAGGCCCTGTCATCCCGTTACATCAACGTGCCGAATCTCGCATCGGCAACGTCCGGGTAGGGGAACACGTTGGACATCCACGCTTTGAACGAATTGGAAAAAGAACGTCTTTTTGGGACGAAAGGGGAGGAGGGCGATCGTCACATCCCTGTGATCGACTTTTCCGATTTCGGAAACAGAAAAGACGAAATGGCCAATGCACTGTGGGCAGCCGCCACAACCACAGGCTTTTTCCAGATCGTTGGCCATGTGATTCCGAGTGATTTGATTGACACTGACTGTGATCAAGCCGCGCGATACTTTGATCAAAGACACGAGGCACAGGCACATAACCTGATGGCTCGCGGCACAAATACGGAATGGGACGATAAACCCCAAATACGTCCGTTGACCGGGACTGCCGATCAAAAAGAAAGCTACCAAATCACGGTACCCCGAATGGCTGCATTGTGGCCTTGGGACTTGCCCGAGTTCAAGACAACGATGCTGGCATTTGAACAGATGCACTGGATGGTGGCCATGCAAACCCTTTCGTGCCTTGCGACGAATTTGTCCTTTGAGCCAGAGATGTTTCTGGACGGGCATGATCCACTTAGGCCGGAATATCAGTCAATTTTTTGTTTGTTGCATTATCTTCCTCTGACAACCGCAACACCCAAAGATTTAAACGAATGGTGCGCAGGCGCATATAACGATTTTGACTGTCTGACCTTGCTGCATCAGCGACGGGCGCAGCCCGGTTTGCAGGTTTGTGCGGGGCAGGACCCAGCGGGATCAGATCCGACACGGATAGATGTACCGGCTGAGGATCACGTCATCACCTGTAATATTGAGGATATGGTGATGCGTTGGTCAGACGACCGGCTGATATCCAACCTGCATCGTGTGCGGATGCCGCGTCCAGATGAAAACTTGGATGCCCGCCACTCTATCGCGTTTTTCGCCCAAGCTAACCAAGACACACTGCTGGCAGGACCCTTGGGGCATTACGAGCCTGTGACAGCCCACGATGATATCCAGATGCGGCCAGGGTCCAATTTCAAAAAACGACCCATGCAGGTATCTTTATGAGAAGCTTTTCAGACATCCGGTCCTGCCGCCATCACTTCGATTTCCACGACAAATTCGGGGCGGGTAAATCCACTGACGATCATAAGCGTCGACGCAGGCAGATGGGGTACATCCCTCATCCATCGGTCGCGGGCCACCATGTAGCCCGCCATATGACGGCGATCGGTGACAAACGCACTGACTTTCAGTGTACTGTTCTTCGTTGTGCCCACATCCCGCAGAATAAGGTCGATGTTGGAAAAAATCAGATCAGCCTGCGCCTCTGCTCCCTCGGGAATGCTGCCGTCGGTGGCCAGCGCCAATTGTCCCGAGGTCAAAATCAGCCCCCCCCACGAAACACCATGCGAGTATCTGGCGAAAGGTGGGGCCATGCCCTGCGGAATACTGCTTTTGATCATCTCGTCGGTCCCCCTTTTGCGCCGGGCGATACGCCCACGCAATGCAAACCCGAAACGAAACCCTTGGCAAGAAGGATCATGTAATGACTTTAAAACTTTCATCTCTCGCTCTGGCAGCAACGCTGACAGCCACCTCGGCAATAGCTGGTGGGCATCTGACAGAGGTTACCTTTGGATCGAACTGGCTCGCGCAGGCAGAACATGGCGGATTTTATCAATCCTCTGTTGATGGAACCTACGAGGCATGTGGACTAAAGGTCTCCATTATTCCCGGTGGGCCACAGGTTAACAACCGCGCGTTGTTGCTGGCGGGTCGCATTGACTATCATATGGGCGGTGATTTGCTGCAGGCCTTCAATGCGGTCAGAGAAGGCATTCCGGTCGTCGCCGTGGCTGCCAGCTTTCAAAAACATCCTCAAGTTATTCTGGCGCACCCCGGACAGGCTGAGACATTTGAAGATCTAAAAACTCTGGATCTTCTGATTGGTGATAATGGATACCAGTCATATTATCAGTGGATGATGGCGGCTTATGGTTTCAAAGCAGAAAAGCGTCAGCCCTATACCTTCAATCCGGCACCATTTTTGGCCGATACTAGCAAAGGTATGCAGGGGTATCTGTCATCTGAACCGTACCTTGTTGAAAAGGTGGGTGGTTTCACGCCAGCAGTTTTTTTGATCGCTGACGCGGGGTATTCGACCTATGCGACCACGATTGAAACGATGGCAGCCACTATTGAAAGCAAACCCGATGAAGTGAAGTGTTTCGTCGAGGGATCCATTCTTGGGTGGTATAACTTCTTATACGGAGACAATTCCGCAGCGCGTGAAAAAATCAAGTCAGACAATCCAGAGATGACTGATGACAAGATTGATTTTGCGATCGAAAAAATGACCGAGAACGGTATCGTGATCTCCGGAGATGCTGAAGAATTGGGCATCGGCGTCATTACTGATGCCAAAGTCGGCGACTTTTATGCCAAGATGGTAGACGCAGGTGTCATTGAGGCCGACCTTGATTGGCAATCGGCCTATACGACAGAGTTTGTCGGCAAGGGCTTGGGTATGGACTTGGCAAAATAAGATCACATTAGGGTCGGTTATGCCGGCCCTATTTCTTAGGTAGGAGACGTAGCAGTGCAAAGCAAAGTAAAAGCAGCACGTCCACAGCTTTTGCGGATGTCTCACATTGAAAAGACGTTTCGCGGTGATGTCGTGGCGCTTCGAAACCTGAACTTGGCAGTGAACCAAGGCGATTTTTTGTCTCTTCTTGGCCCGTCTGGGTGCGGGAAATCAACGGCGTTGCGTTTGATCGCCGGATTGATCACACCAACATCGGGTAGCATCGACTGGCAGGGCGGCAAAGGCGATAACGATCTTGGCGTCGTCTTCCAAGAGCCTACGCTGATGCCATGGGCGAAAGTCAAAGACAACGTGTGGCTTCCTTTCAGGCTGCGCGGCAAAAGCTATGGCAGTGTCAAAGACGATGTCATGCAGGCGCTGCGGCTGGTCGGACTTGAAGAGTTTCAGAATGCCTACCCGCGCGAACTATCGGGTGGCATGAAAATGCGGGTGTCTATCGCGCGCGCCCTGGTGACGCGGCCGCGGCTGATCTTGATGGATGAGCCGTTCGCCGCGCTGGACGAGATCACGCGCCACAAGCTTAACAAAGACTTATTGGCGCTAAGAGAAGCCATCGGATGCACTGTTATTTTTGTGACGCATTCGGTTTTTGAATCCGTATTTTTGTCAGACCGGATCGTAGTCATGGCGGCACGACCCGGTCGTATTATCGGCGAGGTCAACGTGGATGCGCCCTATCCGCGCGCAGACAGCTTTCGAACATCGCCCGATTATGCGGCCTCTGCGGCAGAGGCATCAAAAATGCTGACCCGAGCGATGGAGGATGCGGCATGACAGTGCAGGATATCGAGCAGCCCGTTGTCGATACCGAAGAAGAGCAGCGCGCGCGGCAAAAGCAAATAACAAAGATCGCCAGATGGACGTTGCCGTCTTTGGTTTTGTTGGTGGTGATCGGCGGCTGGCAGGCCTATGTCACCCTTGCCGAGGTTCCACATTACATCCTGCCATCGCCTTGGTTGATTGCGAAAACTCTGGTCACGGACTGGGATGTTTTGTGGCCTGCCTTGGTGGTCACTGGGCGGTTAACGAGCATTGCGTTGATCCTTGCGGTCCTTGGTGGATTGGCCATAGCAATAGCGTTTACGCAATCCAAATGGATAGAGCTTGCGATGTTTCCCTATGCGGTCATCTTGCAGGTGACGCCGGTGGTGGCGGTGGCGCCACTGTTGCAGATCTATGTCGATAGCGCGTTTCTGGCGGCCTTGCTCTGCGCTTGGATCGTGGCCTTTTTTCCAATTTTGTCGAACACGACAATTGGGCTGAAGTCCGCCGACCATAACCTTCAAGACCTCTTCAAGATTTATGGTGCCAGCAAATGGCAAACGCTGCGCTATCTGGCGGCACCCTCCGCGTTGCCTTTCTTTTTAGGCGGGCTCAAAATTGCGGGTGGTCTGGCCCTGATCGGCTCGGTCGTGGCCGAGTTCGTCATCGGACGTGCAGGGACCGGCCTTGGACTTGCGTCCACTTTGCTTGAGGCGTCCTACAGGTTTAATTTTGGGCGTTTATACGCTTCGCTCATTCTGATTTCGGTCATGGGCGTGGCCATTTTCGGGCTGATGAGCCTGATCAGTCATTTGTGTTTGTTCCGCTGGCATGAAAGCGCCTTGAAGAGAGAAGACTGATGGATTTTATAACCCTTCCCGCAGATGATTATACCCTTCAAAATGTGACGGTTCCCGCATCGGTTTTGGGGCAATCGGGCGATTTGGTTCAGACAGATATCGGGATCAAAAATGGCCGGATTGCCGACCCGATCGGGCAAAGGATAGAAATGGGCGGCGCGTTGGTTTTACCTGCCTTTGTGGATTGCCACACGCATCTCGACAAAGGTCACATCCTTCCAAGGGCGCAGAACCCCGACGGCAGTTTTATCGGGGCATTGAGCAACGTGCGCGCAGATCATGCAAACTGGACACAAGAAGATGTTCGCACCCGAGCCGACTTTTCTATCCGATCAGCCTATGCGCATGGAACGCGGGCCATTCGCACCCATTTGGATTCCATGAACGGGCAACATGGCATCAGTTGGCCTGTTCTGGACGCGCTGAAACAAAAATGGGCGGGCAAAATCGACCTACAGATGGTCAGCTTGATTTCCTGCGAGGGTTACGCACTTCCTGAATATCTAGACATCGCCAGAACCGTCGCAGATCACAACGGCGTTCTTGGAATGGTGTCTTACCCCGTGCCCGATCTGAAAAAGATATTGCTTGGCCATATCGAGACCGCCGCGCAGTACGGGTTATCTTTGGATTTTCACACCGATGAGACTTTGGATCCGACGTCCGAGACCCTCAGACTGATTGCGCAATGCGTCTTGGAGACGGGGTTCGATGCGCCTGTTCTTGTGGGGCATTGCTGTTCGCTGTCGTCGCAGGACGAAGCACGCGCTCTGGACACACTTGATTTGGTGGCACAGGCGGGTCTGAATGTGGTGAGTTTGCCAATGTGCAACCTATATCTTCAGGATCGCCATGCGAACCGCACGCCTCGCACCCGCGGGGTGACTTTGGTGCATGAAATGAAGGCCCGGGGCATTAACGTCGGCTTTGCTTCGGATAACACGCGCGACCCGTTCTATGCCTATGGCGATATGGACATGGTCGAAGTGATGCGTATGGCCACTCGCATTGCGCATCTTGATCACTCTGACCCGGATTGGGTGGACAGCTTTGCCTCGACGCCCGCTATGATTTGCGGATTTGATCATGCGGGATTGAGTGTCGGTGATCCAGCGGATCTGCTGATTTTCACTGCAAGGAACTGGAACGAGTTTTTCTCTCGTCCCCAGTCAGACCGTGTCGTCTTGCGTAATGGTCAGGCCATTGATCGCACATTGCCGAAGTATTCGGAACTTGACCACTTGTTCGAGGGAACGCCATGAATTTACAATCTAACGTCGCCGCGGCAAAGGCGGCTTTGTCACATCTTGATATAGAGGCAAATGAAAAGGCAATTCTCAGCGCGTCGCGGGATTTCTTTTGGTATTCGCCGGTACTCAAGGCCCGGATGGATCATCTGGTTGCAGATTTCGTTGTCCGACCAAAGACCGAGGCAGAGGTCATCGAAATTTTAAAAACCTGCTATGCCCACGACGTACCGGTGACGACCCGTGGTGCGGGAACCGGCAATTATGGTCAAGCCATGCCGATGCGGGGCGGCTGTGTGATGCACCTCAAGCATATGAACCAAGTCACCCACTGTGAGCCGGGACGGGTAGTTGTGCAGCCGGGGTGTCTGCTCAAGGATGTGGATGCACATTGCATTGCAGAATGCGGCCATGAACTGCGGATGTTCTCTTCGACATGGGCAACGGCTACGGTTGGCGGGTTCATTGCTGGCGGATCCGGGGGCGTGGGGTCTGTGACATGGGGATCTCTTCGCGAGTTGGGCAACATCCTGCGCTTGCGCGTGGTCACTATGGAGGAACAGCCGCAAGTTTTGGAATTTACCGGCGAAGAACTGGCGCGTGTCAGCCACGCCTATGGCACCAACGGAATAATAACGGAACTCGAACTGCCCCTTGCGCCAGCCTATCAATGGGTCGATTGTTTTGTGACGGCCAAGGACTGGGATCGCGCGATGGCCTGCGCGGATGGTTTGGCAAATGAAAACGGTATTTTGCTCAAGATTGCATCCGTTTACGAAGCACCTACCGCCAAAGCATATTTTCAGCGCGTGGCCCCATACGTGGAAGAGGACGACCATTTGATTGGCCTTATGGTCGCGCCGCACTCCATGGCTGGGTTCTTGACGTGGATGGGGCGGAATGAGGATCTGAAACTGATCTATCGGTCAGATGATCACAGTTGGACCAAAGGTCCGGGATTGGTTTTTGAATATGGCTGGAACCATACCACATTGCGCGCTTTGAAAGTGGATCCCAGTATCACGTATTTGCAGGTACGTTACGGGTTTCCCGACCACTTTGATCTGGTCAATAAAATGCGGGCAGATTTTCCCGATGAACTGATCCAGCATCTTGAAGCCATTCGAATGGACGGTGGACAGGTTGGATTTGCGGGCCTGACCTTGGTGAAATTCACGTCCGAAGAACGCCTTGACGAGATCGTAAAAGCACATGAAGCGGCCGGTGCCCTGATTTTCAATCCGCATCGGTACACCTTGGAAGAGGGGGGGCGGCAGCACGCGGACCCCACTCAATTATCCTTTAAAAAAGAGGCCGACCCGAAGGGACTGCTCAATCCCGGCAAGATGATCACTTGGGATGATCCAGATTGGAAATATGAGCAAATGTATGCTTACCCCCAGATGACCAAAGTTCAAAACAGCGCGTGATATGAAAACTCTTGTCCTTTATGCCCATCCCTGTCCCGACAGTTTTAATGCGGCCGTACATAAAACGGTGGTGCAGACGCTGTCGGCTCGGGGGTGGGATGTGGACGACTGTGATCTCAATGCTGAAAACTTTGCTCCGGTGCTGACAGAGCCAGAGCGGCGGAGCTATCATGATGTTCATGCGAATATTGTGCCGGTGCAGGGCTATGTGGACCGGCTGCAGGCTGCCGAGGCTTTGGTGATGGTGTTTCCGGTTTGGAACTTTGGCTATCCTGCCATCCTGAAAGGGTTTCTTGACCGCGTATTTTTACCGGATGTGAGCTTTAAGCTTCACAATGGAGGGGTGCGCCCGGGCCTGACGAATATTAAACGTCTGGCTGCCTGTACGACCTATGGCGGGACCCGGTTTCGGGCGTGGATGAATGGCGACCCGCCGCGGAAATGTGTAACGCGCGCCGTCCGTTACGCCTGTGGCTGGCCCAAAACCAGCTATCTGGCGCTTTATGACATGAACAACAACGGGTCTGACACGCTGGGCCAGCATCTGTCGCGGGTGAAACGCGCGATGCAGGACCTGTGATGCGCGTCTTGATTGTTTATGCCCATCCGAGTGGCGAAAGCTTTAATGCGGCTATTTTGGATGTGGTCAGGCGTCAGGCCGAAACATCCGGCGCGCAGGTGCGCGTGATTGACCTGTATCAAGAGGGGTTTTCGGCAGTTATGACTGCGCGGGAATGGGTGCAATACGAAGATTGTGCCGTCAATCGGTCAGGCATCGAACGATATTGTGAGGACGTCTCGTGGTGTGACACACTGATTTTCGTTTATCCCACGTGGTGGTATGGATTGCCCGCAATTCTTAAAGGTTGGCTGGACCGTGTCTTGGTTCCCGGTCTGGCCTTTGATTTACCCCAAAGCGAAGGTGACAACATTGCACCGGGACTGTCACATATCAAACGTCTGGCGGTTTTTACCACATGCGGCGCTAGCTGGTGGTTGACGTTGTTTGTCGGCGCGCCGGGCAAGCGGACGCTTTTGCGAGGGATCCGGTTGCTATGCGCCAAAGGCTGCAAGACGGCCTTTGGCGCCCATTATTCCATGGATAGTTCGACCCCTGCCAGCCGTGCCGATCACCTGCAAAAAGTGGCCCGAAAGACAGATGCATTTCTGAAAGGATGACCATGATACCCCTGCTGGATTGGACCGAATTTGTCCAAAATCCGATAGACTTTTCAGCACGTGTCGGCCGTGCCTGCCGTACGCATGGGTTTTTCTTGCTTAAAAACCATCCGGTTCCTCCTGCGCTGATCCATAAAACCTTTGAACATGCGGATAATTTTTTTGCCCTTCCGGATGCGGAAAAGCAAAAACTGGCAATTGCATCCAACCCCCATAACCGGGGTTGGGCGGCAACCGGAACAGAAAGCCTTGATGAAACATCGGGTTTTGTCGATCAAAAACAGGCGTTCAATGTCGGCCTTGATTTGGCGCCGAACGATCCCTCGGTCTTGCGGGGAGACCCCTTTCGTGGCGTGAACCTTTGGCCAGATTTGGTCGGGTTTCGGGACACAATCCTTACTTTTTTTGATGCCACATGGGATCTTGGTGTGACACTTCACACCAGTTTTGCCCGTGATATGGGGCTGGAAGCGGACTACTTTGCTGATCAGTTTGATGCGCCGATGGCGATCTTGCGTTTGCTGTCCTATCCGGCGTCTCGCGGTGTTGAAAACGAGATCGGCGCCGGTGCGCATACAGATTACGGCTCGATCACACTTTTGATGACGGATGGTGTTGCCGGCTTGCAAATCCAGACAAAAGAGCAGGGATGGCTGTCTGTTCCGCATGTTCAAGATGCGTTCATCGTGAATATCGGGGATTGTCTGATGCGTTGGACAAATAACGTTTATGTCTCAACGCCGCATAGGGTTCTGCCGCCTCCACGTCCACGCAGATCGCTTGCCTTTTTTCTTGATCCCAATCCCGACAGTCTGATTAAGGCGTTACCGGGCACGGGATCGCCTGTTTATCCCCCCGTTCTTGCGTCAGATTATCTGCGATCGCGGTTGGACGCGACATACAAAGGACTTCAATGACATGAGACGACTGGATTGGGCATTGCGCCGTGAACCTGAATTCGAAAACGTGGATCCAAAGACGTCTGTTGCCATCTTACCGACGGCGGCTATTGAACAGCATGGGGCCCATCTGCCAACTGGCACCGATACTTTGATCATGGACGGTATGTTGAACGCTTTTCGCAAACAGTGTCCTGAGGATCTGGACCCATGGATTTTACCGATCCAAACAGTTGGAAAGTCAAACGAACATCTGTGGGCGCAGGGAACGTTGACATTAACGGCCAGAACAGCACTCGCAGCTTGGACTGAAATCGGTTTGTCCGTGGCGCGTGCAGGATTTAAAAAGATCATTATTATCAATAGCCACGGTGGCAACCTTGATCTTATTTCAATTCTTTCACGAGAATTGCGTGTCGAGGCAGGAATGCTTGCTGTAAAATGCCAGTGGGGCAGCTTTGGCCATCCCGATGGGATGTTCAGCGACCATGAAAAGGCGTTTGGAATTCATGGTGGGGATATTGAAACATCCCTGATGCTTGATTTCGCACCGGATGCTGTGGACATGTCGTGCGCTATAAATTTTGTTTCTGCCGCACAAAGCGATGTGGTGCCCCCAATTGGACCTATCAGTCGCGGCTGGATCGCGTCGGACCTGAACCCTGCAGGAACCGTCGGAGATGCCAGTGCCGCAACGGCGGCCAAAGGACGGGCGACAGCCAATCATCAAGTGGCGGGTTTCATCGAGCTTTTGCAAAAGGTCGTCTCGATGCCCGTCCCGGATTGATTTTGCCATACCTTCTACATCCGAGCTTTGTTTGGATGTCATTTACCACCCGGCTGTTCGCAATCATGTACGTGATCAGCCTTCAGTATCAGCCATAGAAAGTGGCGAGTGACAGTCATGTTGCCTAAATACTGACTGTCTGGTGGATTTAGTCGCAACTGCTAAGTTGCTTCATTTGATAGATGCGGTAGTCTAATTCCACGAATGAGAGGGGAATATCATGAAACGCGTTGACTTGCTTAAAACCCATATTGGTCGTCGAGGCCTGCTTGCCGGTGCGGGCGCTGTCGCCGGTTTGGCCACATTGCCCACGCGGCTTTTGGCACAAGATCCGATAAGTGTCGCCGGTATTTATACTGTTCCGGTTGAGCAACAATGGGTAAGCCGCATTCATATCGCTGCTGAGGCTGCGCAGGCTGCCGGCCAGATCAATTACACATTCACGGAAAACACGGCAAATACGGATTATACGCGCGTTATGCGCGAATATGCCGAAGGCGGTGCCAAGCTGATTGTCGGTGAAATATTCGGAGTTGAGGCCGAAGCAAGAGAGGTCGTTCTGGATTATCCAGAGACCGCGTTTTTGTTGGGCTCATCATTTCTGGATGATCCTGCGTATCCAAATCTGTCGGTGTTTGACAATTACATCCAGGACGCGGCCTATCTGACTGGGATCATCGCAGGCGCAATGAGCCAGTCTGGAAACATTGGTATGGTCGGTGGCTTTCCGATTCCCGAGGTGAACCGCCTGATGCATGCCTTTATGGCGGGTGTGCGGGAAATGAAACCTGATGCAACCTTCCAGGTGTCCTTTATCGGGTCGTGGTTTGATCCGCCAAAAGCCAAAGAAACAGCGTTTGCCATGATCGAGAATGGCGCGGACATGATGTATGCCGAGCGGTTCGGCGTGTCTGATGCGGCGCAGGAACGGGGTGTTCTTGCAATCGGGAATGTGATCGATACGCAGGCCGACTATCCCGACACCGTCGTGGCATCTGCGATCTGGCATTTCGAGGCGACGATGCAGGCTGCCCTTTCGGCAGTGAACGCAGGTAGCTTTAGCGCGGCCAACTATGGAACATATTCCTATATGAAAGAGGGCGGCTGTTCGCTTGCGCCACTTGGCAACTTTGACGGAAAAGTTCCGGCGGAAGCATTGGCACTGGTTGGCGAACGTGAAGCTGCAATCCGTGCCGGTACATTTGTGGTCGCGGTCAATGATTCAGAGCCCACGTCCTCGTGATGACTAACAAGACAGAGGCGCAGGACATTGTTCTGCGCCTCAATGGTATTACAAAAACATTCGGTGATTTGATCGCGAATGACGCCATCAGTTTCGATTTGCGTCGGGGCGAGGTCATCGCGCTTTTGGGCGAAAACGGCGCGGGTAAAACGACGCTGATGAATATCCTGTTTGGCCATTATACCGCTGACGCAGGCACCATCGAAGCTTTTGGTACAGCATTGCCTGCGGGTGCAACCGGGGCGGCCTTAAAGGCGGGTTTGGGCATGGTACACCAGCACTTTGCGCTGGTTAACAATCTGACCGTACAGGATAATATTGTACTAGGGACAGCGCCACTGTGGTCATTGGGAATTGGCCGCAAAGCAGCCCGGACCCGGATCAAACAGCTTTCCGATGATTTTGGTTTGTCGGTGGATCCGAACGCTAAGGTGGGGTCATTGTCCGTCGGCGAACGTCAAAGGGTCGAGATTTTAAAGGCCCTTTATCGGGATGCACGTATTCTTATTCTGGATGAGCCGACGGCGGTGTTAACGCCGCAGGAATCCGACGCTCTCTTTGACACCCTGCAAAAGGCGGTCCAACTCGGATTATCCGTGATTTTTATCTCTCACAAACTGCACGAGGTCATGGCGATCTCGGATCGTGTGATTGTGTTGCGTCATGGCAAGATCGTGGGACAAGCGTCTACATCCGACACGTCCGCGCATGACTTGGCAGAACTCATGGTCGGACAGGAAATTGTAAAACCCGTGCCCTCAGACGCGAGTCCAGGCGAGACCTTGTTCAGCATGCACGGTGTTTTTGCCCACCCCAAAGGTCAAAGAACAGGTGTGAGGAATATAAATCTGGACCTGCGGGCCGGGCAGATTTTGGGCCTCGCAGGTGTGTCGGGGAACGGGCAGGGGGTCCTTGCAGACCTTTTGTCAGGGCAAACCGTTCCGGATCGGGGCGACATGCGGCTTGGCGGGCAGGGCGTCTCATCGTGGTCCCCGCGCGCCGCGCTGGCGGCTGACATTGGACGCATTCCCGAGGATCGCCACACCACGGGCAGCATTGCAGAATTCTCTCTTACCGAAAACGTAATCCTCGAACGATACCGCGACCCGGAAATCAGCAAAGCAGGCTGGATGCGCTGGTCCGCCGCCGAAAGCCTGGCCAAAGACGTCATTGACCGATTTGATGTTCGGTGTCCGGGTCCAGACGCGCGGATCCGGCTGTTGTCCGGTGGCAATATGCAAAAGCTCATTCTAGGCCGCGCGCTTGAAGGCGGTCCGCGGATTATCTTGGCAAACCAACCCGTGCGAGGACTGGATATCGGGGCAGTGACCTATGTTCAGAATAGGTTGATTGCCGCGCGTGATGCTGGTGCCGCGATTTTATTGATTTCAGAGGATCTGGATGAAATCCTGAGTTTGGCAGATGTTATACGCGTGATGTCTGACGGCCGGTTGTCGCCAGAGTTTGCGCGCGGCTCTATCACGCCAATCGAGTTAGGAAAATGGATGGCTGGTGAAGGGTTTGACCATGCGGCTTGAACCTGTCGCCAATCCCAGCATTGCGCGCTCATTAGGGTTTCCGGCGGCGGCCCTTTTGCTGTCTGTAGTTGTGGCGTCGGGGCTGGTCCTGTTGGCGGGGGCGAACCCTTTTGCGACCCTCGGCCTGATCCTTAAAGGGGCTGTCGGGTCAAAGTTTGCAGCGTTGGAGACGTTGAACCGTGCCACGCCTCTCATCTTTACGGGACTGGCGGTTGCCGTCGCTTTTCGGGCAAAGCTTTGGAACATTGGGGCAGAGGCACAGTTCTACATCGGGGCATTGATGACCGTGGTCTTCGGGACATCGGCTTTGGGTCTGCCCGGTCCGCAGCCGCTTGTCGTCATGGGGTTTGCAGCCATTGTTGGGGGCGCTGTCATGCTGCTTGGCCCGGTTATTTTAAAGACGCGGTTCGGAGTGGACGAAGTTGTCACAACACTTCTTCTCAACTTTATAGTTCTGTTGTTCATCTCGCTGCTGTTAGAGGGCCCTTTGAAGGATCCAATGGGCATGGGCTGGCCAAAATCACCTCGGTTGGATCCAGACGCGCGCTTGCCACGGATTGTCACGGGACTGCGACTGCATTGGGGGTTTGCGCTGGCACTTATATGTGCAGGCGCCGTTTGGGTGATCGAAAAACGGACCACCCTTGGATATGAAATTCGCGCTGTCGGGCAAAACCCGCGTGCCGCACGGTTTGCCGGTATTCCTGTTAATTTTGTTTTGGTGAAAACCGCGCTGTTATCTGGCGGACTGGCGGCGCTGGCTGGCTTTTCCGAGGTTGCGGGTCTGAAGGGGTCGCTCACGCTCGATCTTAGTCCGGGCTTTGGGTACACTGGGATTATTGTCGCAATGCTGGCCTTGTTGCATCCTGTTGGTGTGGTGGTTTCTGCCATCTTTGTCGCGGGTATTTTTGTTGGCGCAGACAGTATGAGCAGGGCTGCAAATGTGCCCACGTATATTGCTGACATCTTACTGGCGACCGCCTTGCTATTGATGGTTTTTGCTATTCTTTTGACGCGCTACCGGATTGTGAAGGGCTGATGGACATCGTTGATATCCTGCTTTCTGCAAGCTTTTGGGCCGCTGCGGTCCGGATTGCCTCGCCCTTGATTTTTGCAACCATGGGAGAGCTGATCTGCGAACGCGCCGGTATTTTGAACCTGGGGATCGAAGGGATTATGGTCATAGGGGCCTTTGCGGGCTGGATGACCGTCTATATGGGCTTTGGGCTATGGTCGGGGGTCTGCGTCGCAATGGCATCTGGGATGCTGTTTGGCTTGCTGCATGGAACGCTTACCGTGCCTTTCGGGTTATCCCAACACGTCGTTGGTCTGGGGATCACCTTGCTGGCAACATCGTCGGCGTATTATATCTATCGCCTTGCTTTGCCGGCTGTCTCCAGCCCCCCCCGTATCGTTCCGTTCAAACCCTTTGAAATACCGGTTTTGTCCCAAATCCCGATATTCGGGCAGGCGATTTTCAACCAGACACCGCTGACCTATCTGGCCTTTGGGGTCGTCGTAATAACGGCCTTTGTTCTCTATCGAACCCCGCTTGGTCTTGCGCTTAGATCGGCAGGAGACAACCCTGCTGCGGTCGAGGCCCAGGGTCTGTCGGTGACTGCGCTGAGAATGGGCGCCGTCATTGTTGGGTCGGGGTTGATGGCCGTTGGGGGGGCATTTTTGACGATGTCCGCCTTTGACAGCTTCTTTTTCGAAATGGTGAACGGGCGCGGTTGGATCTGCATTGCGCTTGTGGTGTTTGGCGCCTGGCGCCCCGGCAAAGCTCTCTTAGGGGCGCTTTTGTTTGCAGCATTTGATGCCTTGCAAATTCGTTTGCAGCAGACAGAGCTGGGTGCGTTGGTTCCCTATCAGGTCTTTTTGATGATCCCTTATGTTTTGTCCATCTTGGCCCTGATCCTGATGTCGCGCCGTGCAGAGGTGCCAGCAGCCCTTATGATCCCCTACAATCGCGGAGAACGCTGATGCCAAGCTTTGATATTCTTGTAAAAGGCGGAACGCTTCCAAGCGGATCACAAGCAGATGTTGGCATTATCGGCGACAGAATTGCGGCCGTTGGTCAGCTGAACGGGGCAGAGGCCCACACTGTGATCGATGCCACCGGAGATTTGGTATCACCCCCGTTCGTCGATCCACATTTTCATATGGACGCAACCCTGAGCTATGGCACCCCGCGCATCAACGCGTCGGGAACCTTGCTCGAAGGGATCGGACTTTGGGGCGAGCTCAAGCAAATTACGACACTCGATCAGATGGTGGATCGTGCGCTGCGCTATTGTGACTGGGCGGTCTCCATGGGGCTGCTGGCAATCCGTACGCATGTAGATACCTGTGACGACAGTCTAAAGGGTGTCGAGGCCATGATCCATGTCCGCGAAACGGTGCGTCCCTATCTGGATTTACAACTGGTTGCGTTTCCTCAAGATGGTCTGTTGCGGGACCCAACTGCCCATGTGAACACAGTTCGGGCGTTGGACATGGGGGTCGATGTCGTGGGCGGCATTCCCCATTTTGAACGCACCATGGCCGAAGGTGCGCAGTCGGTTCGTATGCTGTGCGAAATTGCTGCGGACCGCGGCCTTCCGGTGGATATGCATTGCGATGAAACAGATGACCCGCATTCGCGGCATATTGAAAGCCTTGCATTTGAAACAACGCGTTTGGGTTTACAAGGTCGGGTTGCGGGGTCGCATCTGACCTCAATGCATTCCATGGACAATTACTACGTCTCAAAGCTGATACCTCTTATCGCAGAGGCTGAAATCAGTGCGATCCCCAATCCTTTGATCAACATCATGTTGCAGGGTCGGCACGATACATTCCCCAAACGTAGGGGTTTGACCCGTGTCAAAGAAATGCAAGCCGCTGGCATTCGTGTGGGCTGGGGGCAGGACTGCGTGCGGGATCCTTGGTACTCTCTGGGTACGGCTGACATGTTGGACGTTGCCTTTATGGGATTGCATGTGGCGCAAATGTCGTCACCAGAAGATATGCGGCGCTGCTTTGATATGGTGACCGTGGACAATGCCGCGATCATCGAACAGGCCGACTTCGGCATCTACAAGGGCGCCTTGGCCTCTTTGATTGTCCTGGACGCTGGTGATCCCATTGAAGCCATCAGATTGAGACCCGATCGGTTGGTTGTCATTTCAAAGGGAAACATTGTTTCGCAAAAACGTCGCAATGACAGCCAGTTGGCACTGCCGGACCGACCTTCGTCTGTCAGGCGGCGACACCACGTTGGAACGGCTTGAACGTCTGTTTTAGGCAAGAATAAATCGCTGGAATACAGTGCGCTAGAATGGTTTTGTCGTTTCTGGTGGGCCACCCCGTCTTTGACCAGAGCATAGATATTCTTGGTGAGTGAGGACAGCTTTTGAGCGTCCAGCCTTGTGAGCGGCCGTCGTCGTCGCTATCTTTTCAGGATGAGGGAATTTTTGGACCCTCGCCGACACGTAAAAGCCAAAGGTGTATTTCAAGGGTGAGCAAAACGACCGAAACCTTTGATGAACTGCCCGTCATCTGGATGCTTGGCAAAACGGGTGCCGGCAAATCTTCTGTCGTTCAGGCATTGACCGGGGAAAGTCGGGCAGAGGTAGGCAACGGGTTTCGCCCCTGCACGCGTACAACTGATATGTTTGATTTTCCGCAAGATGCCCCGGTTGTGCGATTCCTGGACACACGCGGTTTGGGAGAGGCGCACTATGACCCTACAGAAGACCTAAATACCCTAACAGGATCCAGTCATGTGGTGCTTGTGGTGTGCAGGTTGGATGATCCTGAACAATCATCGGTTGTGGCGGCCTTGCGGGACTTGGCCAATATGCCGGTTGTCTTGGTCTTGACCGGTCGTGATTTGATCGATGCAGGTGATGCTAAGCGGGCCGCAGAGCATCTGCGACAAAAGCTGCCGCTGGATGAAGTGACACCTGTTGTGGCCTTGGCTTTGCCACCTGAAGATCTGACCAACGATCCGGCTCTGGATTGTTTGCGTGACCATTTAGCCGATGTCCTGCCTGTTGCAGTTGCGGGCCTTAAACGTGAGCAACAGATGCAGGCCGAGCGGTCAGCCTTCCGGCAAGTGCGTCCAAAGGTGTTGCGTTATGCGCGGGTTGCCGGCGGCTCGGATCTATTACCAATTGTGGGGCTTGTATCAGTTCCCGCAACACAGGCCTTGATGCTGCGCGATCTTGGGCGCCACTACAGCGTGTCCTGGGACATGGCAACCGGGGCAGGGTTCGGCTCTGCCTTGGGGTTGGCGGTCGGTGCGCGCTATGGTGCTGGACTTGCGTTGCGACAGTTGGGCAAGCTGATCCCTGCCTATGGCCAAACCCTTGGGACGGCAGCCGCAGGCGCGATCAGCTTTGCGTCGACCTTTGCATTGGGCCGAAGCGCAGGTTTTTACTTGCACCGCCGCGCAGCGGATGTGCCGGTTGATCCTGATGAGCTGCGCAGTCTATACCAATCAGCGTTGCGGCGAGGCTCTGATGGGGTGGTCTAGCAGATTGCTTCGGTGGCAGGTGTTACTTGCAGTGCTGGCACTGTGTTTGCCGTTCGTTGCAGGCTTTGCCATTGGACTGGTCTATTTGTGGCAGTTGGGGCTTATGTGGGTCTTTGCATCGGTGTCGGTGGCGCTGGTGGCCTTGGCCGCGATGGCGCGTTGGGTGTTGCAGCGCCGGCTGCAAACACAGACAGTGTCGCAGACGTCATTACCAGCTGATCCCGGATGGAGTGACGCTGAAGCCCGGGCCTATGTGGCTGCGCAGGCGATCATTGCGCGCGAGCTGGCTGAACCCGTGGCTTGGGACGCCTTGCCTCGGGTCATTGAAACGCTTGTGGCGCAGGTCGCGGCGGACTCAGGCAAACAAGGTAAGGGGGTGTGGGATTTCACGCTGCCAGAAGCGTTGTTGCTGATCAATCGGGTTTCAGAACGGCTGCGTGATGATATGCGACGACTGGTGCCCTTTTCGGATACGGTGTCGGTGCGAAATTTGATTTGGGTGTGGCGCAATCGACAGGGGCTGCAGAAGGCGGCCACAATCGGACAAGGGGTCTGGCGCGCGCAGCGATTTCTATTCAATCCACCGGCTGCAATTCTGCGCGAAATGGAGCGACAAATTGCAGGACCCCATACCAAACTATTAACCGATGAAGGCATCCGCGCGCTGCAAAAGCTGATGCTGGAAGAAATTGCGCAGGTCGCAATCGATCTTTATTCGGGGCGCTTGCGATTT
Organism: Pseudoprimorskyibacter sp.; assembly: GCA_029251265.1. Taxonomy (GTDB): domain Bacteria; phylum Pseudomonadota; class Alphaproteobacteria; order Rhodobacterales; family Rhodobacteraceae; genus JAQXDR01. The sequence goes on along the minus strand of JAQXDR010000179.1, from coordinate 5,332 downwards.
AGCGATGCAGAACTGGCCCATACCCATGATCCCCTGGCAGAGATAGCGCCGGACCGTCCGCTCAGAATTGCAATCGCGGGTCAAGAAAATTCTGGAAAGTCAATGTTGGTCAATGCTTTGTCTAGTGGAAATATGACCGAGACAGATATAGTGACGACCACGCAAGGCTTGCATGCTTACCGTGTTGATTTAAACGGATACCCTGTAGAGTTGATGGATATGCCCGGGTTAGACGGCTCTGATGTTCGGCAGAAGGCCTGTCTTGCAGATCTTGAGCGGGCGGATCTGGTGCTTTGGGTGATGCGTGCAGACCGGCCCGGGCGGGATTTGGACGACAGGTTTCTGGAACAATGGCAAATACGTATGACGGACGATCCTCAACGGCGATCTGCTAAAGTTCTGGCCGTGGTGACGGCAGTGGATCGCTTGGTGCGCGACTGGCCCTTTCCAGAACATGACGTTCCAGCGCCAGCGCGTGCCCTTTTTGCCGAATTGCAAGAGGCCGTAACGCAGGATTTGCCAACCTTGGGAGAGGCGCCAATCCTGGTTGTGGCATGTGAACCTGCCTGGAATATTGAGGCCCTCGGCGCCGCTATCGCAAAGGCAACCCCGAACGCCATTCAGGTGCAACGCAATCGCTTGCGTAGGGCAGCCATGTCCCAAAACAAAGGATTGGCCCAAGAGGCACTGCGCGTGGGTCGCGGTATCAAAGCCGCCGCGGCACAAGTCCTACGGGATTGATTTTATCGCTTTCAAACCGAATTGGCTGTTTGGAAAGCCGTTTGGTTGGTCTGCACGGCCCCACCGACAGCATTTTGAATGTCTGGCGTTTGGTACTTTTAGGGGGCAAGAGGTCAACTCTTGAATATAGGTATGTCGTTCTCCCTTTTGTCCGCACCCTCACCTTTATCGAGAGCACTGTGACCGTCCGCCTCAAACCGCGTCAGGTCTAGGTCGCAATATTGCCCGCACGACTAACAAAAGATCGGCGCCACCACGAAGCCAAAGCGTAGTTGTCAGGCAAGAGCAGCTGCTCCGGTAACACTGCTGTCGAGAAGGTTTTCAAAACCATCAAAACTGAACTGATCTGGTGCAGGCCTTGGGGCAAAAGACGCTAGGCTGAGATGGCAATTTTCGAATACACTTACAGAATATGACAGTCGGTATCGCCACCATTCAGCCCTGGGCTGGAAAAGCTCCAGCAATTTTGAACAAATGGTGGCTGAAACGAGCACTTGGAGCGGCATAAAAGCCCGATAGATCCAAATTCCGAAAAAGAATCTGTGCTGAGATGAGATCCGCGGAACTCGACCTGTACATGACGGTCAAAATTGATTTTCTAGGAGGTGCGCAAAGTTGCACTCGTAGGGTGTTCCACAAATGCGTCTTCTGATGCATTTTATCAGTCCGACACCGAGAGAAAACCAGGCCATGCATCTATCATTTACGCGTGATGTTTGAAGAATGTGGATTTAAACGGCGTAAGCCATTGGCCATAATGATCGAACACAACACGTTAACGCAGGTCGTTACTGGCGTGAATATAGGATGTAATCCGGTGGGATGATTTGAAATTCGGGCGATTTGCGCTTGTGGAATTCTACGTGGTCGGATTGGCACTAAAGAAAAACCAATTTACGGGAAATCACACAGCAAACGGCCAAAGTACCATCATCTGGCCGAGCGTACTTTTCGTATTCGAGGCTTTTTTCGACCTGCTAAACGACTTTATCTTAATAATTGTCGAATGCGTTCGGTATAGGTCAATCATCACCACGATAAGGTTTCACATATTGCAGGGCCATATCCCACGGGAAAAAAATCCACGTATCTTGGCTGACTTCAGTGATGAACGTATTGACCTGAGGACGGCCCATGGGCTTCGCATAAACCGTCGCGACATGCGCCTTTGGCATTAAAGCGCGAACGGCCTCAAGTGTTTTGCCGGTATCAACAAGGTCGTCTACAACCAGAACGCCAGTTCCGTCGCCTATGATCTCGTCCCTTGGAGCCTTTATCACACGGGGCTGCGACTGGGTTTGATGGTCGTAGCTTTTGACACTAATCGTGTCGACAACCCGAATGTCCAGTTCTCGCGCAACAATCATCGCCGGCGCCATGCCCCCGCGTGTGATTGCGACGACCGCGCGCCAGGCACCGTCGTCGGGTCCTTGCCCCTGCAATCGCCAGGCAAGGGCGCGTGCGTCGCGGTGGATTTGATCCCAGCTTACGTGAAAACCTTTTTCATGGGGTAGGCGGTCGGTCATGGTATCCTCGGGGCAGTGTTGGTGCACGACAGTATTGCGTCGTCAAACATATGTAATCTGTGGTGGCGGTTCTAACCTTGGCAGTCAATCCCGTGTATGAAGGGCCTTGGAACCGCCGGGGTGTGTTTTGGTGTTACGTCTTGGACATGTCGGGGGCGTCCACGGCCTTCATCCCAACCACATGGTATCCGGCATCAACATGTAACACTTCGCCTGTGGCTCCGGAGCCCAGGTCAGACAACAAATACAAGGCTGATCCGCCGACGTCGTCGATCGTCACATTGCGCCGCAAAGGCGAATTATATTCGTTCCATTTCATAATATAGCGGAAATCGCCAATTCCGGACGCTGCCAATGTTTTGATCGGTCCGGCACTGATGGCGTTGACGCGGATACCGTCTTTGCCAAGATCCTCAGCCAGATAACGCACTGATGCCTCTAATGCAGCCTTGGCGACGCCCATGACGTTGTAGTGGGGCATAACGCGTTCAGCTCCGTAGTATGTTAACGTCAGCGCAGATCCCCCTGACGTCATCATTTTTTCTGCACGCTGCATGACGGCGGTAAAGCTGTATACCGATATATCCATCGACAAAGTGAAATTAGCGCGGCTTGTGTCCACATACCGGCCACGCAATTCATTTTTATCCGAAAAGCCGATAGCGTGAACAATAAAATCAAGACTATCCCATTGTTCCTTTAGGCCATCGAACAATGCATCAATCGAGGCCTCGTCGCCGACATCGCATGGCAGGACAATGTCGCTGCCCAATTGAGCGGCCAATGGACCTACACGTTTTTTCAATGCGTCACCTTGGTAGGAAAATGCCAGCTCTGCACCAGCATCACCGAGGGCTTTTGCAATGCCCCACGCGATGGACTTGTCATTGGCCAAACCCATAATCAGACCTCGTTTGCCGGACATTAGCTGATTTGACATGCCATTTTCTCCTTCGTTCGCTTAAGTGCTCTTAGTGGCTTTAGGGCTTTTAAGGCGGTCCATCAAGCAAACCCGTTGGAGAAACGGAAATCAATAGGCATGTAGATGTCGATACTGCGTCAACCTTGGTGTTGCCGAACCCGTGTTCCTGCCCCATCTTGAGCATTGTCAGATAAGGAGCCCGGATATGACGCAAGCAAATCCACCAAAGACCCCGACCAAACTGGTTGACGGGTCAGATCGTTCGGGCATTTTTGCCGGAGATAATCCGTTTGTGATTGCGCGACGTTGGCTTGCCGAGGCGGAAACCAGCGAGCCAAACGACCCCAACGCGATTGCATTGGCAACCGTGGATTCGGAAGGATTGCCAAACGTGCGCATGGTTCTGTTGAAAGACATCGAGGCATCTGCATTTGTGTTTTATACGAACTACGGCAGTGCCAAAGCGCAAGAGCTTGATAAAGCTGGTAAGGCGGCGTTTGTCCTGCATTGGAAATCATTGGGCCGTCAGATTCGTGTTCGTGGGCGGATCGAAAAGGAAGATGGGCCAATAGCGGACGCGTATTACGAATCGCGGTCCCTGCAAAGTCGGCTTGGAGCATGGGCTTCATGGCAGTCGCGCCCACTGGCATCGCGCAGTGTGCTGGCTGCCGAAGTTGTTAAACAAACAGCGCGCCACGGTACGTCTCCCGAACGCCCACCTTTTTGGGGTGGGTACAGGCTTACTCCTGTGGAGATTGAGTTTTGGGCCGATGGAACGTTCCGGTTACATGATCGGTTTAAATGGGTTGTCTGTAAAGACGGGTCAGAATGGTCGGTATCAAGGCTGTCACCGTAAGGCAAAATTAGTGCTTGTTGACAACCACTTGTCAAATGTACGACAAAGATCACGACCGTAGCGGCATTTGTAACAACACACCACATCCAAGTTGAAACATCAGGTAAGAAATATCAGTGGATAATAGTGAAAATCCTCCAATACGCGTTGTCGGACGGGTCAAGTGGTTCGATCCTGTAAAGGGTTTCGGATTTGTTGTGGCCGAAACAGGTGGGCCGGATATCCTGCTGCACGCCAATGTCTTGCGTAATTTTGGACAATCCTCAATCTCTGATACAGTGCACATCGTTTTGATGGCACAGAGCACCGCACGGGGTGTACAGGCTGTTGAAGTGCTCGAAATCACGGCAGATGAAACCATATCATCCACGCCTCTGGTTGAGGTCGGCGATCCGTCGCAGGTCGACGGAGTGCTGTCTGCGTTACAGCCTGCACGGGTAAAGTGGTTTGATCAGGCCAAAGGCTTTGGTTTTGCCAACCTATTTGGAAACAGTGCTGACGTGTTCTTACACATAGAGGTGTTGCGCCGGTCGGGCCTAACGGATCTGCAACCCGGTGAAGCATTGGCGTTGCGGACTGTTTCAGGAAAACGTGGATTGATGGCAACGGATGTAAAACCTTGGGAATCTGCAGTCGAGCATTAATCCTGTCCCTTCTGCTATGTTTGATGGCAGGGGCGGGGCACGCAGGTTGTAAGTTTGACAGAGTAGATCTGCGTGGAACGTGGGGGCAAGCCCAGTTCAAGGTCGATGTTGTCGACACGCCCGCAACGCGGGCGAAGGGGCTGATGTTCGTTGAGTCGCTTCCACGTTTTTCGGGCATGTTGTTTGTCTACGATTCCGAACAGACTGTCGGTTTTTGGATGAAAAATACATTAATCGCGCTTGATATGATTTTTGTGGACGGACAGGGGATTGTTCAAAAAGTCCATTCCCGCGCCAAGCCAAAAGATAAAACGACTATTTTTGGCGGTCAGAATATCCAGTATGTCCTTGAAATAAATGCAGGAATGTCAAACCTTTTGGGTATCGGACCCGGAACGCAGATGCGACATCCATCGATGATTGGATCCGTTTGGCCCTGTATGTAAGAATCCGCTTTTCAAATCCGAAATGGGCAGTTAAACCCGCGTCAGTCGGGGCGTAGCGCAGCCTGGTAGCGCGACGGTTTTGGGTACCGTAGGTCGCAAGTTCGAATCTTGCCGTCCCGACCATTCCAATCAGAAACATGACTAAACAAGGCAGGTTCTAGCCGAGGCCTTTTCGCTTACTGAGCGAACCAGTGGTG
>JAQXDR010000217.1 GCA_029251265.1 Pseudoprimorskyibacter sp. | reverse complement strand
TTCAAATCGCTCAAAGCAGAGCTGATCTGGCGCACCCGATGGGAAACCAGACGCCAAGCTGAAGGGGCGATAGTCCAGTACATCAATGGGCTCTATAATCCACGACGGCGGCACTCGTCATTAGGTGGCAAAAGCCCCTTGGCATTTGAACGAAAGGCCACATAAATGAACTGAGAGACCGGAACGCAAGCGTGACATGACCACGCGGCCATGCCCATTCCCGATCGATCTGTGTTGGTGTCAAACCAGAATTTTGCGCAGGTATAGCAATTGCGGGCACCGGGTTTTCCTTTACAGGAACCCCTGCCGATACAACAAGACGCTGCAGGTCCGCCCAATCGCGCCCCCATTGGAAACTGACTTCCTTTTCAAGCTGACGTGCCACCGCGCAAGTGCGGTGCCAGTTTTTCCGTAACGGCCCGGCGCAGCTTGGAGTTGCTTCGACGATGTCCGAAAGCGGGATCTCGGCCAAAGGCATTTCAAACATTTCTTTCTTTTGCGTGTGATTGAACACCAACGTGATCGCCGTAAGGATCGCCCGTCTTGCGTTATGCGATAGGCCCCGGAACGTGGCATGAGCTTGGATCTCCCCCACAAGCCGATCCGAAAGCTTCGCCATTCCATTGCGGCGTTTGTCTGGAAGCGGGCCAAGATCGGTTAACGGCAGCAAATCAAAACTGGTTACAGATGCTCTCATGGCGTCGAGGCAATCGACACCTCGCCGAAAACGAGCGCGCGACGATGTGGCCAATATGGAGTCAAGCGCGTCGCAGGCCCAAGCGTGTGTAATGTCGCGGGGGCCGAGGCCATCCTTTGAGGCTCTTTGCCGAACCGCGCCGACTGCGTTAAGTTCTTCACGGCAGAGACCAGCACTTATCGCCAACTTCATAAGGTCACACCACGGATCCGGCGGCAAAAACTGGGATTTTGGAACGGCCTTCCTTTTCCGCTGAGTTATGCGCAGATCGACGACGGGAAGGTATGCCTGAAGCTCTTCCTTCCGAAGCGTGCGTAGCTCATTCAACAACACGCCAGCTTTTTGCAGTCGCAAGCGATTTTGGGGTGAGATTGCGTTCCGCAATATCTCGTCGAAACGTTCCTGCGAAACTTGATACGGCGCGCATCCAACGCACCTGATTTTAAGAAAATGTAACGGGTCCAGCGGCGCCGTGCACCCCGCGCGGCGGGCGACACGTTTAAGCTCTTCCTAGGCATCCGGATGGCGTGCACACGGTTCATAATCGAGCACGGCCTTGATGACACGGGCCAGGTAGATTTGGCTGGTCCGTTCGGTTTTGCATTGTCTCAAATGCTCCGAAATCTTTGCAAGCGTCTCCGGCTCTATCAGGCATGACGGTACGATATCATCCTCGCCTTCAAACAAGCTGGCTGTCAGGGCAGCGTGGTAAACCGCTCGTAAGGCAACCCGCTGGTTTTGCATCAATTGCCCGTAGAATACGGCAAGTCGTGGCGGAAATGGCGTCTCCAATCGGCCGTCCCGGCCATACTTCGGCATCCTGCCAATGGGATCGGCCAGAAGTAGTCCACGCTTCAGAACTTTCGGGATGCGGCGCAATCGATCCAACACAACAAACGCCCGTCTCAATCGCTCGCGATCCGATCCTGAGAAAGGAGCATCCGCTGCAATTGCCAGTTCGCGGGTGATCTCGCGAGGCTTGACGTCTTCACCGAACGCGCGTTCCAACGGTACTTTCAAGTCGCTTAGCCCTGACCCAATCTCGGCCTCGTCCCCCAAGATCCACAGAATTCTGAAGCTGTCAGAATTCTCTGTGGACACGAGAGAGACAATCAGCTTGAGCAGAGCGGAACGACATGACTGGTAAAGGCGAACACCACCGAAGCCCACGACGACCGGATCATCGCTTTTCGCCCCTCCGGGCATCAGACGCTCAAGCCCATCCAGACTTGCTGGAACATTGCGCCAGCAAGAGTCCAATGCGGTGTTCAAAACGTCGAACTGCGCCAGTGCGACTTTTACAGGCATAACCTGCAGCGATTCCTTGCCGCAGATGTCAAATATGTCTTCCAGCGTGCGAACCATTTCCGGTCTCCCTTTACAGGGAACATTGGCTTTTTCTCCGAAACCCAAAGCTGTTTGAGACGTTTTTCTTGCTTAACCTCAAACTGCCTTATTGGGAGCGACTTCAATTACTTGCGTACGGGGACGAAACTGCATCAACCGTCCCGTCGGCCATCTTGCCCGGCTGTGTTGGATACGGACGATTGCCTCGGCAAAACCTGGCTTATTGCCGCCTTGTCGATACCCAACCCAAAATGAAAACCCCAGCAAATCAGCAAATCGTTGAAGCGATGTCTCCAACGAACGCTGGTTGTTTTTTAACTCAAAGTAAGTTGGTCCATTCCAACTTTCGTTCACAAATGGATCTCACCACGTGTCGAACATCATAAATTCAGGACGCTGCATTCAATGCCGAAGGGCAATTTGAACCCAAACGTCAAGATCCATGCTCGTTCGCAACTGCCACATACTCTGGGCTGTGAGTAGCGCATACTCATCCATCTGCGACATGAGGTAAAAGGCATCTTCTGAGAATTTCCATGTGATGGTGGATTGGTCCGTACACAGCTTCAGATGATCAAAGAAATGCCCTTGCCCAAGCCAAAAAGCCGTCGCGTACTGCAAGAAACGTGTGTCGTTCGCGCGGGGGGCACATCCGAGTGCTCTGTAGTCTGCCAATGGCATCCAGTGCGTGTTTGCAGCCTCATCTTTCCACTTCGATGTTGGCCAATCACCCAATAAATGCTGATAGTAGATTGTTGCCAGCAAGAACTTCTTTTCTCTCAATCCGAGACCGCCGTATTTGAGATAAGCCGCCATCCGGGATGAAATGCGGAACTTTCCATTGTCTGCGAACATGTTTTCTCTTCTTCTACACAAGGCGATCACCAGAGCGCATATCGTCGACGGTCGAGAACGCAGAGCCAAGACGCCAGCGCAGGCTAGGAACTTTTTGGACGCGGTGCGCGGCCTGTTCCGCTGTGCACTGGAGGCGCAGCTGGTTGACGCCGATCCGACATCTGGCATTAAGAACCCCAAGCAGCCAAAGAATGCTGGATTTCCAGCTTGGAACGACGTCGACGTCGAGAAGTATTATGCCAAATGGCAGCCAGGAACGAAGGAGCGCGTCTGGATCGACGTCTTGCTCTACACCGGGCTTCGCCGTGGCGACGCTGTGCTCTTAGGTCGGCAGCATGTACGTGACGGGATCGCCAGCTTGAAGACCGGCAAGACCGGCAAGACCGGCACCGAGGTCGTAATCCCCATCCTTCCCCCACTCCAAAAGACGCTGGATGCAGGCCGCACTGGGGATATGCACTTCATCGTCGGCGACACTGGCAAGCCGCTCACCAAGGAGAGTTTCGGCAACATGTTTCGTCGGGCGTGCAACGAGGCTGGCGTTACGAAGTCGGCTCACGGGCTACGTAAGATTGCCGCGATAAGGGCCGCAGAGGCCGGTGCCACGGTCGCAGAACTGGAGGCAATGTTCGATTGGAGCGGCGGCACGATGGCGTCTTTGTACACCGGAACGGCGGACCGCCGGAAGCTCGCACTACGCGGCTGGGGGAACAAAAGCGGCGCATAGGAACCCAGCACTTCAAAAAATAAAGCTCCACACCTCGAAAAAATCAAAAAAA
>JAQXDR010000130.1 GCA_029251265.1 Pseudoprimorskyibacter sp. | reverse complement strand
CGATATGATGATGTCCTTGGCTCGATCTGCGATTTGTAAATAGGTATCTGGATGCTGTACGGCTATATCGCCAGAATGGAAATATCCGCCGGCAAAGGCATCTTTTGTGGCTGCGGGATTTTTGTAATATCCCTTCATCACGCCGTTCCCGCGCAGCATGATTTCACCCCGCGACTGCCCGTCCATCGGTATTTGCTGCATCCGTTCGTCCATGACAGTGACATGTTCCATAAATGGCATGGCAACACCCTGACGCGCCTTAATCGCGGCGCGCGCATCGCCCTCTAATTCGTCCCACGATGGACCCCATGTGCATTCTGTGGCGGGACCGTAGACCTCGGTGAGACCGTAGACCTGTGTGACGTTGAAACCCATCGGTTCAATCGCAGCAAGGGTGGCTGGGGCCGGTGGTGCGCCGGCGGTAAACACCTCAACCACGTGGTCGAAATCACGCTTTTCGGTTTCGGGGGCATTGATCAGCATATTCAGGACAATCGGTGCGCCGCCAAAATGGGTGACGCCTTCGTCCGCAATGGCGTCAAACATCGGCGCAGCGGCAATGTCGCGACATCCGACGATCGTTCCTCCTAGCGCGGGCATCATCCAAGTATGGCACCAGTTGTTACAATGAAAGAGTGGAACAATCACAAGGTAGACGGGATAAAGTTGCAGACGCCAGCTTAACACTTGACCCATTGCATTCAGGTAGGCCCCACGATGATGGTAGACAACGCCCTTTGGTTTTCCGGTTGTCCCGGACGTATAATTCAGCGCAAGTGATTCCCATTCATCCTGCGGATAGGTCCATTCAAATTCAGGATCGCCGGTTGCCAATAAGGATGCATAGGTCATGTAACGTCCCGAAGCCGGTGCGCCTGCGGCCGTATCGTCGACCTCGATGATCCGTGGCGCTGGTCCGGACATCTTAGTAAAGGCCGTCTCCAACACTGCGATGCAGGTTGGATCGGCCAACACCACTTTGGCTTCTGCATGGTCCAGAATATATGCCACTGTCTCAGCATCCAGTCGGCTGTTGATCGCGTTCAGGACACCTCCCATAGCGGGAACACCCCAGTGTGCCTCGATATGGGCAGTGGTGTTCGGTAACATCGTTGACACAACTTCGCCCGATGCCACGCCAAGCTGCTTTAATGCAGAGGCCAATGCGCTGACCCGGTTAAAGGTTTCGATATATGTGGCGCGGTGATCGCCATAGATCACAGCGGTTCTGTTGGGGTAGATCTGTGCCGCGCGTGCCAAAAAGCTGAGCGGTGTCAGCGGCACGTAGTTGGCCGCACATTTATCCAGCCCAGTTTCATCTGCCATCCAGCCCATAGCGTTTCCTCCAACCTTGTCGGTGTCGATGTAGCGCGCGTGGCGCTGAAAAAAAAGCCCGTCCTATCTGCGTTGACCACAGATCGCGAGAACCAGCGCGGCAGACAGGATGAGCATACCCCCAATAAAACTAAGCTGTGTCGGCATGACACCGAAAAGCAAAAGGTCATAAAACGCTGCAAAGACCAGAACCGTGTAGAATACAGGTGTGACAAAGCTGGCGTCTCCGCGCTTCATCGATTGAATGAAGCAGGCCTGCGCGCACAGCATGGTAGCACCAAGCAATGCCAACATTGCCCATTGGTTCGGGGTCGGCCAAATCCAGATAAAACTGGCCACGGTAACGGACAAAATAGTGCCTAAAAAATTTACGATAAACAGGATACGAAGGGGCGGTTCAGTGTCACTTAGGCGTTTGATGTACATTGTCTCGAGCCCTATCGAAACCGCAGAGCCAAGTGCATAAAGCCCAGCAAGCTGGAACGCATCGGAACCGGGGCGCAAGATCAACACAGCGCCCAGCAAGGCAAGCACTGCGGCAATGATCCGATGAGGCCAAAGTGTCTCGCGCAAGACAAATACGCTAAGCACCATCGAGACTACCGGACTTAGAAAGCTGATCGCGGTGGCTTCTGCCACAGGCATATTGGACACGGCCGCGAAGACCAAAGTTGCAGAGGTCCAAGCAAGCCCGGTGCGAACAATGTGTCGGGGCCAGTTGGTGCCTATAAAGTTGGGTCTCAGGTTTGGCCGGATTAACAGGAACAGACACAGCGTAATGAAGGCAAAAATAAACCGACCCGCGCTTTGTTGCATGGAATGAAGGCCGGCATCTGTCTCTGACGGCAGCCCCAAAATTTTGGCCATTAACGATGTCGCGGCCAAAAGGGCGCTGGCCGCGACCATAAAGGCAATGGCCACAGGGGCTTGTCGAGACGCG
>JAQXDR010000123.1 GCA_029251265.1 Pseudoprimorskyibacter sp. | reverse complement strand
GGGCATTGCGGGACATTCAGCTTTTATGCCAACAAAAACATGACCACCGGCGAAGGCGGCATGATCACCACCAATGATGCCACGCTTGCGCGCGAAATCCGCATCCTGCGCGATCATGCCATGTCCCCGGACAAACGCTACTGGCACGACCGCATGGGTTTCAACTACCGTATGACCAATCTGCAGGCCGCACTTGGCTGTGCACAGATGGAACAAATTGAAGGGTTTCTGGCAAAGCGCCGCACCTTGTATGAAGGCTATGCTGCACGGCTGGCCGATGTCCCCGGACTGCGTCTGAACCGCGAGGCACCCGGCACCACCAACAGTTTCTGGATGATCTGTGCCGAGTTCGAGGGCGCGGATGCGGCCGAACGGGATGCGATCTGTGCGGATCTGCGCACCCGTGGCGTGGACACCCGCCCTTATTTTTATCCGATGTCGGACATGCCCTATCTGGAGGGTCCCGCCAACACGCCCGTGGCGCATGCGGTTTCGGCCCGCGGCGTGAACCTGCCCACCTATCTGGAACTGACAGATGCAGATCTGGACGTGATCTGTGCGGCTGTACGAGACGTTCTGACCAACCGTGAGGCAAACTGAGCCTTGCGCCGGATCCTGTCATATTTCGAGCTTGTGGTTGTCACGCTGGCTGAATGGCTTTTGGTAGATCTGCCGGGGCCAATCGGTCGCCGGCTCCGACGCGTCTTTTGGCGTATCCGGCTCGGATCCATGGGGCGGGGTGTACAAATTGATACCGGTATCCACATCAGCAACCCGTCGTGGGTCCACTTAGGCGATCACTGCTGGCTGGATCATGGAGCTGTTATTTTAGCCGGCCCTCCGTCTGCTGCTGGCGGGCGCCGGATCATACGAAAGGCCAACCCTGAGTTCAAAGGCGCCGAGGGCGAGGTCCTGATTGGAGACCGTGTCCATATCGCCAACCACTGCGTGCTCCAAGGTCACGGAGGGTTGCAGATCGGCAATGATATGACGACTGCAAGCGGCTCTCGGCTTTATTCGCTCTCGCATCATCATTCAAACCCTGATGATCCTGACGATCACACCCAATACAAGTTTTCAACTATGGCGCCCGCGCGGGAACAATCGCTGATCTCGGCTGCGGTCGTGGTGGGGGATGGGGCTGCTATCGGGCTGAACACTGTTGTGTTGCCAGGGGTGACAGTTGGCACAGGCACCTGGGTTGGCGCAGGATCAGTGGTTACCCGTAGCTTGCCATCCAACGTTCTGGCCGCAGGACATCCCGCACAAGTGCGGCGCTCTCCACTCAACCCGAATTGGGTGACAGAGGGTACGGCATGACCGGACTGGGGGATATCCATCTGGCTATGCAGGCTATGTTTTTGGTCTGGAGTGCGCTGACTGTCCTGATCGTGCGCCGCACCATTGCTCGCGGCAGTGTCGGTTTACCAACAGCTTTGGTGCTGACGATGACGTTTCTCTATGGCGGCTGCTTTGTTTATGCGGTGCCGGGCTACACTCATTTGCGCCCCGACGGCCATTGGTATCTCGTGCAGTATGATTTTTCTGAAACACTGGTGATGCAGGCCACCTTTGCCTCCCTTTTGGGGGTATTCGG
>JAQXDR010000108.1 GCA_029251265.1 Pseudoprimorskyibacter sp. | reverse complement strand
GCTCAACAGCGGGCAGAATTGGCATCCGAAAGGGAACGTCTTTACACGCAATTGGCGCAAGAAAAAGCAGATTGGAAAGACGCGGCAACCAAAGAACTTGAGACCGCGCGCGCAGAGATTGCAGAAGACCGCCGTCGTTTGGATGCCGAACGGGCAAAGCTTGATTTAAGCTCGCATAAGGATGCCCGCCGCAAACAGTTCCAGCAACTTCAAACAGATTTGTAGAAAGATTTGCAGGCTCCCGTGGCCAGTGGGCAGCAGGTTTGGATGCGCAGGGCGGTTTTTGCAGCCTTTATTGCAGCGGGATTGGGGGCAGGGTGGTTTTCTGTCGCGAGCCTGACCGCGCCGCTTGCCTTTGCGGACGCGTCGGGCACATGGATCATTCCGCTTGTGCGCACAGTGGGGTTGACCGTTGCCGCGCTGGCCGCATTCTATGGTGCGATTGCATGGATGCGGTTTTTCTATACCCGCGATCTGCAGGCCCAAGAGGACCTGCGCCGGTTTCGCAATGATATGGCACGGGCGTCATGGATTATGGATGCATCGCTCGAGATCAAGAAAGAGCAGAACGAAATTATTCCGCCGGAATGGATTGCAGGCGTGACCACAGGGCTGTTTTCGGCACACTCTGCAGGCAAAATGGATGATGCAGCGCAGGCCATGGGGGCGTTGATGGGATTGACGGCAAATGCGTCGTTTGGGCCTGAGGGGCCGCGTTTTGATCTCAATAAAACGGGGACCAAAGCGATGTCCAAAATAGCCAAGTCTCCCTAACGCTGCGACACGGTACATGACGGCACGTGGTGCAGGGGTTTGATTGAAACATCAGCACGATAGGCCTTTGATGCCGTTTATGGCAGGGTTACTTTGAATTTTATCCCCATAGACCAAAGGCCTTAGTTGACGCTAGTGTTTGTTGGTGGACGGTGTTCGTTTTCGTCTGACTATATTGGAGCTTTATGTGACCCAGCCCTTACCCGCGTATGCGTCTGCGCAACGCACTGATAATATGCGTGGCTTGGCGTTGATGGCTGCGGGAATGTTTCTGTTTTCGGGCGTGGACACCATGGCCAAACTGATGACCGAAAGCCTGCATCCGATACAAGTTGTTTGGAGCAGGCAAACGGGATTGTTGCTGGGCGTTCTTGGGCTGATTGCGTGGCGGGGCTTTGGGGTATTGCGATCGGCGAATCCGCGATTGCAGGTAGGACGCGGAGTTTTGGCGGCGATTTCGGCGACACTGTTCATTATAGCGGTCAGCCACGTGCCTCTGGCAGACGCGGTCGCTATCACGTTTGTTGCGCCGTTTCTGGTCACGCTTATGGCGGCATTGATCCTGCGTGAACCCGTGGGCTGGCGGCGATGGACGGCTGTCATTATTGGTTTTTTGGGCACCTTGGTTGTGATCCGGCCTGGCATGGGCGTGATGCATCCTGCAGCCGGACTGTTGGTTGTGGCTGCTGCCGCATTTGCCATGCGACAGGTGTTATCGCGCTTCCTTGCGGGGGCTGACAGCACCCAAACAACTGTCGCGTACACCGCCATTGTCTCATGGGTGTTGCTGAGTATACCGTTGGGGTTTGTCTGGCAAATGCCACAATCGGGTACGCAAATTGTCATTCTTTGTGCGATGGCTGTCATGGGAGCATTTGCAGAAATTCTTGTCATTATGGCGCTGGATGCCGCACAGGCGGTCGTTGTTGCGCCAGTGCAATACAGTCTTTTGATCTGGGGGACGATGTATGGGTATTTGGTGTTTGGTCAGTTGCCAGACAGCTGGACCCTAGTTGGGGCAATGATTATCGTCTCAACAGGTTTGTATACATTGAACCGTGAACGACTGTTGCTGCGTCACGGTCAGCATCATTAACACATTAGGTATCTGAAGCAGGCTGGGTTTGCGAACCTTGTCAATGTGATCGCCGGCGCCAGAACCTTACGTTGCCCATTTTCAGAACACTGATCATCACGGAACCGCAAGAAATTGCATATAAGTGGACATACATTTTTGGGACGGAAAGGCGCATCATGCAAATTCGCAAAATGGAACGTAAAGACCTAGAGATGGTTTTGGGCTGGGCGCGCAACGAAGGCTGGAATCCTGGGCTTGAAGACGCCGCCGCTTTTTATGCAGCTGATCCGGAGGGATTTTTTCTGGGCGAAAAAGACGGTAGGCCGGTGGCGTCGATTTCGGTAGTTAACCACGATGAAGACAACGCCTTTTTGGGGTTGTATATTTGTCGGCCGCAGGCACGTGGCCAAGGCTATGGTATGGCGCTATGGACTGAGGCGCTGCGTCATGCAGGCGCGCGCACAGTCGGGCTTGACGGAGTTGCGGACCAACAAGCCAATTACGCGCGCTCTGGGTTCGTTTTGCAGGACGAAACGGTTCGTTTCAAAGGCAACACGTCACGTAGCCAAGCTGCGCGCCTTGCAACTGATAGCGACTTGCAATGGCTAATCGGGATGGACCGGCGCATGGTTGGGCATCGTCGTGATAGGTTTGCGAACGCGTGGTTTCGACAAAGTGACACGCGCCGGACGGTGATGCTTGGTGATGCATCGATGCCCAGAGGCTATGTGACCTTTCGCAAATGTGACCAAGGAATAAAGGCAGGGCCTTTGTGTGCGCAAACTCAGTCTGATGCGCAAATGCTATTGGAAGCGGTGCCGAGTTCATGGACCGCAGCCCCGGTCTTTTTTGACACACCCAAGGGTAGCCCAATGGCAAAGTTGTTAAGTGCGCGGGGCTTTAGACCTATTTTTGAAACAGCTCGGATGATGCGGGGCGCCGTACCCAAAATACATCCACCAGTTTTTGCGTGTGCTGCGACGCTCGAATTGGGTTAGGCTTATGATCGTGCACAACTACGCGATGCCTTGCAGAGATGTGGCATCGTACCCTCTTTTTGAGGGTGGCGACGTAACGATGCCTCGCGCACAGCGTCTTAAGTTAAAATAGCCCTGAATTATTCCTGAGGGTCCGGTCACATACCGTACCAACGCCGTTCTTTTCTGAACACCGCTGGCATGATCACATCTGGTCTGTACCTATAGGCGTCTTGACCGACAGTGGCGTGTTTGCAGCGCGACAAAAACAGCTGAAATCGGCGCGTTGCCGCTTGTGGTAGTCTGTGGCATTAAGGGTGGTCAGATAGCTACACAACCATGCAGGACAGCCACATCTAATGACAGATTTCTCCGTGCGCCGGACCACTATGGTCGATACCCAGATCCGTCCGTCGGATGTCACAAAATTTACGGTCATTGATGCCATGTTGACAGTGCGTCGAGAAGCCTTTGTGCCAGATGACAAATATGATTTGGCTTATGTGGACGACTGTATTGATCTCGGCGAGGGTCGCAGCATGCTAGAACCTCGCACATTGGCTAAAATGCTGGACGCTCTGGAACTGACTAACGATGATCTGGTTCTCTGCATAGGCGCGGGCTTTGGCTATTCTGCTGCTGTTTGTGCGCGAATCGCCGAAGCGGTCGTGGCGGTAGAAGATGATGAAACACGCGCAAATGAAGCGCAGACGATTCTGTCTGCTGAGGGAATTGATAACGTCGCGATTCTGCATGGGGCGCTGGAAGACGGGGCATCTGCGCATGGACCGTATGATGCGGTCTTGATCGAAGGCGCTGTAGAGGAGCTTCCCGCGACAATCCTGTCACAGGTTAAGGACGGCGGACGCATCTGTGTGCTCTTTACGGATGGAGCCCTTGGCGTTGTGCGTCTAGGATATAAGATAAACGGGAATGTGACATGGCGCTTTGCCTTTAACGCCGGGGCTCCGGTGATACCGGCATTTGCGCGACAAACCGAATTTTCTCTCTAAGACGCACTAAGACGTCTGGAGTGGACAAAAAAAGATCCTGAGAGGGTAAAGATGATACAGAGTTTTGCACGAAAGGCCCGCGTCGCGGTGCTGGCAGGTTGTAGTGTTGTGGCCCTGACGGGCGGTTCTGTTGCGGATACGTTGGGTGATGCGTTGGTCAACGCCTACAAAGCGTCTGGCTTGATCGAGCAGAACCGCGCCCTTTTGCGTGCCGCAGATGAAGATGTGGTCAGCGCTATGGCGGCTCTTGGTCCGCTTCTTCGCTGGTCTGCTCAGGTGCAACAAACCTTTGGTGAAGCGCAAACCTCGGGCATCACATCGGATTTGAACGGAACAGATGGAACGCTGGCGCTGATCGGATCGCTGACGATTTATGATGCTGGTGGTGGCAAACTGGCCGTTGAGGCGGCGAAGGAAACTGTTTTGGCAACGCGGGATACGTTGGTCGATATAGAACAGCAGGTTCTGTCGCGTGCTGTCTCGGCGTTCATGAACGTCCGCGAAGGGATAGAAACCGTTGCCCTGCGTAAAAACAACGTGCGCGTCATCCAGCAGGAGTTGCGTGCAGCCCAAGACCGTTTTGAAGTGGGCGAGATTACACGCTCGGATGTTGCGCAGGCAGAAGCCAGACTGGCTGAAAGTCGCGCAAATCTGGCAGTGGCAGAAGGCAATCTGGCGATAACACGCGCAGAGTATGTTGCAGCGGTCGGACCTGTGCCATCCGTGCTGACCCCACCAAGCGGATTGCCGCGTATTCCGTCCCTGTCCGAGGCGATAAGCGTCGCACAAACTCAAAGCCCCGCGCTGCGGTCCGCCCAACGGCAAGTCACCGTGGCCGAATTGACCGTGGCCCGTGCGCGTGCTGCTATGGCGCCGCGCGTGACGATTGAAGGCCAGCTGGCGCTGAACGAAAATTTTGGCAACACCAACAACAGCCGTTCTGGGTCCATCTCATTGGGGGCATCACAGACGTTGTATGATGGGGGGGCCTTGTCGTCTGCTTTACGCGCGGCCGAGGCGCAGCGTGATGCCGCTCGTGCTGTATTGCATTTGACCAGCTTGCAAGTTGCACAAAACGTGCGCAGCACCTACGCACAGCTGACCGCTGCACGTGCGCAGATCGAAGCCAGTGACCGACGCATTCGCGCCGCACGCGTGGCGTTCCGCGGTGTCCGTGAAGAGGCCACACTCGGCGCACGAACAACATTAGACGTTTTGAACGCCGAACAGACATTGTTGGATGCACAGGCCGCGGCAATCGCTGCATCTGCTGATCAGTATATCGCTGCATATCAAGTCTTGCAGTCGATGGGTCTTTTGACTGCTGAAAAGTTAAGCCTGAATGTGCCCACCTACGATCCTGCAGCATACTATAACATGGTGGCAGGCCAAGGAGCGTCAAGCACACAAGGAAATGCGCTGGACCGGATCATGCGTGGCCTTGGTGGGAACTGAGGCTGTGCGCAAACGTACTTTTACGGGCTATTCTGCAAAAGTTACAAATACTGCGCTATGCGAAATTGGATGACTGAGTAATGAAGGATCATGCCAAACAAGGGGATGTGCTGGCAACTCTGCGTCGTTTAATGAGCGATGACGCAAAAGTGCCGCGTCGACCGGGCAAAGACAAACTTGTCCTGACCGAGGCACTAAGGGTCGAACACGCGCACGATTTCGGTAAGCGGATCGAAAAACGGCCAGCCTCTGATGTTGAACGGATGGCTCGTGAACTGCTCCAACGGCCTGCAGAGCAAATGTCTGTCGAGCCAAAAAACAAGACGAGTGCAAACTTGCTTATTGATGTAAAGGCAGCGCTAGGATCACAATTAAACGATCGTCACGATCTGCAACTGATTAAGACAATACAGCAAAACCAAAAAAAGCCCGCGGATCATGCAGATTCTGCAAAAGGCTCACCTGTAGCCGCTACTGTGGAAGAAAAAGTCGCGCGAATTGCCCAGATTTTGAACTCTCAGATCAAAGATGATCAAAATGATGCAGCAGACCCTATAGGGTCAAATGTAATTCGTTTGGTGCATTCCATGGATTCACCTGCTGGCAAGACAGTTACCGAAGACGGCTTGCGCGAAATTGTTGCTGAAGTTGTTCGGGACGAACTGAAGGGCAAACTGGGTGAACAGATTTCAACGAGCATTCGCAAATTGATACGGCGTGAAATCCAACGCTCAAAAACAGACTAGATATGGACCCTACCTGCATATAATAATATTGGTAAGCAAGAAAAAAGGCGCCTCCCGCAGGAGGACGCCTTTTTAAGCACGTTTGGGGAAGTTAAATTTATGCAGCTTCTTGCGCTGCCGCGTTCCTGCGTTCGCTTTCTTCGCGCGACAAAGCAACCGACGTACGGACGCCCTTTGAAACGAACTCCATCAAGCCGCCTACAACGCGTTCGTTTGGGTCAATGCCCGCGCACGACAAAACCTCTCGGCCATCACGAGAACGCGCCCAACGAGCAATTTGCTCTGGTCCGTTCCCAAACTTTTTATCGTCCGCGATTGCATCATCCAAAGCAGCAAGCACCACTGCTGCAAAAAGTTTCCTTGCACGATTGCCCTGCTCTGCATTGAAGGCCGTGCCGTCAACGAAATCTCTCATCTTTCGTCCTTTATTTATTGCTCTTATTATCCGGCGTGAGGTGCGTTATGACCTATTAAGCGTGATTCGGATACACCTTATACGCATATCTCTTATGTTAAATTTGCATAGCTGCACCGACGAATTTTGTATTTCAAAGACATCGTCAGCTCGCCTTGTGTCCATTCTTTGGTAAAGATATAGGCTTTTAAAACTATTTCTCAAGAGACCACAGGTGTGTCTAAAATGGCAAAGATCAACGGTAATGAAATTCGCCCCGGCAATGTGCTGGAGCATAACGACGGTCTCTGGGCAGCCGTCAAGGTAGATCACGTAAAGCCGGGAAAAGGGGGCGCTTTTGCACAGGTAGAATTGCGCAACCTGCGCAATGGGTCGAAATTGAATGAACGTTTCCGTAGCGCTGATAAGGTCGAACGTGTCCGGTTAGAGCAAAAAGACATGCAGTTTCTGTATGAAAGTGATGGTATGTTGGTGTTTATGGACACCGAAACGTATGACCAGATCGAACTGCCAACAGAAATCCTTGGTGAACGTCGCCCCTTTTTGCAAGACGGGATGACGATCGTTGTCGAGTTTTACGATACCGAGGCTCTAAGCGCGACTGTGCCGCAGAAGGTTACCTGTCAGGTGGTCGAAACGGAACCTGTAATCAAGGGGCAGACTGCTGCCAATAGCTTTAAACCAGCAGTTTTAGACAACGGTGTTCGGATTTCTGTTCCTCCTTTTATCGCGCAAGATGAGATGATTGTCGTAAACACTGAAACCATGTCCTATTCTGAACGAGCGTAATTGTGCAGATACACTTGAAATCTGATCTTTAGGCAAACACGTCCAACGTTGTTTGACTTAAATCAAAGCCCTGTCGAGAACGCCTTAGGCAGGGTTTCCAATTACAATTTTTGTGCAAACGGGGCCAATTGATATTTTTATCCGCTACATACATACGGTAGAGCAGTACCACTTCCTGTGATGTTGTTGATGCTGATTGCTCCTTTGACCTGATCCATATCTCGCACATTGCACAGACGTTGGTTGTTCGAAGGCCGGCCAATTTTGTTGAAAAACTCTTGTTTGATCGGGCGCCTATTCGCTGATGCAATTGCCCTGTTGATTGGGAAAGTTGGCGATGATGGGACCAAAGCAGGAAGCGCAAGCGGCGCTGTTTTATGGGGTCTCGCTGTAAGCCCGTGTTCCGCAAGATCACCTGCTGCGGTCGATTGATCGGTTCGTCGATCTGAGCGACATTCGCCAGTATCGGGCTGAGTTTTACAGCCACCCTGGCTGCCTTTCGGTTGATCCCGAGCTTCTGGTCCGCATGCTGTTGGTGGGGTACTGCTTCGGCATCAGGTCAGAGCGCCGCCTGTGTGAAGAGGTACATCTGAAGCTGTGCCAATTGAACCTCTCTTTGTTTGACGGGGGCTCCAACTCTTACGTTGTACGAGGCAAGACGATCAGTGTCAGGACAGATCGGCGGCTCCTATATCCCGAGGCAGTCAAAAAGAGGAACGCTCAGTATTCGGTGAAAATGGATGTACTTTTCGGAGATTGCGGGAGCCCCTGCACACGGTAACAGAAAGCACTTCATGGTGAATTTGTAGTAAGAGCAACGCAATAGTCCTCGATGCTGCCCAGAATGTACTCCTGCAAATCAGGAGCAAGATTTATCAACTTAGCCCGCCCACCAATAGCGCCATGAGCAAAAGCATTACGTATGGAAACGCAAACTGCGTAAAGCTCTGTATCCATACCGCGAGTGTGGAAATTTTGTAGTCGTGTTTGCTGGGCAGGCTGTGCAGTAGAGTGCAGCTTGTTGAAGAGATCGTCTGGACCTGTCGCGGTTTGATGCCGCCCCTTTGATAGCATTTACTGCAGCAAAGGAGACTGACTATGGGACTGAAACGGACGGACGAATTCCGCCAGGATGCGGTGCGGATTGCGCTAA
>JAQXDR010000100.1 GCA_029251265.1 Pseudoprimorskyibacter sp. | reverse complement strand
GTATGTGAATGTGGTCATAGTGTAACTTTTGCCGACATCGTATTCTGTACCGCCGGTTCCCTCACCCGTTACACTTGGGTTTATGGTCGCGTAGCTCAGGCCAACTGTACCGTCTGCACTATAGATTGACGAAACGCTCTGACCCGATCGGTCCAGCCCGGCGCCCATGCTCATGCTTGCGCTAAGGGCCAAAGCCGATACGCTCATTGCTAGTGTCTTCATGTTATTCCTCCCCGACGACCAGACTACACTTTGGTCATACCTTCAAGCTCTCCCACTGCTAACATGGTGCGATTTAAAGCCGTGCGGGTCAATCTCTGACCCAAGGTCAATAGATCGTGAAGCGACGTAGCGTTACGAAATTGAGACAACTCATTAGGTTTTGCGGGTTTCGTGCCAGATATTGAGGTAATTTCCCGCGAAAATCACGGCTGCACCCAGTAAAACCATAGGATCAACTGCCTCTGAATAGACGACGGCGCCAACGACGACGATGACGGGCAAGCGTGTGAAATCCACGGGGATCACGACTGTGGCAGGGGCGATGGACAATGCTTTTGTCAGGCAAAAATGTGCCAGCAGACCGGCGCAGGATACAACAACCACCCAAGGAAGCACGCGAACCGTGGGTAATGCAATTTGGCCGTCGTACCCGGCACAGACCACGCCAAGGGCGGCTTGAAAGACCACCAGCCAAAACAGAACGCAGGTGGTTGTTTCGGTTCGTGTCAGTTTGCGGGTGTAGACGACCGATCCGGCAAAGCCTATTGCGGCGCCGGCGGCATAGAGCAGATTTGGATCAAGAGCCCCTGCCACTGGGCGCGCAACGATCAGAACTCCGACAAAGCCGGAAAGGGCCGCCAGAACCCGGTATCGCGTGAGGCGTTCGTGCAAGATAAAGGGCGATATGAGCAGCACCCAAAGTGGCATGGTGAATTCCAGCGCAAACACCTGCGCCAGCGGCAAAACTGTGATCGCATAGAACCACAGATTTTGCCCGGCAAAATGCGAAACATTGCGAATGGCATGCATTGACATGTGGCGGGTCGAAATCTCGCGCAGTGCGCCCGTTAGTCCACCAATTCCCAAGACCAAACCAATGCCAATAAAGCTGCGGTACATCATCAGTTCAAATGTATCGAGTTCGATCGCAACTGCGCGCCCTGCCACAGCCATAGAGGTGAACGATACGATCGCCCCGATCATCCAAACGCACGCACGAATGGTGGGATTCATTTTGTGACCTCACAACATCCTGTCAGCAAAATGGGCGTCTGGCCGCGTTGGGTCAGAACCTGAGCTTCGTAGGGGGCTGTGCCGCAGATGCGGTCATGAACCACAACGATCGCAGTGTCACGATCACCCACAAACGTCAGGGCAACTGGCGTCAGTTGACCCTTGGCTACGGTCGACAGCATCAAGTTCATCTGTGTCTTGATGAGGTGGTTCAGTACGGCCGTATCGTCTTCTATCCGTAGGGTCCAAGCGGGATTTTGTCCGTTGCACATCATACGCTGTGGCAGATCAGCCAATGCGAAGCCAGGTAAGAAACACAAAACAAGAAAGATCGAACGGATCATGACCTCAACTGCCCAGATTTTGAACTTTGACACAAGAGTGCATTCGTGACCAAAGGCGTATTGGAAAACGCATCACGAATTCATTGTCAATCGAAAGCAAACCAAATCAGACCTTTGTGAACGGTTTTATCTTTGGTTTTGATGATTTTGGCCCTTGACGTGAATTCTGTCACTGTGGCCGCCTGCTTATCAATTACATGGGTATAAATTTTTTTGGGCTGTGACGCGCTGCGGGTGTCGCTGTTCATTCATTTATATTTAGCGTGGCCCATGCTGGAGTGTTTGGATCCCGGCTAAAGGTCAGGTGGTGCTAGCGTGCAGATAGGGGCGAAGACTGCGCTGAAAATGTTCCATGAATTCGAGTGTGATCAGGGATGGATTTTTATGAATGGGCCGCACCAGTGAAATACTGTGAGGAACACAAGGACAGAAAGGTCGAAAGCGTAACCCGCGTCCGATGTACTTGTCTGCATCCAGTTCACTCACGATGGAAACACCAACTCCATGACACACCAATTCGCACGCTGCGGTAAATTGACGAACTTCTACATGCGAGCGCAATACAATCTGATCATCTTGAAATCTGCGGGCGAGGTCTTGGAAAAATTCGCTGTCTTGCCGGGTGTGAATGATACTTTCATTTGTCAGATCGCGTGGACTAATTTTTTCAAGTTTTTCCAATTCATGGCCGCGCGGGAAAATACAGACCGTGCGAACCTTGACATCCGTGCTGTCGACAGCCGGATGTCCAACGAAACCATCTGTGATGCCAAAATCATACTGTTCTGTGATCATCCATTCCAGAATGCGTTCCGGCCGGTCAGGCTCTATCGTCATGGATACGTCAGGCCGGTCACGTAAAAACGCCGCGACCACTTTTGGTAGATGACTGGTGGCAAATCCGGGCAAGCATGCGATGCGGATATGACCTGCTTTCCGTTTTGTGATGTTTGCACTCACGTCTGATATCTGCTGCATCAAATCGACAACCCGCCGAATATCAGGCTCAAGCAGGCGGACTTCTTGCGAGGGCACCAATTGGCCGTCGCGTTTGTCAAAAAGTTGAAAATCAAATCCTTTTCCCAGATCAGACAAAAGACGGCTGATTGCGGGTTGGGTAATGCCAAGATCTGCTGCTGCGGCTGTCATGGATCCATTACGTATCACGGCCATTAGGGCTTCTAGCTGACGAATGCGTGGCGTTTTGCGATTTCTCATTTGTTTCCCGTTGGCTTGAGTGGTCGTAGGTATAATGTAATGTTATGCAATATCGTGTCAAAAGCATCTTGCATTATGTCTACCCCTCGGTACTGTTGGTATTACAGACTGATGGATCGGCGCTTGAGCCGAAGTTAAAGTCAACAGCACTTTCGTTGGTGCAAGGGAGGAAATAATGAAAAAGCATCTACTCGGCGTTGCTGCCGGTTCAATAATGCTGTCACCCATAGTGGCCTCGGCTCAGACCGAAGTTCATTTCTGGCATGCCTTCACCGGCCGCTTGGGCGAGCTTGTCGCGGGTCAGGTCGACCAGTTCAACGCTGGTCAAAGCGACTACGTGGTCGTTCAAAACCACAAAGGCAACTATTCAGAAACACTAAATGCCGGCATCGCAGCATTCCGGGCAAAAGAACAACCCCACATCCTGATGGTGTTCGAAGTGGGTACCGCCACGATGATGGCTGCGCGGGGTGCTGTGCGTCCAGTATATGAAGTCATGGCGGAAAGCGGTGCTAGCTTTGATTCTGACGCGTACATTGGCGCAGTTAAAGGTTACTACACCACCACAGACGGTGACATGTTGTCACTGCCGTTCAACTCATCCACACCTGTTCTTTGGGTGAACCGTGATGCGTTTGAAGCCGCAGGCGTTGACCCCGATATGGATTTGTCGACATGGGAAAATGTTGGTGGGGCGTTGGACGCATTGAAAGCTGGTGGTGAAGATTGCCCACTGGTTACCGCGTGGCAGAGCTGGATCCATCTTGAGAACTTCTCGGCTTATCACAATGTACCATTTGCCAGCCAGGACAATGGTTTTGCCGGTTTGGATACAGAGCTGATGCTGAATGGTCCCGCGCAGGTTGCGCATTTGTCGGCCATGCAGCAGTGGGCCAAGGATGGCAAGTTTATCTACACAGGCCGTCGCAACGAAGGCGGTGCAAACTTCCGTGCAGGCGATTGCGCATTGTTCACCGAAAGCTCTGCTGGGTACGCTGGTATCAGCTCGGAGGCGGAATTCGACTTTGAGGTGCGTCCGCTTCCCTACTGGACCGCTGTGGCAGATGAACCCCAGAATACCATCATCGGGGGTGCATCACTTTGGGTCATGGAAGGTCATGACGCCGCTGAATATGCCGGTGTCGGTGAGTTCCTGAGCTTTTTGTCCACATCCGACGTGCAGGCAGCTTGGCACCAAAACACGGGCTACCTGCCGATCACGATTGAAGCTGGTGATGCAACCCGCGCTTCGGGTTTTTATGACGAAAACCCCGGAACTGATATCGCTGTGATCCAGATGACGGCCAAACAGCCAACCGCAAACTCAAAAGGGTTGCGCTTAGGTTCGTTTGACCAGATCCGGGGGATCATCGACGAAGAGCTTGAGGCAATCTGGGCAGGCGACAAGACTGCGCAAGAAGCCATGGACAGCGCCAAAGAGCGCGGGGACGCGCTGCTGCGTCGCTTTGAGTCTGCTAATCGCTAAAGGCTGAAGGACCCGTCCCGACATAAGTTCGGGGCGGGTCCACACTTATTCAAAACCGGATCGCAAAATGGAAAAACGCGTCACCTTCCGCGGCTGGTTGCTGCCAGTGATCTTGATCGCGCCCCAAGTGCTGATCTCGGCCATCTTCTTTTTCTACCCCGCAGGGCAGGCTGTCTATCAGTCCCTCTTTATCCCTGATCCGTTTGGTCTTTCTTCGCAATTCGTGGGTTTGGGGAATTTTGAATTCGTCTTGGGAGACAAATTCTACCGTGCTTCCTTTGTTACAACGGCAATCTTTTCTATTTTGGTGACGCTGTGTTCCATGATCCCCGCGCTTTTTCTTGCAGCGACTGCGGATCGTCTGATCAAGGGATCGGGAGTATACCGCACCCTGTTGATCTGGCCCTATGCTGTTGCGCCAGCGGTGGCCGGCGTTTTGTGGCTTTTCATGTTCAATACGCGCGTGGGCGTCGTATCATGGTATCTGGGACAGTTCGGCTATGACTGGAACCATGTTCTTAACGGTGGCGAGGCCATGGGACTGGTTGTTGTTGCCTCTGCGTGGGGCCGCATAAGCTATAACTTTTTGTTCTTTTTTGCAGCTCTGCAATCGGTCCCGCGATCGGTAATCGAAGCCGCGGCCATAGACGGTGCGCGGTTCTGGCGACGGTTCTTTGGGATTGTTTTGCCGTTGATTACCCCCACCGCATTCTTCTTGCTGGTGGTAAATGTTGTATACGCCTTCTTTGAGACCTTTGGTGTCATCCACACGATCACATCCGGAGGACCGCAGCAGTCTACGACCATTCTGGTCTACAAAGTATTTGCCGATGGCTTTATAGGACAAGACCTTGGGTCTTCTTCGGCGCAATCAGTCATATTGCTGTTTGTTGTGGGTCTTTTGACTGTGGTGCAATTCAAATATGTCGAGAAAAGGGTGCATTACTGATGGCCCAGAAACATGGCATGGTCGAAAACCGCGGGGCAGGGCTTTGGTTGACGCACGCCTTCATGATTGTGGGGGTTATTATAATCTTTTTCCCAATCTGGTTGGCATTTGTAGCCTCAACCGTCACACAGCCAGAGATTGTATCGCCACCGATGCCGCTTTGGCCCGGTGATCAGTTTTGGGAGAATTACACAGCGGCACTGTTTTCTGGCGTGAACGTGCCTGTGGCAACGATGCTTGTGAACAGCCTGATAATGGCGATTGGAATTTCAGTCGGAAAGATCATTATTTCGCTACTAAGCGCCTTTGCGATTGTCTATTTTCGGTTTCCCGGGCGCAAGACGTTCTTTTGGATGATCTTTGTGACGTTGATGCTACCCGTAGAGGTTCGGATCGTTCCAACATTTGAAGTTGTGGCTAACTTTGGGATGCTTAATAGCTATTCTGGGTTAATCTTTCCATTGATTGCATCCGCGACCGCAACCTTTCTGTTTCGCCAGTTTTTTATGACGATCCCCGATGAGCTGGCAGAGGCCGCTCGTGTGGATGGCGCCCGACCAATGAGGTTCTTCATCGACATTGTTGTGCCAATGAGCCGGACCAATATTGCAGCTCTCTTTGTGATCCTGTTCATCTATGGCTGGAACCAATACCTCTGGCCGCTGCTGATCACGACTGATCCTGAGATGAACACTATTGTGATGGGTATCAAACAAATGTTTCCTTCGGGCGACGATGTTGCTGAATGGCCCGTCATTATGGCGACCTCGATCCTTGCGATGATCCCTCCGGTGATCGTCGTGGTGTCGATGCAGAAACTTTTTGTCCGCGGACTGGTCGATAGCGAGAAATAAGATGGCAACCGTCACACTTCAAAATATCAAAAAAAACTTCGGTTCCACGGATGTGATTCACGGCATCGATGTGGATATCGAGGATGGCGAGTTCATCGTAATCGTTGGACCATCGGGGTGTGGAAAGTCGACGCTTCTTCGGATGGTGGCGGGGCTCGAAACGGTGTCATCTGGAGATATCCAGATCGGTGGTCAGCGTGCAAATGACAAAGAACCTATGGATCGTGATATCGCCATGGTGTTCCAGAACTACGCGCTTTATCCACACATGTCGGTGCGCCAAAATATGGGATACGGGTTAAAAATTGCGGGCATGCCAAAGGCACAAATCAATGCCAAAGTGGAACAGGCGGCACAACTGCTCCAACTAACCCCGCTCTTGGATCGGACGCCAAAACAGCTTTCGGGTGGTCAGCGTCAGCGTGTCGCCATGGGACGCGCCATCGTTCGAGAGCCTGCTGTTTTCCTTTTCGATGAGCCCTTGTCCAATCTGGATGCCAAGTTGCGCGTTCAAATGCGTCTGGAAATCCGAGAGCTACAGGAAAAGCTGGGCATAACCTCGTTATATGTGACCCATGATCAGGTCGAGGCGATGACCATGGCAGACCGGATGATCGTGATGAATGGTGGCATCGCAGAGCAGATTGGCACACCGCTTGAAGTCTACCAAACGCCCGCCACTTTGTTTGCAGCGCAATTTATTGGTAGCCCTGCAATGAACATCTTTGAGGGTTCCGTCGTTGATGGACGTCTGATCGTGGGTTCTGCGTCTTTCGGACCGGTGCAATACGGCGATGGGCCAATCAAGGTTGGTGTCAGACCAGAGCATTTGGTGGCCGATGACACTGGCCCTATCGAGGCAAACATTCAGATGTGCGAGCCTTTAGGTGCAAACACATTGCTGCATGGGCGTGTCAACGGCCTTGATGCGCCAATTACGATCAGCCTTGCGGGGGTGCACACCGCTATTGAAAAGGGCGCGGCACGGCGTTTTTCGGTAGACGCAGCAAATATCCACCTTTTTGATCCTGTAACAGGCAAGAGGCTCACGACGTGATCCGATTTCCCGCGGTAGACGCGTTTCGGGGAGGCGAGGGTCTGATCCGGGTGATTGGGCACCGTGGAGCACGCGGTCTAGTGCCAGAGAATTCTATGCTTGGCTTCGAATTTGCAATGTCGTCCGGTGTCCCGCTGCTTGAATTTGATGTGGTCATGACCGCCGACAACGTGCCGGTTATCACGCATAATCACCGCCTGCATGCACCGACATTCCGCGACCATAGTGGGCATTTTCTAACAACAGAGCCAAAGATTGCGCATTTAACATGGGCGCAGTTACAGGACTACGACATTGGACGCATTGATGGAGCGTCGGTCTACGGACAACGGTTCCCAGATCAGGCACAAATCGATGGTATACGCGTTCCAAGCCTGCGCGAGCTTTTACAAGTCACTTCACAAGACCGGTTTTCATCAGCGCATTTGATGCTTGAAATTAAATCTGATCCGGCTTTTGCGCATGACATCGAGTATCGGCGTCTTTTGGTGAGACAGGTCGTTGCAGAGGTTCATGCTTCTGGGCTTGAAACCCGAACATTGTTACATAGTTTTGACTGGAGTTTGCTGACCGAATGCCAACATCAGGCACCAGAAATGCCCACGTCATTTTTGACCCAGCTTCCTGAGAATGAGGAAGATATCGGTGAAGATTCGATAATGTGCATCAGTCCTGATTTTTCTGTTCAGCAAGAGTCTATACCAGAGCTTGTGGTTAATGCCGGCGGGCGTTTATGGTGCCCATATCTGAATGACGTTACTCGTGAAAACGTAGCCAAGGCCCATGCGTTGGGTTTGATCGTTGCGGTGTGGACGGTGAACGAACCTTCGGACATCCATCGTATGATAGACCTTGGCGTTGATGCTATTGTTTCGGATTATCCGGGACGCGTTCAACGATGTCTCGCAGATCAGGGGATCAGTTGGCTGGTGCCATAGAAATATCTATTGTGCCGGAAATTCTATTCTTTGGAAGCGATCGCAAACCCAACAATTTTGATGGACTTTTTTTACCGGCCCGGGTGAGCAATGACCAACGACGCCATTTGGGGGTATTTCCGGTAATCTTTGGACCTCTTTTTGTGGGAATGCAGCCCTGCCAAAGCGTCTGAAAATAATGGGTTTGGTTCGCATCGTCTCTTGTTTACACGTGAATTTTGGACCCTTGAGCCTAAGCATGAAACAGCCAAAGCCCATGCCCATGCCCATGCCCATTTGGGCCATGAGCATGGGCAATTGGCTTGGATCACGACCGATCTGAATCAGGCCGTGGCAGATTTTGCCTTGGGCTGCCGCTGGTCTCGCCGTTCGCCCAAGATCAGCATTGCGGGCGTTACAACCAATGTCAGTACCGTTGCAATGACCAAGCCGCCCACGATGGCAGATGACAATTCTGTCCACCACTGTGTCGATGGCGCCCCATAGATAATTTCGCGGCTGAAGAAATTAAGGTTCACCCCAATGACCATGGGCATCAGGCCAAGGGCTGTTGTGACCGAGGTCAGAATGACAGGTCGTAGTCGCTGTGCCCCAGTTCGAAGAGCTGCTTCCAGGGGCGACTGACCGGACCGCTTCAGATCATTATAGGTGTCGATCAAAACGATATTGTTATTCACCACAATTCCAGCCAGGGCGATGACCCCGATGCCCCCCATGACGATCCCAAAGGGTCGTCCCGTGACGATCAGCCCCAACAAGACGCCTGCGATGGAAAAGATGATGGCGCTCATCACCACGAAGGCCTGAAAAAAGTTGTTGAACTGAAGCACAAGGATGACGAACATCAAGAAGATGGCAGCGATGAAAGCGCCAACCAGAAAAATCAGACTTTCTTGTTGATCTTCGGCCTCGCCAGCAAAGCTGAATTCCACACCTTCGGGCAGATCGGCCTCTACCAGAGCAGCCTGAAGAGCAATAACCTGATCGTTGACCAGATAGCCCGGGGCGACGTTCGCTTCGATTGTTGCGACGCGCTTTTCGTCAATCCTTCGAATAACACCGGTACGGGGTGAGGGCGCAAAGGTTACAAAATTGGCGATTGGCACCAAACCCGAGCTTGTTGGAACCCGCAGGCTGCCCAACTCTGCAAGAGACCGGTCTTCTCTTGGGAAACGGACGCGGATATCCAATGACCCATCGACGTCATCGGGGCGATAATCTGCGACTGTGATCCCTTGGGTCAGCAATTGAACGGCTTGTCCCAACAGGCTGACATCTGCCCCGAAGCGTGCTGCTTCGGACCTATTGACCAAGATCGACAGTTCCACCCCGGGAACGGCGCGTGTATCCGTTACATCTGTAAACCCACCCAAGCGGGCCATTATGTCCCGCACTTGAGCCACGGCTTCTGTCTGCACATCAGAGTTTCGAGTTGAGACCTGAAGGTTCACTGGCTTGCCTGCTGCCGGCCCACCGCTTTCGGTTTGGACTTGGACGTCAACCCCTGCGATGTCTGATACATTTGCGCGAATATCGACCCCGATTTCGGCAGCAGTCCTGCGTGTGTCCCAAGGCGTCAGTTCAAGTTGCAGTGTACCAATCGTTTCTTCGTCTCCTTGGCCGGCTGACATCATGGATCTTGCGTAAATACTTGCAATTTCGTCGTAGTTCATCAGTCGGGATTCAACTTCGCGGACCAGTGCATCACGTTCAAAGATCGAGAAATTATCCCGTGCACGCACCTGCACCTGCATGAACTCAGGTTCGACCGAGGGAAAGAAACTGACGCCTCTGCCAAACTGGCCATACGCCCCAAAGGCACCCAGCAGCATGGCCAAGGCCAGCAAAAGTGTGGTGAGGGGTCTGAGGATTGCCCATTGCAAAACGCGGACATAACGGCCTGTGAACCCGGTCATTTCGCGCGGATCGCCGATCTCTGCGGCGTACAAAGCGGCCTTTTGTTTTTCTGATTGCGGTTGGCGTTTCCCAATCAAGCCCCCCATGACAGGAATGAACACCAGTGCCATGAACAGCGACGCAAACAATGTCAGGATAACTGTAATGGGCAGGAATTTCATGAACTCTCCGACCATCCCGGACCAGAACAAAAGCGGGAAAAACACGCTGAGGGTCGTCGCAGTTGATGCGATGATCGGCCAAGACATCCGTTTTGCAGCAAACGCATATGCGTCTTTAGGCGACGCGCCTTCTTGCAGTTTACGATCTGCGAGCTCGGTTGTGACAATTGCGCCGTCGACCAGCATCCCGACCACAAGTATCAGGGAAAACAAGACAACGATGTTCATTGTGTAGCCCATCGACCACAGCGCAATCACCCCGGCGAGGAACGCTCCGGGGATGGCAAGGCCAACCAGAATGGCGGATCGCAACCCCAAGGCCAAAACAATAACAATCATGACCAGAATGACCGCAGCGATCACATTGGCCTCAAGATCGCTAAGCATATCTTTGACCTGCTTTGATTGGTCTTGAAGATAGGTGACCTTGACGGTTTCTGGCCAATCTACGCGGATGGTTTCGATGGCCTCGCGAACGCCGGCGACTGTTTCGATGATATTGGCACCGGATCGTTTGGTCACCTCTAGTGCGAGCGCGGGTTGTCCGTTGATACGTGCGAACGAGGTAGGATCGTCAAATGTACGGCGAATGGTTGCGACATCTCCAAAGGTGACAACGGCGTTGCCGCGCACTTTGATGGGCATCGACATAACGTCTTCAAGGTCTTCGATCAGACCTGGGACCTTGAGCACAATGCGACCTGCGCCTGTCTCAATGGCACCCGCCGCAATCAGCCGGTTGTTACGTTGGATCTGACCAATCAATTCGTCAAACGACAGGTTGTACGTCTGAAATACCGTTGGATCTATCAACACCTCAAGAAATTCAAAGCGTTGGCCGCCTATTTGAACTTCAAGAACACCTTCGAGGCTCTCAATGGCTTCCTGCGCGTTCTCGGCAATATTGTTCAAGGTTCGTTCCGGAACAGCACCAGAGATTATTGCGGTTATGATTGGAAACAGGGCGGTGTTGATTTCGGTGATGGTGATATCGCGCGCGTCTTCTGGCAGGTTGCTTTGCGCGCGGTCTGCGGCTTCGCGGACTTTGTCCAAAGCTTCGTCGTTGTCGCCTCCGGGGGTGAATTCCAACTGGATACTGACAAAGCCTTCGGTCGCGTCCGAGCTCATGCTGTCCAGACCCTGAATTGATCCGAATTCGGTTTCCATCGGTTCCAGCAAAAGACGTTCGGCATCGTCCGGGGTGATCCCCTCAAGCCCGGTTGAGACATAAAACAAGGGCAAAGGAATTTCGGGATTGGCTTCTTTGGGGATCGAGACATACGCAAACGCGCCAACGGTCAACACCATGACCAAAGCCATCACAACCACACGAGAGCGGGAAAATGCTGCGTTTATGAGGCTGTTCATTGGGTTACATCCCCGATCACGGGAGCCACTGTGTCACCGATGTTAACAAAGCCCTGTCCCACGGTGATCACGTCAACAGTGTCAGGCAACCCTGTAACCCAAATCCCGTCGATCTGTGCTTTGACGACCGCGATCGGATAAAAGGTCACGATATTTTCGCTGTCTACGGTTTTGATCCCCAAAGACCCTTGGGTATCCAAAGATACGATGGAGGGTGGCAGAAAATGGGCGGTCACTTCACCTGTTGGTATAATCACCTCGGCAGAAATTCCGGCTGGGATGGCACTGTCTTCATTGGCGACTTCTATTTCGGCAAGGAACGTCCGTGTTTCGGCCGCCGCCGAGGTGCCGACAAAGGTGACTGTCCCGTTGCGCTCTTCGCCTGTGATAAACACAACACGCGCCTTTTGATCAACCTTCAGGCGTGTCAGGGATTGCTGCGGGACCTGAATGGCGATGGTCAAAGGAGATATATCAACCAAGCGGCCGACTTCACTTCCGGCAGAGACAAACTCGCCACTGTCCAGGTCAAGTGTTTCGATACGTCCGTCAAATGGTGCCGTTATGGTCAGGGTCTCGGCCGCCTGTTCTATTTCGATAACCTGCGCCTCTGCCGAGGCCAAGGCCGCTCTTGCCTGAGTCAATCTGTCTTGTGTGGCAAAGCCGCGTTCCAACAACTGTTGGGCATTCGAAAATTCACGTTGCGCTTGCGCCAAGGCTTCGGCTGCGCGATTGGCCTCTGCGATATTGGTAGAGGGGTCCAGTCGTGCAATGATGTCCCCGGTAGAGACGTCTTGCCCCTTGGAAATCAGAACTTCTGCAACGTCGCCGGAATTGCTGGCGCGCAGCATTGTGTCCCGATCCGGCAAGGCCTGCCCTTCGGCTTGGTAAAACTGGGTAACGCGTTCTGCTTGCGACGTGGCAACCGCAACAGCCGTCGGCTCTGGCGTTTCAAGCGTGACCTTCTGGGACTGTTCGGGCGACGGCAGAATAAAGCCGCTTACCATCCAACCCACAATCAAGACAACAAACAACGCCGCGATCCAGGTGGATCTGGACGCACCGGGATCGGATTTAAAAGTCAGCACTCGTGGCTGAAGGGAGGGATCGGTGTTGTGTACATCCGAAGGAGAGACGGCATCATTTGTATCGGTCAAGGCGGGTCACCATTTGCATTTATTTTCTTGGTATTTCATCATTACAGTGAAACATGTACGCCATGTCAGCTGTCCACTGCGTTATTCGGAAAGACATGTGTGGTTTGATCGTTCGGTCCAGACCTGATGGGGCGGCAGACGCATTACACGATCTTATTTCTCCAAAATTGCACTCTTTGTACATGATACCGTCTTAGGTTATTCCAATCTTACAAAAACGGATTTACGGTTGCGTCGTTTTTTTATCGCAATCACACTTACGGCGCTATTTCAAGGTGACAATTCTACCCTAAAGGTAGATATTAAGGCCTGCGTTTCTTCCTTGTTCTACAGGGTGGAAATTCTCGTGACACATCCGTTGTTCAAGAAGCGTGTTTCCCTTTTGTTCGTTGGCGGTCTAGATCATCGAAAATCAGGACTAGTAACCCGTCTGTGGTTTTCAAAAAGGTGTGTGCGAACATGTCCTGCGCAAAAGGGTTCGGCCTAGAATTTCAGTGATGACACGGGTGACTGTGGTACCGGAAGGGCCATTGGGATTTTTGATAACTCAATCCTACGAAAGCGGCCGAAATGTTTGCTAAGACTTTGGCTCTGACGTCAACTACATGACCGCGACCGCTGAACACTGCGACAGTGGAATCAACTGCGCGGTCAACTGCGGGACGCATCTTACCCATTGTTAGCGGCCAATTTTGGTCAGCACATGCTCGACAGGAATTGACGACTGTCAGATTGACTTGGTCCAAACAATTACATTTCGCGCATTTGATGAATTCGGAGAGGTTTCATGCACCGCAATTATGCACAAATCGCAATTGGAACCAAACGTCTTTGTGCGCTTAATGCCTAATGATAATGCTTGAACGGCTATCTCAAGACGATGCTTCAAGTCTCGACTTTCGCATGGGTTCACTGCATCGAAGATGCGTATTATGATCGTAGTTGTTTTGCAAGATTTTGGGCGGCGCGTCTTTCGGACACAGGACCTGGTGATTATCAATCTGCCGAATCCAGTGCAATTTTCATTCACCACAGCCTTGAAGGTGCAGATTTCGAATCTTGCATCTACGCAGAGGTCGCTGGTGTCTTAGGCCTATCGACTGATCCCAAGCGTCAAACCTGTTTGTTTTCCAAGTTTATTTCGAAATTGTGGATGGGCAGTTCTGGCATTCTTGGGGGCGGTTATTGATGTTTCAAACAATTTGCCAGATCGCGTCTGGTGAGTATGCTGACATCCTCGGTTTCTGTGATGCGCAAGATTAAGATATTGCCGCCGCATTATCTTTGAAGTGTACCTGCGGATCTGCCCATTACCGCTCTGTTCGTTCTGCTGTCATCACGGGTTAAACGTTGCAATGTGCGCCATCGTGGGCCTTTGCCACCGCAATAACGTGTCTTAAGTCGTGTATATTTTCGGCAATGCCTCCTTGCTGGCAGCCGATTAATCCTTAAGGTTGCGAGATACTTAATTAAAGACCATTGAAGGGATACGATATGTCAATCACGCTTAATCGCCGTGGATTTCTTGCAAGTACAGCAGGTTTCATTGCCTTACACCCGTTTTCAGCAAACGCTGCAACAAATCAGGCGCACCTGCGGATCATGGAAACAACGGATTTGCACGTGCATGTGTTTCCCTATGATTATTATGCAGACAAACCACGCGACACCATCGGGCTGGCACGTACCGCGTCTTTGATCCAAGATATTCGTGATGAGGCGTCAAATTCCCTGCTGATCGACAATGGTGATTTCCTTCAGGGCAATCCGATGGGGGACTATATTGCCTATGAACGGGGAATGAAAGAGGGTGATACGCATCCCGTGATTCAGGCTATGAATACGCTTGGATTTGATGCGTCAACATTGGGGAATCATGAATTCAACTACGGACTTGATTTTCTGATGAAATCCTTGGCAGGGGCCAATTTCCCGGTCGTCAACGCCAACGTTGCTTTGGAAATGGGCAGCGATCCGACCAAAGACAAGACGCTGATACCACCGTACATCATTCTGGATCATAAGGTGACGGATGGGTCGGGAACGGAACACGCGATTAAGGTTGGCTTGATTGGATTTGTGCCACCTCAGATCATGAACTGGGACCGTCGCCATTTGGAAGGTAATGTTCAGGCCCGCGATATCATTGAAACAGCCAAAGCCTACATTCCACAGATGAAAGAGCAGGGTGCTGACATAATCGTCGCGTTGTCCCATTCTGGAATTGGGTCGGCTGATGCATCCGATGGAATGGAAAACGCGTCTGTTCCGCTTGCAGGCCTTGATGGTATTGATGCTATCCTGACCGGCCACAGTCATCTGGTGTTTCCATCACCCAAATATGCAGATTTTGCCGGGGCCGACGTGGATGCGGGGACTCTGATGGGCACACCGGCGACAATGGGTGGCTTTTGGGGCAGCCATATGGGCTTGATCGATCTGCTGGTCGAAAAAGACGGTAATGAATGGCGCGTTGTTTCTGCAACGTCCGAGGCACGCCCAATTTCAAAACGCAATGAGGACCGGTCCATCACGCCATTGGTTGAAAGTGATGCAAAGGTTTTGGCCTCTGCCCAAACCGAACATAACGAGACCCTGACATATGTCCGCCGGGCAGTTGGCAAAACGGACGCTCCGCTGCATAGCTACTTTGCATTGGTTGCAGATGATCCCTCGGTTCAGATCGTGTCCATTGCCCAACTTTGGTACATCGAACAGATGATGAAGGGTACACCGCACGAAGGTCTGCCAATCCTCTCCGCCGCCGCGCCATTCAAAGCAGGCGGTCGTGGTGGTCCGGAATATTTCACAGATGTTCCAAAGGGAGATGTTGCGATCAAAAATGTCTCGGATTTGTATCTCTATCCCAACACGGTTCGGGCAGTGCGGGTAACGGGTCAGCAGGTCAAGGATTGGCTGGAACGGTCTGCCGGTATCTTTAATCAGGTCGCGGCGGGCGAACAGGATGTCGTTCTTTTGAATCCGTCGTTTCCAAGCTACAACTTTGACGTGATTGATGGCGTGAACTATCAGATCGATCTGTCGCAGCCGTCGAAATATGATCCCAAAGGCGGTTTGCTGGATGCAGGTGCGAACCGGATTGTAGGCTTGACTTACAACGGTGCGCCGCTGGATCTGTCGGCGGAATTCATCATTGCGACCAATAATTATCGTGCGGGTGGGGGGGGACGCTTTCCCGGGGCGTCATCAGACACCGTGGTGTTCGAAGGTCCAGATACAAATCGTGACGTTATAGTGCGCTACATTGTAGAAAAGGGAACAATCAGCCCGCGTGCCGACAGCAACTGGTCTTTTGCGCCTATGCAGGGGACATCGGTTCTGTTTGACACCGGACCTGCCGCAGCGGCCTATCTTGATCAGGTCGATGTTAACATCGAAGCGGCTGGGGATGGCCCAAATGGGTTTGCACGGTTCCGCATCTCATTATGACAACAATCATAAATGGCCTTTGATGGTCTAAGATGCACCCGCTTTTAGCCGTGCTAAGGGCGGATGCATCATTTTATTTCGGGTGTCGTGTTGGTTTTTAACGACCAGCCAACGCGGCGTCGAAGATATCATGGAGCTGTGGTCGCTGTATGTGGACACCAAGGACGCGTCCAAAATCGTTGAGTTGTATACGCGTGTCTCGTCGGCCATACCGTAGGGCAGACCTTTTACAAAAAGTGACCTTTTTCAGATTTTTAAGTACCTGAAATTGAAATATTTTTTTTCAAGAAAATGGATATTAGCTGGCCTGTGATGCAATGTGGCTTGCAAAGGTGCAAATTAACGTCAAAGCTTTGGCGAAAGCGTCATCATCGACAGTCATAGCAACCCGGATGTGTCCAGCCGCGGACGCGCCAAAGCTTTCACCCGGCATAACGCCGATGCTGTGGGTATCCAACAAGGCATTCGCAAAGCCTTCGCCGGTCATACCTGTGGCACGAATGTCCAAAAACAGATACATTGCTCCGCCGGAGGGGATAAGGCCAACGACGTCTTGCTGTTGTAGTATGTCATGGGCGAGGTGGCGCCGGCGCCGGAATGGGGCTGCGACTGTTGCCTCGGGCCCCGTGCCTTGTTCCAACGCAAATACCGCAGCGTCCTGAATGTAGCCGGGCACTCCATAGGTGGTGGATGTTGCCAGATCGATCATGGCCGCAATGGCGTCGTGTGGACCTACGACCCAGCCAACGCGGCTTCCGGTCATTGCGTGGCTTTTGGACATGGACCCCACAACCAATGTCCGGTGCTCCATATCCGGCAGACTGCGCAGGCTTATGTGCGTGCCCGACCAGATCTGAGTGTCATAAACCTCGTCCGAAATGACCCATAGATCGCGGCGCTGCGCGACGTCTGCGATCTCCTCCAGAACGGCGCGGGGATAGACCGCTCCGGTTGGGTTATTGGGGGTATTGATCAACACAGATCGCGCCTGCGTCCGTTTGGCAAGCGCGTCCAAAGCGGCGGCGTCTGGAAAAAAATCGTCTTCGGCGCGCGTTTGCAGCGCATGGGCTACAGCGCCGGTGCCCCGAATGGATCCCGGATAAGTGGCGTAGTACGGCTCGATATACAGGCCCGCCTCACCCGGCTGCAACGCTGCCATATGGGCGGCAAACAAAGCCGCCTGACCACCGGGTGTAATCATGACATTATCGCGGTCCGTGGGAATTCCTGTGCGTTGGTTGACCCGCGCGGCCACTGTGTCGCGCAGGGCATCGGTTCCCGGCACCATAGCGTAGCCGGTGTGCCCGGAAAGAGCGGCTTCGTGCATGAAATTCAGGATTGCCGGATCTGTGCCGATATCATGCTCACCAATTGTCAATTCGGTAACATCTGCACCTGACATCTTCAGGCGACGCGCACGATAAAACACGTCCCATCCGTCAGAATCTGTGTCGTTTAAGGTTGTAATTCGCTTGGAGAGCTGGGGCATTGGATGCACTCGGTCGTTGGGTTTCGCAGATCTGCACAAAGGCTGATCATCAGCCATTGCTGTCCCTTCTACAAGGCTGATTGCTAGAGGTTCAAGAACTGCTTTTGTCCGCTATTCAATACTCCGCGCAGAGCTTTGTGGGGAGTCAGCAGGCAGATGATCTGAACCGCCCCGGTTTTACCGGAGACTGTTTAGGTCTTCTTACGCGACTGTATCGACATGCGTTTGTGTTTGCATAGACTGCCTCCTCAGCTTCAGCTCGCGTGATGTATCCGATGGGA
>JAQXDR010000092.1 GCA_029251265.1 Pseudoprimorskyibacter sp. | reverse complement strand
CCACAGCGTCCTGCTTGAACTCGTCCGTAAACCGTATTCCCTTGTTCATATCCGTCTCTCCTTGGTTCCAAAATTACCAAGTAAAGCGTCTACAAATCTAGGGGCACATCAGTGGCGCTGCGACAGCCGCCGAAGGGAATGGCCAAAAAACCACGCGTCGGGCTGTTGCTGAATGAGCAGGTCACTCATGTCTGAGTGGAACGCGGCAGAAAGTGTGTCGATCTCGCCGGCGACAGCCGGATGGGGGCCGTGATGTGTGACAATGACTGTTCTACCGTGTGTTCCCGCAGGATATTGCCTGGCGAGACTGCGCGTGAGCGAGGCACGATGATCCTGATGAACGCGCAGTGTTTCTATTGGCTTCAACCGGCGTTCCAGCCGCAGAATTGGGATTCTGACTTCGGGGATAATGGGGTTCAGTGGCGCACCAATCATGCCATAATCTGCCATGAGCAAGTTCGCAGTGTGCATCGCAATTGATGCGTCGCCGGAAAGATTAAAATCCGTCCAAAGAGTGCAGCACAAGATCCGCGTATCGCCATGCAGCAGGCCTGTTTTCTGGACAAAATGCGCGCCAGCATCCTTCGCTGCCATTTCCAGCGTATAGTCGTCGGTCAGGTGTGCGTCGTAATAATCGTGATTCCCGGGTAGCGCGTAAATCCGTTTTGGCAGAATGAACTCGGATAGGTACTGGAACACCTGTACCCAGCGGTCAGCGGGACCGTTAGTGAGATCGCCAGCAAGGATCAAAGCGTCTGCATTCCAGACGATATCCTGCAAGTTCCATTGATCGATAGGGTTCAGGGCGAAACGGCGATAGCTGTCATAATGCAGATCGGCCAGAACAACGATTTCGCCACTGCGATACGGGATGTTTTGATATTCCACGGCGCGACTTCAGTTCAACATTGGCTGGCAAGCCAGCGTCTGAGCGCGGTCCAGCATTCGACTAATGGTCCGCAAGCTCAGGCCAGCATTCGCAAGTGCCCCACAGTCGAAGACATCCATTACTGCGGCCATTGCCGGTTCTGGCAAGCCCCTGTGTGCGCCTTCCATCTCCGCAAATTGCCGAAGCTGATCGGGTGTTAGAACTGGCAGATCCAAGACCACACAACGGCTCTGCAGAGGCGCAGGCAGCCCTTGATGGCTGTTGGCGGTCATCACCCAATTGATCCACGACATGTCGCATTTAATCTGGAAGAACGGGCACTCCCAAGTCTGTGCTGTCATACGCTCTTGGAGTGGCAGGAGGGCGTCAGTCAGCGTATGGCGTGACCCGCGACTTGAGTGAACATCGCCAGACTTTTCAACTTCATCCAAAACAACCAGCGGCCCAGCATGACCCGCATTCAAAACCGTATTCATCAGCTTACCATGATGCGCACTTCCCCAGCACCGCTGGGAACCGATCAAAGAGAAAGACGCGGGTTCACCTGTAAATTATACAGGTCGGTACAGATAGATGATGTGCCAAACGACGCGCCCAGAAGCTCTTACCAATACCTGGCGATCCGACAAGGACAAGCGGATTGAACCGCAAACCTGGAAGCCCTTCTCGTGCCGATGCGCGCAATCCATGCTAGAGAGCTTCGGTTGCAGGCGACATCCATGGCATCTCATCGTGTAACGCCGCTGCGATTTCATCCGTCTCATGTTCTGTCGTCAGACGCGCGCGGTTTTCTTCACTGAGGTGGTACATGCCTGTTGCGGAATGCATACGCTCCACCAACCGCATCGCGCGCCGCTTGATCCGACGCATGTCGTCTTCATCTACCAAGTCATACGGATAGGACCTCTCTTTATCCTCCATGCGGCCCGCCTCTATCTCGAGGCTCTCAGCCTATTCACGGGTGGTCTTGAGGAAGGTTCTTAGACGCTTCTCAACATCCCGCAGCTTGGGCAGGTCATCACTGAAGACAAGGCTGTGAAACGGAATTATGGATTGGATGGTGGTCATGTCGTTACATTTCATGACGCAAGGTTGGCCCTGCGCCGCCACCCAACAGACCAAAACTGTTGGGCTATGGGATATGAAAGGTTCCGGAACCTGTGGAACACTTAGGGAACAAACGCAGAGGCAAAGCAAGCCCGCGGTGATGCCCTGCCTAAAACGCCAATGCCGTAGGGGCCTGAAAAGACCAATATGCGTAAGTCATTGAAAGCATTAAAAAACCACCAACCCTGTAAGGATTGATGGTCATTTGATCTGTGTCGAGTGGTCAAAAACACCCCATAATGGCCAAGTTATGGGGTGTCCCACACCAACAACATTGCACGCGACATCAACCAGAACACTTCGAATATCCACACGAAGGGCAAGTCATACAACCCTCAACCATACGCAGCCCAAACTGACCGCAGCTGGGACATGCAGCTCCACGGGGCGCTGTGGAATGCTTTGCTTGCATAGACATCACCTTTGCTTTGGGATCTTCCTTTAGACCAAGGCCTTCACCCTCCAAGAACCCTGTCACAATCATATGCTGTTCTATGACCCCGCCAATCGCAGCCAGAATTGACGGAATATATTTCCCTTTGACCCATGCACCACCGCGCGGATCAAAAACGGCCTTGAGTTCTTCTACAACAAAACTGACATCGCCTCCACGCCGGAACACAGCCGAAATCATACGCGTCAACGCCACTGTCCAAGCGTAATGTTCCATATTCTTTGAATTGATAAACACCTCAAAGGGCCGACGCTGCCCACCCACCAAAATATCATTAATTGTCAGATATATTGCGTGTTCACTGTCAGGCCAGCGCAGCTTATAGGTTTGCCCCTCAAGCGCCTGTGGACGATCCAACGGCTCTGACATGTAGACAACTTCAGCCCCGTCATTTGTCATAGCGGGGGCCTCGGATGGGGTTTTATCGCTGGTTTCACTGACGGCTAACACAGACCCCGTGACGTCATTGGGCCGGTACGTGGTGCATCCTTTGCAACCACCCTCGTACGCAGCAAGATAGACGTCTTTAAAAGCATCAAAGCTAATGTCTTCCGGACAATTGATCGTCTTTGAAATAGAACTGTCTACCCATTTTTGCGCGGCTGATTGCATACGCACATGATCCAAGGGAGGCAGTGTCTGTGCATTGACGAAGTATTCAGGCAGTAGCGCGTCGCCTTTCAGATCCCGCCACATTTGCACGGCATAGTCTACAACTTCTTCTTCGGTCCGAGACCCATCTTTTTGCAAAACCTTTCGGGTATATGCATAAGCAAACACCGGTTCGATCCCAGATGAGACATTGCCAGCATACAAACTGATGG
This sequence comes from Pseudoprimorskyibacter sp., assembly GCA_029251265.1. Lineage (GTDB taxonomy): Bacteria > Pseudomonadota > Alphaproteobacteria > Rhodobacterales > Rhodobacteraceae > JAQXDR01. The sequence goes on along the minus strand of JAQXDR010000092.1, from coordinate 13,367 downwards.
TCCCTGTGGGCGCGATCGACGTCAGCAACGCATTGCGAATTCCATGGGTCTTTACGGCCTCGCGAACATCGTCATCCATAGCCTGCATTGTACCACTGGCCAAAAACGCTTCAGCATCAAACAGCGGAAACGCCCCTTTTTCGATCGCCAATTGCACCGAAGCTAGATATGCGGCGCGGGCGATCTGGTGTAACCAGCGCTCCGTTTGGCGCGCCGCTTCCTCGGATCCATAGCGCAGTCCGATCATCAGCAAGGCATCCGCCAGACCAGTCACACCCAACCCGATACGACGCTTGGCTATGGCCTCTTTTGCCTGTGCCTCTAGCGGGAACCGCGAGGCATCAACCACATTGTCCATCATTCGCACTGCGGTCGCGACCAGCTCGCCCAACTCGGTCTCACAGACATGAGCGACGTTTTCCTCAAAAGGGTCACGCACCAGCCGTGCCATATTGATCGACCCAAGAAGGCAGGCACCGTAGGGCGGCAAAGGCTGTTCGCCACACGGGTTTGTTGCAGCGATTGTCTCGCAATAACTCAAGTTATTGGCGGCGTTTATCCGATCGATGAAAATAACGCCCGGTTCGGCATAATTATAGGTGGCTTGCATGATCTTGTTCCAAAGATCTTGCGCATCGACTGTCCGGTATGTTTTTCCATCGAATACCAGATCCCAGGACGCGCCAGATTTGACGGCCTCCATAAACGCATCTGTCACCAAAACCGACAGGTTGAACATTCGTAATCGCGCACTGTCCGATTTTGCCGTGATGAATGCGTCAATGTCGGGGTGGTCACATCGCATGGTGGCCATCATTGCACCCCGACGCGAGCCCGCCGACATAATTGTCCGACACATCCCATCCCAGACATCCATAAAGGATAGGGGGCCAGACGCATCTGCGGCCACACCTGAAACGGCGGCTCCTTTGGGGCGGATTGTACTAAAGTCATACCCGATCCCACCGCCCTGCTGCATGGTTAGCGCGGCCTCTTTTAGCATATCGAAAATACCGCCCATGGTGTCGGGGACGGTTCCCATCACAAAGCAATTAAACAGCGTGACAGACCGGTTCGTTCCCGCGCCCGCAGTAATCCGGCCAGCCGGCAGATAGCGAAAATCCTCGAGTGCCGCGTAAAAAATATCTTCCCACTTGGCTGGATCGTCTTCGACCTCGGCCAATGCCCGCGCAATTCTGCGCCAACTGTCTTCAACCATGCCGTCGACGGGTGTGCCGTCAGCCTCTTTCAGTCGGTACTTCATATCCCAGATTTGTTCAGCGATGGGTGCAGAAAAGCGGCTCATGATGTGGTCCTTCAGTAGGCTCAGGACAATCAACCTAACTCATTTTTTGTGAAAAGCTCAAGGTATTGAAGCTTGCACCGATGCCGCTACAATATAACTCAGAAAAGAGAGAGCCATGACCACGAAATTACACCTGCTAAAGTTAAGCGTCGGGACCGAAGACGTGGATGGGCTTGCAAAATGGCAGTCATCCAGCGCAGCACAAGGCAGCGATGGGATGCCGCGCCATGTCACACGTATGTGGCCACGACGCGAAGCCGAGATCCTTACAGGCTCAATTTATTGGGTCATTCGCGGTGTAATCCAATGCCGTCAAAATATAGTACGCCTAGACGAGGTGTTCGGAAAAGACGGAATACGCCGTTGTGCCATCGTTTTGGCGCCTGAATTGGTCCGGACGCAGGCGGCCCAGCGGCGTCCTTTTCAGGGCTGGCGCTATCTGCAAGAGATCGATGCGCCACCAGACATGACGCAGGGGCGTGCTACTGATGACACTCTGCCCCCGGCATTGGCTGGTGCATTGGCCGAGATTGGTATTTTATAAAAGGTCAGAACCCTTTGTTCAGTCATTTACAGATACGGAGCGCGATCTCCAGACAACCCAAAGCGCCGCTCCAATAACCAATATTGCTCCAAGATAAAAACTAGGATCAGGCGTTTCTTGAAAAACAAACGCTCCGACACTGACAGACAAAATCAGGCTCAGATATCCCAGTACGGACAGGAATCCTGCCTCGCCATGGTAGTGCGCATTTAAAAAGCAAAGCTGCGCGCATTGCGCAAAAGCACCAACAGCAAGAAGAGCGATTATGTCTTTTGCTGCGATCTCAGCCCAAAATGGCACGGCAAGCGGCGCACTGCAAATCATTAAGCCTGCCGTATAAAATGTCATTAGCACAATAGGCGGCGCCGCGCGCAACCGACGTGTGGCGATTGTGGCGGATGATCCTGTGAAAATTACCAGCATCAAAGCAGACAGACCGACGGTCCACGAAACGCTGCTTGGATCTGCTGCAATGTACACACCGAAAAAGGCAATGACAGAGGCAATCCAGCGACGACGTCCGATGGTTTCGCGCAAAATAACGGCCGCCATAATCATGGTTACAATAGGTCTTGTGAAATTTATCGCCGTAAACAGGGCAAGTGGGACGCGCGAGATGGCGAAAAAGCTGGCCGTCAACGTTATCACAGACAAGCTGACGCGTAATAAATGAAGATGGGGATACTCAATGTTTCTGAAATGTGAACGGTAAATCCAGATCAAGGGCAGGATCAGGATCAAACCAACGCTGGCACGTATGAAAACAACCTGCATCACCGGATACCCCGCATCCAGCCACTTAACGATAGAAAGCGCCCAGATATTCAGGGACATATCTGCGATCAGCCAAGCTCCGCCTTGCAGATTATTGCGCGGAGACTTGTCCGTCATCGTCTGGGTGCGATGAAATTGGCCATTAGTCTGAAGGCACCAGGTACAAGATTTTCCATTTGATGATGTAGAATGAGGGACGTGTGGATGTGACGTCCCATGCCGATATCAGCGACCAGCAATGCGCCGGTTAATGGATCTTCTTCAGGATCAGACAGTGACAAAAGCGGCTCATACGCCTGATCCCAGGACTTGGCAAAATAAAGACCGCGTTCTTTAACCCAGCCATCCCAATCCGAGCCGCCAATCAGATTCGGAGTCGCAAGGATCGGATGATCAATCAGCTGGGTCACCTTGGCCGTTTCATCTGTGACACGCCAACGCAGCGAAGGCTTGCCAATTTCCAACCTTCGAGGTGGAATTTTGTCTGGATCCCAATTGTCCCAAGGCCGATGGTACAATGTGACCAATGTACCACCCGCTTCGACCCATCGGTGCAGCACAGGTATTGCGTCGGTCAACCCTGGACGAAAACGCATGGCAAAAATACCAACGACGATGGCGGTGTAGTTGGCGAGCACCGTTTCGCTGGACAGCTCATGGTCTGCGACAGGCGTCACATCGGCCCCCATAGCGGCAAGCCACTCACCAACCCGGTCATTTCCGGCGCCAATATATCCCACTTTGCCGCGTGCCAAACTAACGTCTAAAACCCGAACTGAAACACATGCAGGCCGCGCATGCGCAGTGGGTCCGATATGATCATGTTCAATCATACGGACACTCTCGGCCAGCTTGCCATTAATGATGGCTTTTATCTGATACGACCCAGCTGCAACATCTTGGGGTACTGTGATCGTGTAGGCGGTATCAAGGTGTTGCGCAGTCCAGCCAGACGGCAGATCTAGCTCTATTTTTGCATTCTGGGGCGACACATCCGACACGCTAAGGCGTATCGTCCGGCGTGGCGTATTGGTATTCAGAACCACAGCCGCGGGCGATAGCGTCACACGCTCTCGTGCCAAAACTACAGGTTCCGTTTCAAATCGGACTGGGATTGTTACGGCTGCATCATCCTTTACCATTGTCACCAAAAGGCGCGGTGTTTCCGGCACAATAGGATCATAGAACGCAGGGTATGGATCGCTGGGAGCGGAGCCAGCTGCAACTGTCAGGATGTCTTGATCGGCACACCAGCCTTTTGGCAACTCCAGACTGACATCCGCTGATGCCGCCGCGCCTGCGTCTATTTCTGTCAAAAATTTGACAGAACCGCCAAGATCGACAAAAGCAGAGGCGGTCCGCGCGCGGACATCAACACCCAAGGCCAAACGAAGAACATGGCCAAGTTGCCCGAGCTTTTGATCAAGCCGGTGCGCAAAATCATGAACCAGCTCTTTTGGGCATATCTCTAGAGCGCTTTGTATGTGTTGGTGCGCATTTATCGTGTTATCGGCAATCGTAACAAAATCTGGAAACCCTGCAATGGCCGCGTCTATGGACGCCTGAGCGGAAACCAGAGACGCCGAAATTGGGTGCGCGGCCGGATGTGTGGCCATATCGCCAAGCGTTCGGGCCATCCCCGACCAGATAAAATCGTCTGGTCCGTTAGTATGTGACAAGGCAAGGTGAAGTTGCCAGTCTTGGCCCGCACCAGAAGGGATCCACCGCCCCATGCCTTGCGTGCGGTGATAGGTCCGCGATTGTTGACCAATACGATTCCAGTTCCAACCGGTCATCGGTTCGCGATCTGTGCCCACAACAGTCAAAGTTGCGGCAGGTGGTGGCAAATCATCATCGTAGGCCTGGCCTGCCCCAGACCATGCCGGAAGGTACAATTTCTTCACCTGCCAAGGCGGCAGATCAGATGGACCATCGGGGTCTGCCGCCGCAGCCATCACGGCATGCGCGGCCTCAGTCATCGCCCTGTGATGCCCGTGTTGCCCCGGCACATCCAGAAACGTCGGGCAGATGATATCCGGCCTTTCGGTGCGAATAATTTCGACAAAGCGCAGCATAGTGCGGTCATAGCCCCAAAGACCAAGTGTCTCTTGGCCACTTTTGGAGAATCCAAAGTCGGTTATGGTGTCATCGGAGTGCGTGGAATGCCAGTGCATGCGCATGCCAAGCACATCGCACGCGCGCTCCATCTCCCGGGTACGAAGCGCACCAAGGTCGGACCCGGACTCTGTTCCGATATCGTTTTGGCCCCCCTCACCCCTAGTTGAACAAGCGTAAGAGATATTTATACCATCGCGAAATGTTAATGCAGCAAGCATTCCCGAGGTTTCATCATCTGGGTGTGCTCCAGTTTGCATAAATCGCACAACAGTTTTCAGTGGACACAAAGCCCACCAAAGTTCCAACAGCCTAGGGTGGGCACGGTCATGACCGATACGCATTTGATCAAAAGTTGGCATCGGAAATCCTTTTTTAAGTGGCTGCAGCGATCCGCGGTGTGAAAGCTTGATTGATGACAAGTGCACCTGCTCCGAGGGTTCCCGTCATTCGGCCTGAAGCCCCGCGCAGAAGTCTTTCAACAGTGCGTCCGGGCCGGTTCGAAACCGATCTTTGTGCCAACGTGACTGAGCCGATTAAATGATCGAATATGGCATCAGGCATTGCCCCACCAAGAATGACCGCGTCGGGATCAAACATATTTTCAATGACTGCGATCGCATTCGACAAGGGTTCGATTGCGTCATCCAACCATCTCATCAGCGCAGGATCCCTTGCTGCATAAATTTTCGCCAGATCATCGCTGCTGTCTACTGTTATCCCTTCTCGGGACAGATACTTTTGCACTGCAAGACGGCTGATCGCCGATTCTAGTGGAACGGTTTGTCCCTTTGAAACAACAGGAATGTGACCGATTTCTCCTGCATTACCAAACGCGCCAGTGATCAGGCGTCCACTGTGCATCAAACCTAAACCAAGACCATTTCCGAAATACAAAAAAGCAAACGTGTCCAAGTCACCCGCCGCACCCGCGACTCTTTCTGCCACTGCCGCCGCGTTGGCATCATTTTCAACAACAACCGGGATACCCAGCGCTTTGCCGAACCATGCTTTGGGTGAAATGTCATGAAAGATGGAAAACTCAGATTCTGTTCCGCTTAATCCAGTGCGTCCAAACGGCCCGGGCATAACGATGCCTGCACCAAGGATTTTTATGTCTGCAATGCCGGCGTGTTGAACGATAGCAGTCTTTGCTTCAACGACTAATTGGGTGACACCTTCAAGATCTTGAGTACTTAATGCGCGCCTAAGCGACACGACCGGACCGCCACATAGGTCAATAACGGCTGCGAAAATTGCATCTGGCCTGATTTCAATCCCAACTGCATAACCGCCACTTGGATTTAACCCATATTGGACAGGGGGTTGACCACGGGTCGTAGCCTTGCGTCCCTGTTCCCGGATCAGCCCATCAGCCAGTAGATTGGAGATTATGTTTGAAACTGCTTGCGTCGACAGACCCGAACTTCTGGCAATCTCGGCACGTCCAATTTCACCTGCTTGCCTGATCCGCTCAAGCACCATCTGCCGATTGTGACTACGTGAACGCTCTGCATTAGCGCCAACAATTTGGGATGAAGTTGCCATACAAAACCATTAACTCAACTTACTTGATGATTCAACACAATTGGTCTAGCGTGAGGTATTAGCGGCTCATTCCCGCATGGCGACCGGAAAACCCGGCGATATCCAACATGGAGTTCTGACATGAAGTTCACCAAAATGAAGGCGCTGGTTTTTGCGACTGCCACCAGCACCACGGCGTTATTTTCGACTGCTGCTCATGCTGTTGAAATTGAATACTGGCAATATTTTTTCGGCGCACGCGTCACTGCAATGGAACAATTGATCGAAAATTTTGAAGCCGTGAACCCAGATATCACGGTAACGATGACGCATTTCCCATATGCCGATTATCGCACCAAAGTTGCTGCCGCGATCCCTGCGGGCGAAGGCCCTGACGTGGTTCAACTGTTTTATGGATGGCTAAATGACTACAAGGCTGCAAGCCTGATACAACCACTGCCTGCTGACAGCTTTGATGCCGATACGATCGACGCGGAATTTTTCCCGATGGTTTCAGCAATGCGCGAAGGGGAGAACTATTGGGCTTTGCCGACGGCCGTTCGCTCACTCGCCTTATTCTACAACACGCGCCTTTTTGATGATGCTGGCATCGACGGTCCCCCTGAAACCTTGGACGAAATGCTGGAAATTGGCGCTCAGCTGACCAAACGTGACGGTGCGGGCAACATAACGCAGGCCGGACTGACCATGGGGATGACCGCGCAGGACCACCACTGGTTCCGCGAGGGTTTGGTGCGACAGTTTGGTGGTGAGCCTTATCTGAATGACTACACAACAGTAAACTACAACACACCCGAAGGCGTCAGCGCCATGGAGTTCTATGTTGGACTGGGCGAAGAAAATGGTATTGGGGCCGTCGGCTTTATGGATGAACCACAGGCTGCTTTTAAGGCAGGTCGTGCAGGCATGCATATCGACGGATCGTTCCGTATTGGATCGCTCAACAAAACACGGGGCCTCAAATGGGCTGTGACCGAACTTCCTGCGACTGGTGAAGGCATGCGCTCGAATTATTCTTCATACTGGGTCAATGCAATTACGACCAAAGCAGAAGATGAAAAGTACGATGCCGCAGTCAAGTTCATGCAATATGTGACATCCGACGAGGCCATGCAGATCTGGCTGGACGTCGTAGGAGAGCTTCCTGCTAAACCTTCGGTGGGCCTTACCGAAGCAAATTCAAATGACGCAACCTACGGACCGTTTATTCGCGGTCTAGCGTATGCGAATACGACCAAGTTCGTGAACGAAAGTGCGCAACGAAAGGTGTTGATAGATGCTGTTGAGAGAGTAAAGCTACAAGGTATGTCAGTCGCCGACTCGCTTGCTATCGCAGCTGCGGCTGAGCAAGAGCTTCTTGACGCATTCTACACATCCAAATGATCCGTACAGGGCGCAGGTGACTGCGCCCTGTTTTCTTTCTTTCTGGCAGACTGATGTATAAAAATCTTTCCATACGGCAAAAACAGATTGTCTGGGCTTGGGCTTTCCTTGCATTGCCAGTAGTTTTTTATGTCGTAATCCGGTTCTACCCGACCGGAAACGCCATGGTCATATCGTTTCAGGACTGGAACCTGCTGGGTGACAGGACATGGGCTGGATGGAAGAATTACGAAAAGCTTTGGAACAATCCTGTGTTTTGGCAAGTGTTCCGAAATACATTTGTTTATCTGATTTTGGGCACACCGATCAGCCTCGTTATATCATTTTTTATTGCATACCATCTCGACAAAACACGGTTCATGCATGGGTTTATCCGCATGCTTTACTTTTTACCCTTTATGACCAGCGCGGTTGCGATGGCTTGGGTTTGGCGTTGGTTTTATCAGCCCGTACCAATTGGGCTCTTTAATAATGCTCTCGCCCAATTTGGCATTCCACAGATAGAATTTCTGCGTTCGACCACAAACGCACTGCCCGCAATCCTTGCCCCAGCCGTGTGGGCTGGCCTGGGTTTTCAGATCATTATTTTCATGGCTGGTATCCGCGCCATTCCCCAAAGCTATTACGAAGCCGCACGAATCGACGGTGTGTCCAAAACTGCAACGCTATTCGAAATCACATTGCCACTTCTGAAACCGACAATCGTATTCCTCGTGGTCTTTTCCTCCATCGGGTTTCTCAGGATTTTCGATCAGGTTTTCAATATGACCTCGGGCGACCCCGGCGGGCCATTGAATTCGACCAAACCATTGGTTTTACAAATTTATCAAAGCGCGTTTACGGATTTTGATATGGGATATGCCGCAGCACAAACTGTGGTCTTGTTCTTGATCTTGCTGTGTGTCTCACTCTTTCAACTCTATCTACTTAGGGATCGCTAATGGTTGCTGCCGACGAAAACCAAGCGCCCCCAAACAAGCGTTTTTCCAATCGGGTTGCAAAACGCAGGGTCAGTATGGGTCAATACATCCGTTGGAGTGTGCTATTTTTGGGTGGAATTTTGATGGTTATGCCCATCATTTATATGTTGTCGACATCTCTAAAATGGCCACATGAGATCTATGATGTGTCCTTAATTCCCAAAGAACCGCATTTGGAAAATTACGTCTATGTGTTGGAAGATGGTCGGTTCTACGGATGGTTCACCAACTCTTTGATCATCGCGCTGATTACCACATTATCAAACGTTCTGTTTGATAGCCTCGTCGGATACACTTTGTGCAAATTTCGGTTTCCCGGCCGGTACATCGTTTTCATCGCGATTCTCTCAACGCTTATGATCCCAACCGAAATGCTGGTTATTCCGTGGTATCTGATGAGCCAAAGCTTTGGATGGTTGGATACACATTGGGGGATCATGTTCCCCGGTTTAATGACGGCGTTTGGTACCTTTTTGATGAAACAATTCTTTGAAACTGTGCCAGATGACTTCATCGAAGCGGCTAGAATCGACGGGTTGAACGAGCTGCAAATCTGGTGGACCGTTGCCATGCCTTTGGTCAAGCCAGCGCTTGCAGCGCTCGCGATCTTTGTCTTTTTAGGCAACTGGACTGCCTTCATCTGGCCCCTGATTGTGACCAATAGCTGGGATATGTACACGCTGCCTGTCGGTCTTTCGACATTTGCAGACGAAGCTGATGTCGCTTGGGAATTGGTTATGACCGGCGCTGCAATTTCAACCATTCCAACACTTGTCGTATTTCTCATTTTTCAGCGTTTTATCATTCGGGGTGTCGTCATGGCAGGTCTAAAAGGATGAGTGATACATCTGTCTTTCCCGATCCTGTCTATCGCGACACGGTTCTTGCGCCACTTTTTGAAGGTGTGAAGGCCAATTATGCAGCTGGCATGTCGATGATAAACCGCGCCCATTTGGTCATGCTTGCCAAAACCGGCATCCTGACGACCAGCGATGCCACAAAGCTTGCCAAATGCCTTGCGGCCATAGACGTAGATGTCGACATCAACGATTTGACATACACTGGCGAACATGAAGATTACTTTTTTCTGGTCGAAGCAGAATTAAGGAACCGATTAGGTGATTTAGGTGGGTCGCTACACACGGCGCGGTCACGCAACGATATGGACCACACGCTGTTTAAAATGGCACTTCGCCAACGGGCCGCGAACTTGATAGATGAATTACACGCGCTTGCATCCGCATTGACGGAAACAGCACGTAAAGAATCAGACACCCTCATCGTGGCCTATACCCATGGTCAACCCGCACAGCCAACCACCTTTGGCCATTATCTGAGTGCCATAATTGAGGTTATCCTACGCGACGCTGAACGCATAGATGCGGCCGCCGACGCGCTTGAACATTGTCCCATGGGCGCTGCTGCGATCACAACTTCTGGCTTTCCCATTGACCGCGACCTTGTCGCGACGCTTTTGGGTTTTGACGGGCCTCAGTTGAACTCTTACGGATGTATTGCAGCGGTCGACTATATTACAGGATTATATTCCGCGATTAAATTGGTCTTTGTACACCTTGGTCGGTTGATCCAAGATCTGCAATTTTGGTCTGCATTCGAGGTCAATCAGATCTACGTTCCAAACAGTCTGGTCCAGATCAGTTCGATCATGCCACAAAAACGCAACCCAGTCCCAATCGAGCACTTGCGCCATATGTCCAGCGTCACTGTGGGGCGCTGTGATATGGTTGTGGGCACCATGCACAATACACCCTTTACCGACATGAACGACAGCGAAGGCGAAGTTCAGCAGGCAGGTTATGCCGCCTTTGACAGTGGCAGTCGCGTGCTGCGGCTGCTGACGGCGCTGCTGCCTGCTTGCAAAATCAATGTGGATCGGGTGTCCCAAACAACAGACGCCGCCTGCATTACAATAACCGAATTAGCAGATACGCTGGTACGCGATGAAAGGCTGAGCTTTCGACAAGCCCACGAAATTGCCGCGTCCGTTGCAAAAGGCGTCATCGCAAAACAAGTACCTTTGGCCGATGGCTATAACGCCTTTTTGTCGGCATTTAAAAATGCAGTTGGATGTGAACCAAACCTTAGCGAGCAAGCCTTTAAAACGGCCGTTTCTGCCGACACTTTTGTTGCTAGACGCGACTGCCCTGGCGGCCCTGCAAAACCAGCGGTTTTATCCGCAATCCAAATCTATTCCGTTACTTTGGCTGATTTGAAGGCGCGCCAAACCTCGCGAAAAGGGCGTCATGACGCTGCTATGCAAAACCTGACCGACGCCTTCAATGGTTTAATAGGATCCTGACCGATGTCGAATCTCAAACTGGGCGAACTCGTCAAAACCTACGGACAGACAGAGGTGCTTCATAGCATTGACCTTGGCATTCAAGACGGCGAATTTGTTGTTCTTGTTGGACCATCTGGCTGCGGCAAATCCACAACCTTACGCCTGATCGCTGGACTAGAGGAAATAACGAGCGGTACAATAGAGATCGGGGGAAGGGTGGTGAACAATCTTGAGCCAAAAGACCGCGATATAGCGATGGTGTTCCAAAACTACGCAATTTATCCACATATGACCGTTCGAAAAAATATTGGGTTTGGGCTAAGATCTGCAAGAATGTCGCGAGCCGACAAAAATAAACGGATTGACGAAATCGCTGACATTTTGGGGATGACAGACCTTCTTGAACGTCGGCCGAACCAACTTTCTGGTGGTCAAAGACAGCGCGTTGCAATCGGTCGTGCCATGGTACGTGATCCAGCTGTCTTTCTTTTTGACGAGCCGTTATCCAACCTTGATGCCCAATTACGCACGCAGATGCGACTTGAAATCAAGAAACTTCACCAAAGGGTTGGCGCAACCATAGTGTTCGTTACGCACGATCAAGTCGAAGCGATGACCATGGCTGATCGGATCGTCATCATGAAAGACGGGTACATCCAGCAAGTTGGTACCCCGTCTGAAGTGTACCATTCTCCCGCCAATACATTTGTTGCCAGCTTTATTGGCTCGCCTGCGATGAATATGATACCGGCTACTATTGTAGACGGGCAAATCCATATTGAGGGTGGTTCCATTATCGAACTCAAGACTTCTATCAGCGGTGAGCGAAAAGTAACTTTGGGTATTCGACCAGAGGATCTGGAACCGACTGATGGACCAGCCTTGATCCGCGGCTCTGTGAATGTCCGAGAGCCACTTGGCCATGAAACTCTGATCCACGTTGGCACGGTCCACGGAGATATCATTGCAAAAGCTGATGGCCGTACGCCGCCAGAATTGGGCGGTTGCGTCAATCTGCGGGCGCAGGCCCAAAATATACATATTTTTGACCCAGAAAATGGTGCGGCACTTCGGTGAGCAGTCCTAGCAAAAAACCATCAGTCCTTGCGGTTGGCCGTTTGTACTGCGACTTTATCTTCACTGGCTTGCCACGAATGCCGACGCTTGGAACCGAAGTGTTCGCAGACAGCTTTGGTGCACATGCAGGCGGAGGTGCATTCATCACCGCAGCGCATCTGTCTCAGCTGGGACACGCGTCTTTTTTAGCGGCAATGCTTCCACAAGCACCATATAACGACCTTATGCAAAGCGACCTAACGACTTCAAATGTAGATTTGTCAATGTGTGCGTCCCTTTCCAATGAAGACGGACCGCAGATGACTGTGGCCATGGTAAGTGATTCCGACCGTTCATTTCTGACACACAGGGCTGGTCCCGCATTTCCCAAAATCTCAGTAAATGATATCAAAAAGCATGACGTCAGACATATCCACATCGGAGAGATTACTAGTCTGATCGCAAACCCCGATATTATTGATATGGCACATTCCCTGGGAATAACAATTTCGACTGACTGTGGCTGGGACGACGATTTTGATGCGCGACAATTACAGCCATTTTTAGGTAAAATTGATCTTTTCCTGCCCAACCAGACCGAAATGGACGAGCTTCAAAATACATGTATAGGAGACAAGCTGGCGTCAATCACGGTAGTCAAGCGTGGTGATCAAGGTGCAACATTGTTTGCGCCGGGGCAAACCCTAAATATGCCTGCATTCCTAACAGAAGTCATAGACACAACCGGTGCAGGTGATGCGTTTAACGCAGGGTTTTTGTCTATGTGGCTTGAAGGTGCATCACATGAGACCAGCCTTAAGGCTGGTAATCAACGTGGCGCACTGTCGGTTCGCACTCGAGGCGGGTTTTCGCCAGTTACTGGATCAGCGTGCATAAGTTAACTCCTTAACGCAAAATACCCGTATTGGAATTAGTCCACAAATCTACTTCCGAGGTTATGGCTGCAAGTCATCACATTATAAGGCTACCTTGATGTCCGTATCCTTTTAAAAAATAGAAGACACGATTAAACAGACTTTTTGGAGATAAACCGTCATTTACTGAAATTTCCATGCGTCCTATTCACAAAAGAGATCCGTGGTTTGGTGGGTCGTACACGCACCGACGACTCATGGGTGCAACTCAATCGAGAAAAAGTTTCACTTTAGAGAGAATAACTCTCGCGTACGTATAGATGATCATATTTGGTGTGAATTATTACAATTTATAGTTTATGGTTGATTGATATTCAGTATGCCCAAAACAGGCCACATTACCGTTGTTCAACGGCAATGTTAGATCATTTGGATTAGATAAAATGACGTTAAAAAAAATATTATCAGGAAACAAATCAGCATG